>WHTX01000227.1 GCA_009377505.1 Acidimicrobiia bacterium
CGGCATCGCCGCCCTGGTCGCCGTGACCGGCATCTCGGCGTCGAGCCGGGCTGACCTGCTGGCCGAGCTCGACGAGCTGGGCACCAACCGCCTCCAGGTCCGGGCCGGCCAGTCCTTCTTCGGCGAGGACGCCACCCTGCCGGCCGAGGCGTCGGACATGATCCGTCGCATCGCGCCCGTGCAGGCGGCTTCGGGGCTGACATCGGTGGGCGAGACGGTGCGGCGCACCGACGTGGTGCCCGAGGGCGAGACCGGCGGGCTGTCCGTGGTGGCCGCCGACGTCGACCTCGCCGACACCGTGGGGGCTACGGTGCGCGACGGGCGCTTCCTCGACGAGGCCACCGGCCAGGTGCCGGCCGTGGTGCTCGGGGCGGGCGCAGCCGAGCGCCTCGGGATCGACGACGTCAGCGACGGGGCGATGGTGTGGCTCGGTGGCACCTGGTTCACGGTGGTCGGGATCCTCGACCCCGTCCCGCTGCTCGGCGGGCTCGACTCGTCGGTCTTCATCGGCTACGACGTGGCCGAGGCGCTCTTCGGCACGAGCCGTTCGCCCGACACCGTCCACGTGCGCACCGAACCGGGGGCGACCGATGCCGTGCGCGGGGTCCTGGCGGCGACGGCCGCCCCCTTGGCCCCCAACGAGGTCGAGGTCTCCAACCCCTCTGACGCGCTGGCGGCCAAGGAGGCGGTGGACGAGAACCTCCAGGCCCTGTTGCTGGGCCTCGGGGCCGTGGCGCTGCTGGTCGGCGGGATCGGCATCGCCAACGTCATGGTCGTGACCGTGCTGGAGCGGCGAGGGGAGATCGGCCTGCGCCGGGCGCTCGGGGCCAGCCGGCGGCACGTCCGGCTCCAGTTCCTCACCGAGGCGGCGTTGCTGTCGGTGCTGGGCGGGGCGGGCGGCGTGGCCCTCGGGGCGGCGGTGACCGTGGGCTGGGCCCGAGCCCGGGGGATGGTGGTGGACCTGCCGCCCTCCGTCGCCCTGGCCGGCCTGGGTGCCGCGGTCCTGGTAGGGATGGTGGCGGGCATCTCCCCGGCCAGCAGGGCCGCCCGCCTGCCCCCGGCAGATGCGCTACGGCCGGCGTAGGTGCGACGGCCGGCCGGGGCGGCGGGCCGTGAGTAGTGTCCGCCGCCATGGACCTGCCTCTGCAGGGCGTGCGAGTACTGGAGGTGGGCGGGGGGATCCCGGCCGCCTTCGCCGGGCGGTGGCTGGCCGGCTTCGGCGCCGACGTCGTGCGGACCGAGGGCTCGGGCGCCGTGCCCCTCACCGACGACGAGGTCGTCTACCTGCTCCCCGGGAAGCGCCGAATCGACGTCGAATCGACGGAACTGCGCCAGCTCGCCCTCGAGGCCGACATCGTGGTGGAGGACCGGGCGCCGGGCTCCCTGGCCAGCCTGGGCTGCGCCCCCGAGGACCTCCGCCGTGACCGGCCCCCGCTGGTCGTCGTCTCCGTCACGCCGTTCGGCCAGACCGGCCCCTACGCCCAGTACCAGGCCACCAACGCCGTCAGTTTCGCCATGGGCGGGATCATGTCCCTCACCGGGGACATCAGCCGTGCGCCCCTCCTCACCGGGGGGAGCCAGGCCCAGTACCTCGGTGGCCTGAACGCCGCCTCGGCGGCCATGGTCGCCTACTTCGGGGCCCTGGTGCACGGCGAGGGCGACTGGGTCGACATCTCCCTGCAGGAGTGCGCCGCGGGCATGCTCGAGCTGTACTGCGCCGGCACCTCCTACGGCGAGCCCGTCCAGCTCCGCATGGGCAACCACATCCGCGCCGTATGGGGCATCTACCCCTGCAAGGACGGCTGGGCGGGCGTCTTCTGCCTCGAGCGCCAGATCCCGGCGCTCTTCGCCCTCCTCGACGACCCCGACCTCGACGACCAGCGCTTCCGTGACCCCCTCCAACGCGTCGAGCACGACGAGGAGCTGATCCCCAAGCTGTACGTGTTCTTCGCCGAGAAGACGATGGCCGAGGTCCTCGAGCTGGGCCCGGCCAACAAGGTGCCCCTGGGGGTGGCGGTCCGCCCGGGCGACCTGCTGGCCAGCGCCGGGCTCGCCGAGCGGGGCTTCTTCGACGCCGTGGCCACCCCGGGCGGCGTGGCCCACGTGCCCGGCCGGCCCTTCCCCGGCTACGGATGGCGGGTGGGGGAGCTGTCCGCCCCCGGGGCGGACACAGCGTCGGTGCTGGACGAATGGTCGGCGGTGGCCCGATGAAGCGGCTCCCCCTCGAGGGCGTGCGGGTCATCGACCTGACGATGATGTGGGCCGGGCCCTTCGCCACCATGCGCCTGGCCGAGATGGGCGCCGAGGTCTGGAAGGTCGAGTCGCCGTCCGCCTGGGACAACATCCGCACCCTGCTCCCTCAGGAGAACGTGCTCGACCCCTGGAACACGAGCTACTACTTCAACGGCTACAACCGGGACAAGAAGTCGGTCACGCTCGACCTCGCCCAGGCCCGGGGTCGCGAGCTGTTCCTCGGGCTCGTGGCCCACGCCGACGTCCTCATCGAGAACTACCGCGCCGACGTGCTCGACAAGCTTGGCCTGGGCTGGGACGTGCTGAGGGCGGCGAGGCCCGAGCTGGTCGTGGTGAGCATGGCCGCGTTCGGCAAGGAGGGGCCCGATGCCGGCTACGTGGGCTTCGGGCCGGTGATCGAGCTGATGTCGGGCCTCGTGTCCCTCACCGGCTACGGCGACGAGGAGCCCTTCAAGACGGGCATCTCCTACGGCGACCCGGTGGCCGGGCTGGCCGCGGTCGCGGCGGTGACGCTGGGCCTGATCCGCCGCCGGCGCACGGGCGAGGGCGCGGTCGTCGACCTCGCCCAGCGGGAGACCGGCGCGTCGATGGCCGGCGAGGCCTTCGTGGCTGCGTCCCTGCGTGGCGAGGCGCCGACGCACCACGGCAACCGCAGCCCGCGGTTCGTGCCCCAGGGTTGCTACCGCGCCCAGGACTCCGTGACCGAGCTGGGCGAGGGCCGCGACGAGCAGTGGCTGGTGGTGTCCTGCCGGGACGACGCCGACTGGGCGGTCCTCGCCGGGGTGCTCGGCCGCGCCGACCTCGCCGCTCTCGCCGTCGACGAGCGTGTGGCCCGCCACGACGAGCTCGACGACCTGTTGGGCGGGTGGGCCCGGGGGCGGGGGGCCCAGGAGGCCATGGAGGAGTTGCAGGCCGCGGGGGTGCCTGCCGGGCGCGTGCTCGACACGGGGGCCGTGCTCGACGACCCCCACCTGTTGCGGCGGGGCTTCTGGGTCTACCTGCCCCACCGGGGCATGCACCGCTACCGCCAGTTCGGGCCGGCGTGGCGGTTCGTGGAGGCCAACCCGACGCTGCGCCGTCACGCTCCGTACTTCGGCGAGCACAACCAGGAGGTGCTGGGCGGGGTGCTCGGCCTCTCCGCCGGGGAGCTGGCCGCGCTGGAGGCAGCTGACGTCATCGGTTCGGCGCCCCTGAACCCCAGGGTCGGCTGAGACCGAGAGCGGGCGAGGTGGCGGGGGTGGCGCCCGGGCTCAGGCGACGTCGGACGGGAGGGGCACGCCGAAGCGGGCCTCGAGGCTGCGGACCTCGGGCAGGCCGATGAGGTCGAGGAACTCGTCGAAGCCGGTGATGTCCCCGAGGATCGGCCCCGGGGTCCCCGCGTCCCGGATGGCCGCCAGCGCCGAGCGCATGGCCGTGGTCGCGGCCAGGAGCGTGCTGAGGGGCATGATCACCAGCGCGTAGCCGAGCTCGCGCAGGCGGTCGTGGGGCAGGGGCGGTGTGCGCCCCCCTTCGGCCCAGTTGAAGAGCAGGGGGACGTCGGCCAGCTCCCGGGCCACGAGCTCGATCTCCGCTTCGCCCTCCAACGCCTCCACGAACAGCACGTCGGCCCCTGCCTCCCGGTAGGCCCGGGCCCGCTCCAGGGCCGCGTCCACGCCCTCGACCGCACGGGCGTCCGTGCGAGCGATGAGCACGAGGTCGGGGTCGCGTCGGGCGGCGGCTGCGGCCTCGACCTTGGCCACCATCTCGGCCGCGGGGACCACGGCCTTGCCGCTCATGTGCCCGCAGCGCTTGGGCATCACCTGGTCCTCGAGGTGGAGCCCGGCCACGCCGGCCTGTTCGTACTCCTGCACGGTGCGCACGACGTTGAGCGGGTTGCCGTAGCCCGTGTCGGCGTCGGCGATGACGGGCACGTCGACGGCGGCGACGATGCGGCGGACGTTGTCGACCATCTCGGCCAGGCCCAAGAGCCCCACGTCAGCGCGTCCCAGCAGGCCTGCCGACGTGCCGAACCCCGTCATGTAGACCACGTCGAACCCGGCCTGCTCGACGAGGCGGGCCGAGAGCGCGTCGTAGGCGCCGGGGGCGAGCACAGGCAGGTCGGCGGCGAGGAGCCGGCGGAGCCGCCGGGGCCCGCTCGGACGGTGGCGCAGGAGGTCGGCCATGCGCCCGCACCCTACGTCTGCGCCGCAGAGCGGCAGGCGGCGGGCGAGGGCGTGGCGGCCGCGGAGCGGCGGGTGAGGGCGTGGTCGCGCCAGGCCGGATCGGGCGGCGGTCGGGGTGCGCTCGTTGCCGGCCACCGGTCACAGACGCACCCGCGTCGTTGGGCGCTCGGCTCATTGGGCGGTCCGGGTGCGCTTGTTGCCGGCCAGCGGGTCGTAGTGCACCCCGGCGCCCGATCGGCCTCGTCGCCGCGCCTGACCGGCCGCCGCGCCCGCCGGGCGGGATCGGGCGGTGGTCCGGGTGCGCTCGTTGCCGGCCAGCGCTCACAGCCGCACCCGCGTCGTTGGGCGCTCGGCTCATTGGGCGGTCCGGGTGCGCTCGTTGCCGGCCAGCGGGTCGTAGCGCACCCGCCCCCGACCGGCCACGGCCCCGACCGGCCTCGGCGCCTGTCCGGCCTCGGCGCCTGTCCGGCCGGGGCCCGACGCGCGCCTAGACGCCCCTTGCAGCCTGAGCCTGGGGGACGTCTACCTCCTCCCCACGGGCCGCCGCCTCGTCGAGGCCGACCGCGGCTGGCACCACCGAGGCGTCCACGAACAACCCTGCCGCCGGGCTCGCCCCCGCCAGCGCGTCGGCGCACAGCACCACCGCCGCCCCCGTGTAGGTGGTGCGCTCTTCCTCGGGGAAGTGGACGTCCTCGGGCAGGGCCAGCCCGGTGAAGTAGTGGCCGCTCGCGTCCCGCAGCCGAGATGTCCAGCGCAGCAGGTCCGACGCCCGCCCCCGCTCCCCGGCTCGCAGGAAGGCCAGCGCGCACTCGCAGGTCTCCGCCGCCGTCACCCAGTCCCGGTCGACCACGCAGCGCACGCCTACTTCGCCGAGCACGAAGCGGTCCCAACCGGCGTCCAGGCGCTCGCGGGCGACCGCCTCCGGCAGCGCCCCCACCAGGGCCGGGTAGTACCAGTCCATGGCCCAGCGGTGCTTGGGGGCGAAGGCATCGGGCACGTGCTCGAGGGTGTGCGCCAGCCGGGCCAGGGCGAGCTCCCACTCCGGCCGCTCCTGGCCCAGCACGCCGGCCACCCCCAGCGCACAGCGCAGGCTCAGGCTGATGGAGGACGAGCCGGTGAGCAGGGCGTACGGCCACGGTGTGCCGTCGGCGTGGCGGGCCCAGAGGATCTCGCCCCGCGGCGTCTGCAGGCCGAGCACGAAGTGGATGGCGCGGTCGAGCATGGCCCAGTGCGCCTCGAGGAAGCCCCGGTCCGCGACGCACAGCCAGTGGTGCCACAACCCCGTCGCCGGGTAGGCGCACACGTTGGCGTCGAGCTTGTCCTCCTCCACGCCGTCGGCCAGCTCGTAGCGGTGCCAGGCGCCGTCGGGCCGTTGCCGAGAAGCGAGCCAGTCGTAGGCCCGTTCGGCCTCGGCCCTCCGACCCCCGACGAGCAGGGCCATCGCTGCCTCGGTGTGGTTCCAGGGGTCGGCGTGCCCGCCCGGGAACCAGGGGATCATGCCCGAGGGCAGCTGCCAGGCGGCGATGGCGTCCACGGTGGCTCCGAGGTCGGCGGCGCCCAGGCCGACCTCGGCCAGGTCAGGCAGCCACACGGGTGCTGGTCCTCTCGCCCACGGGCTTCGTTGCGTACATGACCAGGCTCTTGCCCAGCACCGGGTTGAGCGCCCGCTCGGCCAGGCGGGTGGTCCGCGGCCCCTTGGCGATGTCCCAGACGAGCAGCCTGTGGTAGGCCCGCACCAGCGGGTGGTCTTCAGGGCCCTTGTCGACCCCGACAGCACAGCGCAGCCACCAGTAGGGGGTGTGCAGCCCGTGGGCGTGGTGGCTCCGTCCGGGGCGGAACCCGGCCGCCTCCAACCGCGCCCGCAGCACGGTCCGGGAGTAGATGCGCACGTGGCCGCCCACGGCCACCGGCGCGTGGTAATCGTCGTCGAGGCGCCAGCACACCGTCTCAGGCAGCCAGGCGGGAACGGTCACGGCGAGGGTGCCGCCGGGGCGAAGAACGCGGTGCAGCTCGCCCAGGGCCGGCCCGTCCTCGACCACGTGCTCGAGCACCTCCGAGGCGATGACGCGGTCGAAGGCGCCGTCGGTGAAGGGCAGCGAGAGGGTGGAGCCCTGCACGACCGCCGCCGTCGCCCCGCTCGGCGCCTCGCCCGAGCCAGCCATGGCCGCGAAGGTGGCCCGGCACGACACGAGTTCTTCGAGACCGAGGTCACAGGCGACGGGTGTGGCGCCCCGGCGGAAGGCCTCGAAGGCATGGCGGCCGAAGCCGGCGCCGATGTCGAGCAGCATGTCGCCCGGCCCGAGCCCCAGCCGCTCGTAGTCCGCGGTCAGCACCGCCACCCCCGCGCCACTGCCCCGCCGCCGGGCCCGCCACGCCCGGGCCCGCCACGCCCGGGCCCGCCACGCTCAGCGCCATCGGGTCCACCGTGCGCGGCGAGCAGGGCCCGGTACTCGTCCACGGTGCGCTGGGCCATCACCGCCCACGACCAGTTCTGCACCACCCGCTGCCGCCCCCGCGCCCCGAGCCCGCCGCGGAGCTCGGCCGGCCGCCCGAGGTGGGCGAGCAGGGCCGCGGCCAGGGCCTCGCTGTCGCCGGGGGGCACGAGCACGGCCGTGTCGCCGTCGCGCCCGACGACCTCGGGGATGGCCCCGCCGGTGGTGGCCACTAGGGGCACGCCACAGCTCTGCGCCTCGATGGCGGGCAGGGAGAACCCCTCGTAGAGCGAGGGCACGACGGCCAGCTCGGCCTCGGCGTACAGCTCGATGATCCGCTCCTCGGGCACCCCCGACACGAAGCTGACGTGCTCGCCGAGGCCCAGCTCGTCGATGGCCCGAACCGAGGGGCCGCCCACCTTCTTGCGCCCGATGATGACGAGGTGGATGCCGGGCTGCTCGACCCGGGCCTTGGCCAGGGCTTCGAGCAGGAAGCGCAGGCCCTTGAGGGGCACGTCCGCCGAGGCGGTGGTGATGAGCCGGCCGGGCACGACGCCGACGTGGGGCAGGGGCCGGAAGACATCGACGTCGACCCCGACGGGGATCACCCGCATGCGCCCGGGGTCGACCCCGAACTCCTCCACGATGTCCCGGTACGAGCTCGCCGACACGGTCACGACCCGCTCGAGGCGCGCCGCCACCCGGGCCTGCATGCGGGTGAAGCCGTACCAGCGCCGCTTGGTGAAGCGCTCGTAGCGGCTGCGGGCGTGCTCCAGCTCGAGACGGCGGTCGACCGAGATGGGGTGGTGGATCGTCCCGATGACGGGGATGCCCTCCCGCGCCATCAGCAGGAGGCCGTAGCCCAGGCACTGGTTGTCATGGACGAGGTCGAACTCGCCTCGGCGCGAGCGAAGCTCCCGCCAGGCCCGCAGCGAGAAGGCGAGCGGCTCGGGGAACGCCCCGGTGGTGAACTGGCCCACCTCCACCCAGTCCGGCCAGGACTTGAGCTCCCACACCCCGGGCAACCGTAGGGGGTAGTGGTCGTTGTAGATGTCGAGGCTGGGCAGCTCGCGTAGCGGCACCCGCTCGTCGAGGACGGGGTAGGGCTGGCCGCCGAGGACCTCGACGTGGTGGCCGAGGTCGACGAGGGCCTTGGTCAGGTGGCGGGTGTAGACGCCTTGGCCGCCGACGTGGGGCTTGCCCCGATAGCAGAGGTAGGCGATCCGCAGCGGACGGTCGTCAACGGGGGTGGGCACGGCTCGACAGCGTAGGGTGCCAGGCCGGACCGGCCCGGGTGGGCCGCGCTACGGTGCGCCGCCGTGCGAGCGCTGGTGCAGCGGGTGAGCCGAGCGACGGTGACCGTCGTGGCCGAGGACGGCCGCGCCGAGGTGGTGGGCCGTATCGGCCCCGGGCTCTGCGCGCTGGTCGGCGTGGCGCAGGGCGACGACGGAGCCGCCGCGGCCAAGCTCGCCGGCAAGCTCTGGCACCTGCGGGTGTTCCGTGACGAAGCCGGGGCCATGAACCGCTCGGTGGCGGAGTGCGGCGGCGAGCTGCTGGTGGTGAGCCAGTTCACGCTCTACGGCAACACCGAGCGGGGCCGGCGCCCGTCCTTCGTGGCCGCCGCCCGCCCCGAGCAGGCGGAACCCCTGGTGGACGCGGTCGTGGCCGAGCTCGAGCGCCTCGGCGCGGTGGTGGCGACCGGCCGCTTCCGCACGCACATGGAGGTGGAGCTGGTGAACGACGGCCCGGTCACGCTGCTGCTCGAGGTCTAGCCCGTTCTCACGCCTCGCCGGGCACGCCCCCCTGGCGCGGTACTTGGCAACATCTGTTGACAGTCAACGGAGGTTGCCACGTTCCCGACGAGCA
>WHTX01000004.1 GCA_009377505.1 Acidimicrobiia bacterium
GTCAGGTCGGTCGCCTCCCAGTGCGCCTTCGGGCCGGTCAAGCCGAAGGGCGTCATGGCCACGTAGACGAGCGCCGGGTTGCGTGCGGCCAGCTCCTCGTAGCCGTACCCGCGGGCCTCGGCCTCACCGGGGCGGCCGGCGGTGAGGACGATGTCCGCGCCGACCGCCAGTTCCTGCAGCTGGGCCCGGCCCTCGTCGGTGTCGAGGTCGAGCACGACGCTGGCCTTGCCCCGGTTGAACGCCCAGTGGTCGAGGGAGCGCTCGGGGTCACGGACGCCGTCGACGAAGGGGCCCAGGTGCCGGGCTCGCTGGCCGCCAGGGGGTTCGATGGCGATCACCTCGGCGCCGAGCATGGCCAGCGTGTGACCGGCCAACTGGCCGCGGTCATCGGTCAGGTCGAGCACCCGGTAGGGCGACAGCAGGGTCACCGATCCCTCCTCGATCTCAGTGTCGTCGGTCACCCAGTCTGGCACGACGGACCACCGGGGGCGGGGGGCGGGGCGCGAGCGGGCGCGGGCTGCTGGCTGTGGGCGCCTGGTCGACAGCGCCCGCTGACCGCGGCCTCCACCGGAAGCGGCAGCGCAGCGCGCGGTTCTGCGCGCCATCGGCTGCCCGGGCATGGCCGGCCGCCAGATCTGGCCGCGGAGATCGCGGGTCTCCGTGGCGCAACCTGCCACCTCACCGCGCCTGTGAGGGAGGGAGCGGCCTCAGTGCCAGGGGACGCGCTCGGTGAGGTGCTCGTCCCATCGGTCGAAGGCCATCACGTCCTCGAGTGGTCGGCGGGGCGCGGGCCCGAAGCCCCGGCCCGTCGTCCATGCCACGGGCAGCAGCGCCACCTGGGTCACGTCGTCGTAGGGGATCCCCAGGAGCGCAGCGGCCTCCCGCTCCCGCCGCCGGTGCACGGTCGTGTAGCAGGAGCCCAGCCCCCGGCTCCGCAGGGCGAGCTGGAAGCTCCAGATGGCGGGCAGGATCGAGTCCCACATCCCCGGGCCGTTGTAGTCGGCGGGGTGCCGTCCCAGCATGCAGGGGACCACGAGGACAGGGACGTGTTCGAGGTTGCCGGCCAGGTGGGCGGCGGAGGCCGTGACCCGGTCGCCCACGCGCCCGCTGCCCGCCACGCGCTGGGCCGCCTCGATGATGGCCAGGCCGCCGGCCCGCCGGTAGAGCTCCGCCAGCCCCTGCCGGGTCGCCGGGTCGCGCACCACCAGCCAGCGCCAGTTCTGGGCGTTGCCCCCGGTCGGGGCCTGTAGGGCCAGGCGCAGGCAGTCGACCACGACCTCGTCAGGGACTGGCCGTTCGAGGTCGAGCCGCCGTCGGACCGAGCGGGTCGTCGTCAAGAGCTCGTCGACGGTGGCGATCTGGCTGCTGTCCACGTCCGTCCCCCGCGCCTCGTCGCTCGCCCGGCGGCTCCGCCGGCATCCGTTGCCCCAGGGCAACGTCGCGGCAAGCATCGCGCGCATGGACCTGCAGCTGAACGGGAAGCGCGCCTTGGTGACGGGGGGGAGCCGAGGAATCGGCAAGGCGGTGGCCCGCGTCCTCGCCGAGGAGGGCTGTGCAGTGGCCGTTGCCGCCCGGGGCGTTGAGGCGCTCGAGGCGACGGCGACGGAACTGGCGGGCCGGACGGGCGGGACGGTCCTGCCCGTCGTGGGCGACACCGGCTCGGCCGAGTCCGTCGAGGCCATGGTGGCCCAGGCCGCCGGCGCCCTCGGCGGGGTCGACATCCTCGTGAACAACGCGGCCAAGCCCCTCGGCCAGTCGGCCCCGCCCAAGCTGGCGGACATCACCGCCGAGCTGTTCTGGGAGGACATGAACGTGAAGGTGCTCGGCTACCTGCGCTGCGCCCAGGCCGTCGCCCCCCTCATGGCCCGCTCGGGGTGGGGCCACATCGTGAACATCTCCGGCCTCGGGGCGCGCACGACGGGCTCGGCCATCGGCTCGATGCGCAACGTGTCCGTGGCCGCATTGACCAAGAACCTGGCCGACGAGCTCGGCCCGAAGGGCATCAACGTGACCGTGGTCCACCCCGGCCTGACGCGCACCGAGGCGACCCCAGCAGTGATCGCCCGCGTCGCTGAGGCGCAGGGCATCTCCGAGGCCGACGCAGAGGCCCGCCTCGGCTCGAACGCCATCCGCCGGCTCGTCGACGCCGAGGAGGTGGCCTGGGTCGTGGCCTTCCTCGCCTCGCCCCGCAGCGCCGCGGTCACGGGCGACGCCGTCGTGTGCGGCGGCGGGCAACCCGGGCCGATCTACTATTGAGGTAGAGTGCGCGGGGAACACCACCCCGGCGGGGACGGTTGAACCGGGCACGTGGCGTGCGGGTGCGGCAGGATGTCGGCTCGGGCGCCCAGCGGAGCGCGGGTGCTCCATCCTCGACGGCAGGCCTCCCTGTGCCCTGTCGTGCAACTCACGCAGGACGCCACCGGGGGCCGAGCGGTGCTGGCGGGGCCCGGACGAGTCGTCGCCCCCACGTGCCGACACTCCCGCGAACGGAGACGAACGTCGATACCACCCACAGCACGGCGATCCCCCCCGAGGCCGACCGCCCCCGGCGAGACGAGGAGCACGGCGGCGTCCTCGCGGTCGCCGACCGCCCCACCGCCGACGGGCCCGGCGGGCCCGGGACACCAGGCGCGTCAGCAGGCTCGGCCACGGCGCAGAGCCGAGCGGCCGGCGGCGCACCTGGGGCCCGACACCTCGAGGGCGCGGTCGCCACGGCGGGCCCGCCCCCCAGCGGCGCGGCGCTGGAGCACCTGGTGGTGCTCTCCGCATCCGGTGAGGCCAGCCCCGAGCAGGTCGCGCTGCTCGAGGCCCACCCCGAGGCGTGGGCGGAGACGCTGCACCGGGTGCTCAGCGAGACGACCACCTCGCTGCGCGGCGTCCGTCGCCTGACGGGGCCCGAACGGGACCAGGTCGTGGCTGACTTCGAGAAGGAGCTGGCCCGCTACACGTCAGCCCTCGTCGGCCTCGTCGGCCATCGGGCCGCGGGTATCGAACCTGGTCCGGAGCCCGCCACCGGGCTGGCCGAGCCGACGTCCTCGGCCGAGCCCGAGGTGCTCGAACCAGGCACCACCGTCCTGCAGCTCTCCTGGGCTCCGGGCCGAGTCGTCGCCTGGGGCGGCGGGCACAACGCGCCCGCGGCCACCGTCGACCAGGTCACAGACCTCCTCGCTGCCGCCGGCGCTCCCGGCACGGGCTGGACCGAGCAGGCGCCCGTCGCCCTCCTCGACGAGACGAAGGCCGAGGCCCTCGCCGCGCCGGTGAGCGACGTGCTCGGCTGGCTCGTGGCCCTCCACGCCGACCCTGAGCCGGTCGTCGGCCCGAGCGTTCGCTGGCTGGCCCGGGTGGCCGCCGTGGCCGTGTCCCTCGTCGCCCGGGGCCGCATGGTGCCCCTGCTGCGCCAGTCCAAGAGCACGCGCAACGCTGGCCGTGGCCCCGGGTCGTTCTCGGTGCGCTGGTCCCCGGCGCTCGTCGACGAACGCGTGCTCAACGACCTAGCTGGTTCCCTGCCGGGCTCGGTCGCCCCGCTCGACGCCCGCAACGACGGCCGGGCCGTCACCCAGGGGGTGCTGGCCGGCATCGTCGACGCCATCTGCCGCACGGCCGCCGCCCGCATCGAGGTGCCGGCGCCGCCGCCCAACCCCCGCACGAGCGCGGATGTGGCCGAGACGTTCCTCGCCCGGCTCGACGGCAGCCGCTTCGAGGCGCCGCCCAAGGCGGGCGGCGAGCTGTCCGGCCGACTCGAGCGGTGGGCGAAGCCGGTGACCTCGCCCGTGGGGGCCGTGCACCTGATCCTCCAGCTCGCCCCGCCCGACGACGTCGGCGCCTGGCTGCTGTCCGTGCTCGCCGCCGGCATCGACCGCCATCCCGTACCCGTCGAGGTCGCGCTCGTGACCGCGCCCGACGCCTCTCGCCGCCAGGTCGAGCACCATCTCGCCCGCCTCGAGCGGTTGCTGCCCGTGCTCCGTCGCCCTGGCGGGCCCCGACGCGGCCAGGTGGTCCTCGACCAGGACGAGGCCTGGGAGCTGATGGCCCGCACCGGTGCCACCGTCGAGGCCGCCGGCTACGAGGTGCGGCTCCCGACGCTCTCCCGGCGCAAGCCCACGCCCTACCTGCGGCTCTTCTCCGAGGGCCAAGAGTCCGTGGTCGGCGCCCACCAGCTCGCCAACGTGCGCTGGTCGGCCGTCTTCGACGACGTCGAGCTCGACGCCACCGAGATCGCCCGCCTCGCGGCCCAGGCCCGGCCCCTGGTCCGCTCCCGGGGCCGATGGGTGGCGCTCGACCACGCCGACCTGGCCGAGGCGGCCGCCGCCCTCGCCGAGCGGGCGTCCACCACGCAGCTCACCGGCGCAGCCATGTTGCGCCACGCGTTGGGCCTCGAGGGCTCGAGCCTCGCCGGGGGCATCAAGCTCGAGGGCAGCGGCTGGGCGGTCAACCTCTTCGAGCGGGCCCTCGAGGCCCCGACCGAGCCCAGGACGTCTCCCGAGGGCTTCGTCGGCACGCTGCGGACCTACCAGGCCGAGGCGCTCGCCTGGCTCGGCTTCCTCGAGTCCACCGGCCTCGGCGGCTGCCTGGCCCTGGACATGGGGCTCGGCAAGACCCCCACCGTGCTCGCCCATCTGCGCGAGACGCGCGGCGGCGCGCCGGCCCTGGTCATCGCCCCGCCTGCGGTGGTGGGCAACTGGGCGGCCGAGGCGTCCCGCTTCACCCCTGGCCTGCGAGTCGTCGTGCATCACGGGTCCGACCGGGCGAGCACCAGGGCCCTTGCCGGGGTGGCGTCCCGGGCCGACGTGGTGCTCACCACCTATGGCACCGCTGTGCGGGACATCGACGCCCTCGAGGACATCGAGTGGGGCTGGGTCGTGCTCGACGAGGCCCAGGTCATCAAGAACCCCCAGAGCGAGACCTCCCAGCAGCTGCGCCGCCTACGGGCCAAGGGCAAGGTGGCGCTCACGGGCACGCCCATCGAGAACGGGCTCGGCGACCTCTGGGCCATCCTCGACTTCACGAACCCGGGCCTCGTCGGCGCCCGGCCCGCGTTCATCGCCCAGCTCTCCCGGGAGGGTGACGCCCGGGGCGCGGCCGAGGGCGCCCTCCGGGCGCTGAACGGCATCCTGGTGTTCCGTCGCACCAAGGCCGAGCCGGCCATCGCCGCCGAGCTCCCCGACCGCATCGACGAGCTCGACCACTGCGCCATGACCCCCGAGCAGATTGGCCTTTACCAGGCCGTGCTCGACAACCTGGTGACCGCGCCGGCGACGAACGGGGAGGGCACCGAGGCCCGCACCGGGCAGGTGCTCGCCGCCATCACCGCCCTCAAGCAGATCTGCAACCACCCCGCCGCCTACCAGGACGACGACCCGGGCCGGCCCCTCGACGGGCGCTCGGGCAAGTTGGCCCGGCTCGAGGAGATCGTCGAGGACGTGTTCGCCGCCGGGGAGAAGGTGCTGATCTTCACGCACTTCGCCACCTGGGGGCAGCGCCTCGCCGTCTACCTGTCGCGCAAGATGGGGACGCGGGTGGCCTGTTACCACGGTGGCCTGGCCCGGGGCGCGAGGGACAAGTTGATCAGCGACTTCCAGTCCGAGGAGGGGCCGGGGGCTCTGGTATTGTCCCTCAAGGCCGGCGGCACCGGCCTCAACCTGACGGCCGCCAGCCACGTCGTCCTCTACGACCGCTGGTGGAACCCTGCCGTCGAGGACCAGGCCCGCGACCGGGCATGGCGCATCGGCCAGACCCGGACCGTGGTGGCCCACCGGCTGGTGTGCCCGGGCACGGTGGACGAGCGAGTCGAGGAGGTCGTGGCGGGCAAGAGGCGCATCGCCGACCTGGTGCTGCCTCGCTCGAGCTCGCTCGGCGACCTCGACGCCAGCCAGCTGCGCACCGCGCTCGGCCTGCGGCCGGACCAGGTGCTGACCGAGGACGACCTGTGCCGGTGAAGCGGAGCCGACGCGCCCAGCAGGCCCAGCGCCGCCGGGCCCCGGGCGCAGCCGGCGGCCGGGGCAAGGCCAACCGGGCGGAGGAGGCCCGTCGCTTCTGGGGCGACCGGGCGGCCGTCGAGGAGCCGGCGCCGGCCGTGCGCCCCACCCCGGACGCCTCGGCCCTCGTGCGCTCGCTGGGACCGCCGCCCCTCGTGGGCCACGACCGGGCGGCCGAGGCCTACTTCGCCGCCGTCTACGACCGTGCTGTCGGGCTGGCCGCCGCCTTGGCCGCGGCGAGCGGGCTGTTGCAGGCGGAGGGCGACGGGGAGGACGACCCCGGCCCCGAGGCGAGCTGAGCGGCGCTACCCCTGCGGGCCGAGCTCGCGGAAGCGCAGCGCCCGGCCGGCCCCGACGCCGGTGTGCTCGCCGTCGCGGTAGGCCACCTGCCCGTTCACCAGCACCAGGGCCACGCCGGCCGGTTCGAGCCTGGGATCGTCCCAGGTGGCGAGGTCGCGGACCATTCGGGGGTCGAAGACGACGAGGTCGGCCCAGTCCCCTTCCGCCACCCGTCCCCGTCCCGCCAGCCCGAACCGGTCACAGGACAGGCTGGTCATGCGGCGGACCGCCTCGCCGAGGGGGAGCACCTCCCGGTCGCGCACATAGTGGCCGAGCACCCGGGGGAACGTGCCGAAGAGGCGGGGGTGGGGCTGGCCGCGGACGTCGGGGATCCCGTCGGAGCCCACCATCACGAGGGGGTGGCCGAGGTTGGTCTCGACGTCCTCCTCCCGCATGAGGAACTGGATGCAGATCGTCTGCTTGCCGAGGGGGTGGGTGAGCACCTCGCGCACCACGGCGGCGAGGCCGACGTCGCGTTCGGCCGCGACGTCCGTCAGCATGCGGCCCTCGAGCTCGGGGAAGGCCAGGCAGGAGGCGATGCGGATCACCTCGGCGAGGCCCACGTCGACCCGCTCGAGGTCGAAGTACTGGTACATCGGGCCCGAGCCGGCCACGTAGGGGTAGACGTCGAGGGTGACGTCGGCGCCGGTCCCGTTGGCCTCGTCGACTTTGGCCAGCGAGTCGACGACCTTGCCCCAGTTCGCCTGCCCGGCCGCCTTGTGGTGGGACAGGTGCACGGGGCAGCCCGACTCCCGGCCGATGAGCAGCGCCTCGTCGACCGCCTCCAGCAGGCGGTCGCCCTCGTTGCGCAGGTGGGTGTTGTAGAGCCCGTCGTGGGACGCCGCGGCCCGGGCCAGCTCGACGATCTCCTCGGTCGCCGCCCAGCGCCCCGGCTGGTACATGAGGCCCGTCGACAGCCCGACAGCCCCCTGTTCCATGGCCTCGAACACCCAGCCCCTCATCGTGGCCAGCTCGGCTGAGGTCGGTGGGCGCTTCTCCAGCCCCATCGCCGCCTGGCGCAGGGTGTTGTGGCCGACCTGGCTGATGAAGTTCACCGCCGGGCCGCCCCCCTCGACGGTGGCCCCGTAGCCGGCCAGGTCGCCCCAACCGCCGCGGAAGTCGAGGGCGCCGCCCGTCGCCTCGCCGGGCACCACCGGCACCGCCGAGAAACCGCAGTTGCCGATGACGACCGAGGTCACCCCCTGGGCCACCTTGAAGCCCAGCCCCGGGTCGCGCACCAGCGCGCCGTCGTCGTGGGTGTGCACGTCCACGAAGCCCGGGCACAACACGCGACCAGCGCCGTCCAAGTCGACCGAGGCCGCCCCGGCGGAGCCGACCGAGCTGATGCGCCCGTCGCGCACCTCGACGTCACCCTCGGCCGGGGGGCCGCCCGAGCCGTCGTGGATGACGACGTCGCGGATGGCGAGATCGGCCTTGGCCATGCCGGGCACGGTAGCCGTGACCCATGCCACCATGCCCCCATGTCGTGCCCGGGCCCGGGCACGACATCGTGGTCATCGGCGCGGGGTTGCGCACCGGCCCCAGCCGCTACGGCCTGTGAGAGGCATTGAGCGGAGCGACGCCCGAGCGGCGGGGAGCGGGAAGGCACTGAGCGGAGCGAGGCGCCCGAGCGGCGGGGAGCGGGAAGGCATTGAGCGGAGCGACGCCCGAGCGGCGGAGAGCAGTGGCGCGTTGGGAGGCACTGTCTACCCTCGGGTAGCGTCCGCACGATGGGTGCGCTTGACGGACGAGTGGTGATCATCACCGGCGCTGGCCGGGGCATTGGGCGTGAGCACGCGCTGCTCATGGCCTCGGAAGGGGCCAAGGTCGTGGTCAACGACCTGGGCGGCAACATCGACGGCTCGGGCAGCGACGTCGGCCCAGCCCAAGAGGTGGTCGACGAGATCAAGGCCATGGGCGGCGCGGCGGTGGCCAACACCGACTCGGTGACCGACTGGGAAGGTGGGCAGCGCCTCGTCAACACCGCGGTCGAGGCCTTCGGCGACCTCCACGTGCTGGTCAACAACGCCGGCATCCTGCGGGACCGAGTCCTGGTCAACATGACCGAGCAGGAGTGGGACGCGGTCGCTGCCGTCCATCTCAAGGGCCACTTCGTGCCGAGCCGCTGGGCCGCTGCCTACTGGCGGGAGAAGTCCAAGGAGCTGGGCGAGCCGCTCAAGGCGTCCATCGTCAACACCGCCTCGGGCGCCATGCTCGGCAACCCGGGCCAGACCAACTACACGGCGGCCAAGGCCGGCATCGCCGCCATGACCTTCGTCGAGGCGCAGGAGCTCAGCCGGTACGGCGTGCGCTCGAACTGCCTGGCCCCCGTGGCCCGCACGCGCCTGACGCTGCAGACGCCGGGCCTCGGCGACGTGGTGAAGGCCCCCGACGACCCCGCGCAGTTCGACCTCTACGACCCGGCCAACGTGTCCCCGCTCGTGGCCTACCTCGCCACGGAGGACTGCCCCTTCAACGGCGGCGTGTTCCATGTCGGCGGCAACGAGGTCGGCCTCTACGGCGGGTTCTCGCTCTCCGAGGAGAAGATCATCGCCACCGACGGCCGTTGGACGGTCGACGGCCTGCAGCAGAAGGCCGAGCGCCTGCTCGAGGGCCGGGGCCAACTCGCCTCTGTCGTCACCCACATCAACGACACCTTCAAAGGCTTCGGCAAGCGCCCGCCGACGACGTGAGCTGTGCGGCCGGCCGCCGGCCTGGCGGGCTGGCTACTTCCAGGGTGCCACCGTGGACCGGCCGACGCGGCGACGCTGCCAGCAGGCCCAGCTGGCGCGGTGAACGGCAGCCCAGAGCGCGGGTCTCCGCAGCTGGAGCTGCCCGGGAGGACGGTGCGCCCCCCGCCGCCCGCAGCGCACCCGCAGCGCGCCCTCCTCAGGGCAGTAGCGAGGCGGTGACCTCGAGCAGGGCTGCAGGGCGGACGCGTAGCGGCAGCCGCCTGTCATCGCCGGCGACGTCGAGCTCCGCCCAGGTGGACGGGCCGACCGTTCGGCGGGCGGGCGCTCCGGGGCCGAGGCGCAGCGGCCGTACGCCGGGCATTGCCCGCAACGGGTACCAGGCCGTGCCCTGCGACGTGGCTACGAGCACCCCGGGCACCCAACGGTTGGCCAGGCCGAAGACCTGGCCGGCGGCATGGCACTCCCAGCCTCGGCCGCCGAGGCGCTGGGCCAGGCCCCGGGCCCGGCGGGACTGCAGCGACTGGGCCAGCACGGGCAGGCCGAGCCCGAGGGTGGGGACGGTGACGGCGAGGTCGAGGGCGGCGAACCACAACGGGCGGGACACGTCGCCCGCCGCGCCGGCGAGGGCGCGCACCACGGTGACGGCCAGCCCGATGGCGACCGCCAGCCAGGCCCGCCCCAACCACTCGTCACGCAGCTCGTCCCGGTCCATCCGACCCTCCGTCTACCCACAAGACCACAGGGTTGGAAACGGGTATCCGGTCTCGACGGGCCCCACCTGCGGCGCGTTGTAGAGATCGACGTGGGCGGCGCCTCGCCACATCCCCCCGATCGGTGCTCGGCCCTCAGGGGTCGATGAGCACGCCGGGGTTGAGGATCCCGCCCGGGTCGAGCGCGCCCTTGGCCGCCCTGAGCGCCTCGGCGAAGAGCTCGGGCCGTTGGCGGTCGTACTGGGGGCGGTGCATGCGGCCGACGGCGTGGTGGTGGGTGATGGTGCCGCCGGCGTCGGCGATCGCCTCGGACGCTGCGTGCTTCACCTCGCTCCACATCTGGGTCTCCGAGCCTTGGCGGCCCATGCCCGACCACGTGTAGTACGGGGCGGGGCCGTCCGTGTACACATGGGTGAAGCGGCAGGAGAGCATCGGCTCGTGGCCGAAGACCTGGCGCAGCGCGTGCGAGACCCGCTCGCGCACGACGGCGTCGAACTCGGGCCAGCGGTCCCAGGTGATGGACGTCTCGAACGTGTCGGCCACGAGGCCCAAGCTGGTCTCGACCCCGTTGCCGACGCCGATGAAGGCGTCCCTCCACGCGCCGACGGCGCCGCCCCGCCCCGTGGGCTCGCCCCCGCCGTCCGAGACGCGGACCTCGTCGTCCTCGACGCGGCCGCCGCAGGCCCGGGCGATCTCCACGGCCTGGGCGATGTTGTGGCGCTGAGTGAGCTCGGCTGACTCGAAGGACACGATGACCAGGGCCTGGGTGCCGTCGAGCCCCGCGGCGCGGCCCGCCTCGGCAGGGTCGAGGATGCGCAGGTTGGCGGGCCACAGCTTGGCCTGGGCGAGCTGGCGCACGGCCTCGTAGCCGGCGGGCCACGTGTCGAACACGATCCCGGCCGTGGCCCGGAAGCTGGGGCGGGCCTGGATGCGCATCCACGCTTCGCTGACGATGCCGAGGGTGCCCTCGCTGCCGAGGACGAGCCTGTCGGGCGAGGGGCCGGCGCCCGACCCCGGCAGGCGCCGCGACTCCCACCAGCCCTTGGGCGTCAGCATCCGCACCGACTCGACGAAGTCGTCGATGTGCGTGTGGTTGGTGGCGTAGTGGCCGCCCGAACGGGTGACGATCCAGCCCCCGAGCGTGGAGAAGCGGAACGACTGGGGGAAGTGCCGCAGAGTGAAGCCGTGGGGCCGGAGCTGGTCCTCGAGGTGCGGCCCGAACACGCCGGCCTGGATGCGGGCGGCGCGGGACGTGTCGTCGATCTCGAGCACCTGGTCGAGGCGGTCGAGGGCGATCGTGACGACCGTGTCGGCTTCCGGGGGGTTGACGCCCCAGACGACGGAGGAGCCGCCGCCGTAGGGGATGGCCACGTGGCCGGCGCTGGCGCACCAGTCGAGCGTGGCGGCGAGCTCGGCCTCGTCGCGGGGGTGGGCGACCACGTCGGGCGGGTTGGGGAAGTCGAGGTCGAAGGCGCGGGCGCGGTCGGTGAAGTGGGCCCCGTAGGCGTGGAAGGCCCGCTCGTAGGTGTCGGTGGCGCACCAGGCAGCGAGGCTGTCGGGGACGGCGGTGCGAGGCGGGCGCAGCTCGGCGTCGGCCAGGTCGGGGACGGGCCGGGCCGTGATGGCCGTCCCCGCCCGCTCGGAGAGTTTGCGGGCCAGGTCGGCCCGCTCGGCATCGGTCGGCTCTTCCGATTCGAGGCACCAGGCCCAGAACGAGCGGCGCGGCGGTGGGGCAGCGGTGCCGCTCGTGGCCGTCGTGGCAGTGGTCGTCATGGCGTTCCCCCCTGTCGAGCCCGACCCTAGATGAGTAGTTCCAAGGGTTCGGGGGCAGGCTCGGCGATCATCGAGCGGCCGGGACCGCGGGACCGCGGGACCGCGGGCGATCCTCCACCGCCACGGTGCACGAACCTTCGCGCTGGTCAGGACCAGGCCGCCCGCCCCAGCGGGGGCCCGGCCGGCCCGTCCCTCCCCCCACCGACCGCTACGGCCTCACAGGCCCTTGGAACTACTCGCCCAGATGAGCATTCAAGGGGTCGGGGCGTTACGCGTGGCCTGCCGGGGGCGTCGGGAAGATCAGCGGTTGGGCGGGCCGCTAGGTCGCCCGGCCGGGCGAACCGCGGCGGATCTTGTACTGCCACGGTGCACGAACCTTCGCGCCGTCACGACCGGCGCCTCGGTCCGTTCCGCTCGCGGGACTGGGCGCCTCCCCGCCGGGCCCGGCTCGCCTTGGCAGGCGGGCCGGACCAGCTCGATGCCGGCGGGCGAGGCCGGCGTGGAACTCGCCGGACCGGTAGGCCTCGTCCGCCAGCAACCGGCGCTGTCCCGCCCGGCCACCAGGTCCGCTCGGCTGTCTTCGCCGCCGAGGAAGGCGAGGCCCGCGACCGTGGAGGACCTCTACGGTGGAGGCGGCACACAGTAGGGTCGGGCAACGTGGGCGAACTCCGGCCGCCGCTCGACGCGCTCCTGCTCCTACTCGTCGACCGCATGTCGGGCGTCATCCGTGAGCGGGTCGAAGCCTGCGGCCTCTCCATGCCCCAGGCGGTGGCCCTCCGCTACCTCGAGCAGCCCTGCCCCATGCGCAACCTCGCCCGGGCCATGCGCTGCGACGCGTCGAACCTGACCGGGATCGCCGACCGCCTCGAGGAGCGGGGCCTGGCAGTACGCCGCCTCGACCCCGATGACCGGCGGGTCAAGCTGCTCGTCCTCACCGAGTCGGGCCTCGCCATGCGAGCCGCCATCCACCGCCGCATCTCGAGCGACATCGCCGGGCTCGAGCGACTCGGCCCCGCCGAGCGGGAACTGCTCGCCGAGCTCCTGTGGCGGGTGGTGCGCGAGTGACGGCCGTGCCCGGCCCTGGGGCACGGGGCGCGCGTCGGTAGCTTTGGCGCCCGTGCGCCCCGAGGCCGGCATGCGCCGGATCTTCCTCGCCGTCATCGCCGCCTCGACCGCAGGGGTGCTGCCCGTCTTCCTCGTCGGCGGCCTCGCCGTGCAGATCCGCGACGACCTCGGCTTATCGCCCGCCGCCCAGGGGTGGGTGGTGTTCGGCTACTTCGCCGTCTCTGCCGCCTCGTCCGCCGTCCTCGGGCGGATCGTCGAGCGGCTCGGCCCGGCACGGGGCATGCGCCTGGCCGCGGTGGGGGGCGCCGCCTCCCTGGCCGGCGCGGCCGCCAGCCCGGGCTTCGGCGCCCTGCTCGTCGCCCTCACCCTGGGCGGGCTGGCCAACGCGCTGGCCCAGCCCGCGGCCAACGCCCTCATCGTGGCCGCCGTGCCCCCCACGAGGAACGGGCTCGCCTTCGGCGTGAAGCAGTCCGCCATCCCCGCGGCCACGCTCCTCGCCGGGCTGGCGGTGCCCACGGTGGGGCTCACCGTGGGCTGGCGCTGGGCCTTCGCCGGTGCCGCCGCCCTCGCCCTCGTCGCCGCGGCCATCGTGCCTGCGGTCAGCACCCCGGCCCGTCGAGCGGGACAGCGCAGCGCCCGGCCCGAGGCCGCGCTCGGCGCCCTCGCCGTGCTCAGCATCGGCGCGGGCCTCGGCGCGGCCATGGCCAACAGCCTGGGCGCCTTCCTCACCTCGGCGGCCGTCGACGCCGGCCTGGCCACGGGCTCGGCCGGTGCGCTCCTCTCCCTCGCCAGCGTCGTCGGGCTCAGCTCGCGCCTGTCGCTGGGCTGGCGGGCCGACCGCCGCGACGGTGGCCACTTCCGGGTGGTCGTGGTCATGCTGTTCGTCGGGTCCCTCGGCCTCGTCGGGCTGGCCGTCGGCGCCCGGGCCACCATCGTGGCCGGCGCGCTCGTGGCCTTCGGCGCCGGCTGGGCGTGGCCGGGCGTCTTCAACCTGGCCGTCGTCGCCTACAACCGGGCTGCCCCCGCCGCCGCCACCGGCATAACCCAGACGGGCGCCTACGCCGGGGGCGCCATCGGGCCGCTGGTCTTCGGCTACGTCGCCGACCAGGCCGGCTACTCCTCGGCCTGGCTCGTCTTCGCGGCCGTGGCCGTCGCCGCCGCGGGGGTCGTCGCACTGGGCAACCGGCTCATTCTCGCCGACGCCAGCGCCCGGGCCGCCCTCCTGCCCACCGGCTAGTGCCGTGTCCAAGGGGTCCCTGGGCCGGAGGGGTGCGGCCCATGGTCGGCGTTGCCCGATCCGTTCGACCGTGGGGGCGCCAGGCCGTACCATCGCCAAAGGTTCCTGCACCGTGGCGGCGCAAGATCCTTCGCGGTTCCCTGGCCGGGGCGACGCCGCGGCCCGGCTACGGTCGCCCGCCATGGCAGGCCCCCTCGACGGCATCCGCGTCCTCGACCTCACCTCGGTGGTGCTCGGCCCCTACGCCACCATGCTCTTGGGTGACCTCGGCGCGGACGTCGTCAAGGTCGAGCCTCCCGAAGGCGACTCGATGCGCTTCGCCGGCCACCAGCGCCACCCGGCCATGGGCTCCATCTCGCTCACCCTGGGGCGGAACAAGCGCTCCGTCGTCCTCGACCTAAAGGCCCCCGGGGCCGGCGAGGCTCTCCACGCCCTCGTCCGCCACGCCGACGTGGTGGTGCACAACGTCCGCCCCGAGCCCGCCCGCCGCCTCGGCCTCGACTACGAGTCGTTGCGGCCGGTGAACCCCCTCATCGTGCACGCCACCGCGCTGGGCTTCGGCGACGGGGGCCCCTACAGCGGCCAGCCCGCCTACGACGACCTGGTCCAGGGCCTGTCCGGGGCGGTCGGGCTCATGGAGCGCCAGGCCGGCGAGCCCCGCTACGTGCCCATGGTCTTCGTGGACAAGACCACGGGCATGGCCGTGGCGGCGGCCGTGCTGGCCGCCCTCGTCCACCGCGAGCGCACCGGCGAGGGCCAGGCGGTCACCGTCCCCATGTTCGAGACCATGTCCGGCTTCGTCCTCGTCGAGCACCTCGCCGACGCCACCTTCGACCCGCCCGCGGGGCCGCCCGGCTACGCGAGGGTCCTCTCGCCCTTCCGGCGCCCCTACCGCACGGCCGACGGCCACGTCTGCGCCCTGCCCTATCTCGACAAGCACTTCAGCGCGCTGTTCGAGGTGGTGGGCCGGCCCGAGCTGGCCGAGGACCCCCGCTTCGCCACCCTGGCGGCGCGGGTGGCGAACATCGACGAGGTCTACGAGGTGGTCGAAGGCCTCATGACCACCCGCACGACGGCGGAGTGGCTGGGGGCGCTGCGCGCCGGGGGCGTCCCCTGCGCCCCGGTGAACCGGCTCGAGGACCTGCTCGAGGACCCCCACCTCGAGGCGGTCGGCTTCTGGGAGACGGTCGAGCACCCGACGGAGGGCACCTTGCGCCAGCCCCGGCTGCCGTGGGGCTTCAGCGCCAACGTGGCGGCCCCGGCCCGGCCCGCGCCCGACGTGGGCGCCCAGACCGAGGAGGTCCTGCGCGAGGCGGGCTTGTCCCCCGGGCGCCTCGCCGCGTTGCGCAAGGTCGGTGTCTTCGGCCCGAATTGACCTCTCGCGACTTGATCTCTCGATGATTTTCAGTACGTTCCGCACGCATGACTGCTTCGCCTCCCTCCCCGCCCGAGGACGTCCACTTCGACCACGGGGCGGCGGCCGCCGCCGTCTCTGCCGCCACGACGGCCATCGCTGCGCTCGACGAGGCCGCCCGCGCCCGTGAGGCGGTGGCCCGCGCTGCGCTGCAGGGCGCCGAGGGGCCCTTCGCCACGCACCTCACCGACCAGCTCGACCAGGCCCGGGCCGAGGCGGAGAGCTACCGCTCCTGGCTCGAGTCGGTGCGCCGCCAGGTCGAGCACGCCGGCGACCTCGCCACGGTGGAGCAGATCCGGCGCCGGGCGATCCGGGGGGACCTGGCCGCCGCCCACCTCGGGATGGAGTCGTGAGCGGCCGGGTGGCAGGTGACGTGACCGCGCTCGGCGCCGTCCCCGGGGCGCTCGAGCTCAGCGTCGATGGCCTCGTCCGCGCCGGCCGGGACCTCGAGGCGGCGGTCGAGCACTACTGGGCGAGCTGCCCGGACTTCCGGCCCCGCTGGCACCGCCTCGGGCCCGACGTGGTGGGCCACGCCGGTCGGTGCCGGATGCTCGGCGCCCAGTTCGGGCGCGTGGCCGGCCAGCTCGCCCGGGCGGGGGGCGTTGCCCCCCTCGAGGCCGTCTGGCGTCGCCCCGAGGACGCCATGGCTCTGCTCGCGGCGGCTGACGCCGCCGCCCTCGACCGGATGCGGCGCCTCGAGTTGGCCGAGCGGCTCGCCCCGGGCGTCGTCTCGGTCCGCGAGCTGGCCCTCGCCGCCGGCGTGGCTGCCGGCATCGCCTCGGTGGGCACGAGCCTGCTGTGGCGGATCGTCGAGCGAGCGGACGGCCAGGTGGAGGTCACCCTCCTCGACGGCAGGTCCGCCGGCGTGTCCGTCGGCCGTGACGGTGCGAAGGGTGACGACGAGGCCGGTCACGCTTGGGAGGTCGGCGTCTCGGCGCTCCTCGGCGGCACACAGGGGTGGACCAAGCGCTTCACCGACCGCGCCGAGGCCGAGGCCTTCATCGGCTCGAGCCAGGCCCGCAGCGTTGCTGAGAAGGTGGTGTCCGACGCCCTCTTCGGCCTCGGCACGATGTACGGCGTCGGCTTCCTGGTGGATGCCGTCACCCGCCGCGTCACGGACCGCGGCTTCGGCGACCCCAGCCGGACGAGCTGGGCGGTGGAGGGCGAGGTGTCCCTCGACCTCGCCCTCGGAGGCCCGGGCGCCGGCGTCGACGCCGGCCTCGCTGCCCGGGGCCGCATGACCGTGACCGAGGACCACGACGCCGGCACGACCACGGACAGCGTCCTCGTGGGCTACGACGCGTCCTCCGAGCTCGGCGGCATGCTCGGCGCCCTCCTGGCGGCCGACGAGGTCAGCGCCATCGTCGATGGGCAAGGGTCGGGTCAGGCTGGCCTGGCCGTCACCCGGGACGCCGCTGGCCGGGCCCTCGAGCTGGTGGTCACGACGGTGACGTCACCCGATGGGGGCGACACGCTCGAGCGAACGGTGCGGGGCCTCGACCTCACCGTGCCGACGCACCGGGGCCTCTCCGAGGTGCTCTCGAGCACGTCCTCCTCCCCGGCGCGGCGCGCCGATGAGCTCGCGCTCGGAGCCGTCGCCCTGGCGGCCGGGCTGGGCACGTCGTACCGATGGGGCGCGGTGGTGCGCGAGCGCTACGAGCGCCGCACCGCGGACGGGCCGAATGTGGCGGTGGACGTGGAGTTCGGCCCGTCGGCATCGGCCACGACCGACAACTACGTGGTCACCCGCCGCACGGTCGAGTAGCGCTCAGCTCAGCTCAGCTCAGGCGCTCGACGATCATCGACATGCCCTGGCCGCCGCCGACGCACATGGTCTCCATGCCGATGCTGCGGTCGCGGTCCTGCAGGTTGTGGATGAGGGTGGTCATGATGCGGGCGCCCGTCATGCCGAAGGGGTGGCCGAGGGCGATGGCGCCGCCGGACACGTTCAGCTTGTCCATGTCGATGGCCAGCTCGCGCGCCGAGGGGATGATCTGCGCGGCGAAGGCCTCGTTGATCTCGACGAGGTCGATGTCCTCTATGCTCATCCCCGCCCGGGCCATCGACCGCTTGCAGGCCTCGATGGGCCCGAGGCCCATGATCTCGGGGTCGAGGGCCGACACGGCCGAGGCGACCACCCGGGCGAGGGGCGTGATGCCCAGCTCACGGGCCCGGCTGTCGGACATGACCACGACGGCGGCGGCACCGTCGTTGAGGGGGCAGGCGTTGCCCGCCGTGACCCGGCCGTTCGGCCGGAAGGCCGGCTTCAGCTTCTGCAGGTCCTCGAGCGTGGTGGCCGGGCGCGGCCCGTCGTCGGCCGAGACCACCGTGCCGTCGGGCAGGGCCACGGGCGTGATGTCCCGCTCGAAGAAGCCTTCGGCCAGGGCCTTGCCCGTCCGCTGCTGGCACTGGAGGGCGTACTGGTCCATCTCCTCGCGGCTGACGTTGGCGTAGTCGGCAACGTTCTCCGCCGTCTGGCCCATGGCGATGTAGATGTCGGGCAGGCCGGCGTTCGGCGCCCAGGGGCCCGACTCACCGGTCGAGCGCTCGGCCGAGCGGGCCTTGGCCCCCTCGAAGCGGGGGTTCTCGGTGTCGGGCAGGCTGTCCGAGTTGCCCTTCACGAAGCGGGACACGCACTCCACCCCGGCAGCCACGAAGGCGTCGCCCTCGCCGGCCCGGATGGCGTGGGCCGCCATGCGGATCGTCTGCAGCGACGACGAGCAGTACCGGTTCACCGTGGTGCCGCCGGCCTCGGGCAGCCCGCTCAGCAGGGCGACGACGCGGGCCATGTTGAACCCCTGCTCGCCGCCGGGCAGCCCGCAGCCCAGGATCACGTCCTCGATCTCGCCCCGGGGGAGCTGGGGCACCTGTTCCAGCACCGTGCCGACCATCTGGGCGGCGAGGTCGTCGGGCCGGATGTCCTTGAGGGACCCCTTGAAGGCGCGGCCGATCGGGCTGCGCCCGGCGGCGACGATGACAGCTTCGGGCATGGGTCTCTCCCCTTCGGGTGTCGGTACCCGCCCCAGCGTCGCGCTGGGACTTGGGCACGTGCAGTTCGGTCAGTCGGGCAGTTCGGTCAGTCGGGGAAGTCGAGGGAGGCCGGGCCGCCGCCTCGCCATCCCGGGCCCTTGTGGGCGACGACCTCCCGAGCGGAGACGGGCTCGCCGCACGTGCCGCACGCCAGCACGGGGGCGGCGTCGTGGCCGTCGTGCAGGTAGCGGACGGGCGGGCCCTCCTCGCCGGCCAGCCAACGGTCGCCCCAGCTGGTGAGGGCGACGAGGACGGGGAAGAAGTCGACCCCCATCTCCGTGAGGCGGTACTCGTAGCGGTCAGGTGACTCCTGGTAGAGCCGCTTCTCGAGCAGGCCTCGTTCCACGAGGGTCGAGAGGCGGTCCGAAAGGATGTTCCGGGCGATGCCGAGGTCGGCCTGGATCTCCTCGAAGCGGCGCTTGCCGGCGAAGACGTCGCGCAGGATGAGCGGCGTCCACCACTCGCCCACGATGTCGAGGGACCGGGCGATGGAGCAGGAGAAGTGGCCCACGCTCGAACGCTTCACGTCAGCCCAGGCTAGGCCATTTCAACAAGCAACGGAGGCCGGACCTGCTCGACTGGCCTTGGCAGGGCAACCAGGTAGTTTGGGCGGCCGAGCCCACGGACAGGAGGCCCAGGACATGGCCGGGAACAGCTTCGGGGCACGCTCGCCGCTCAAGGTGGGCGGGGCCAGCTACGACATCTTCCGCTTCGACGCCCTGTCCGGGCTCGAGGTCGGGCGCCTGCCGTACTCGCTCAAGGTCCTCCTCGAGAACCTCCTGCGCCAGGAGGACGGGGTCAACGTCACCGCGGCCGACGTGGAGGCGCTCGGCGGCTGGGACCCAGCCGCCGAGCCCGACAAGGAGATCGCCTACACGCCCGCCCGGGTCCTCATGCAGGACTTCACCGGCGTGCCCGCCGTCGTCGACCTCGCCGCCATGCGCGACGCCATGGCCGCCCTCGGCGGCGATCCCCAGCGCATCAACCCGCTCGTGCCCGTCGACCTCGTCATCGACCACTCCATCCAGGTCGACCACTTCGCCCAGGCCAACGCCTTCGACCTCAACGCCACGCTCGAGTTCGAGCGCAACCGCGAGCGCTACGAGTTCCTGCGCTGGGGGCAGAAGGCGTTCGACAGCTTCCGGGTAGTACCTCCCAACACCGGCATCTGCCACCAGGTCAACCTCGAGTACCTGTCCCAGGTGGTGGTGGCCCGCGACGGCATGGCCTTCCCCGACACCCTCGTCGGCACCGACTCGCACACGCCGATGGTCAACGGCCTCGGCGTGGTGGGCTGGGGGGTGGGCGGCATCGAGGCCGAGGCGGCCATGCTGGGCCAGGCCATCCCGCTCCTCATCCCCCGCGTGGTGGGGGTGAAGCTCGTCGGTGAGATGCCCGAGGGCGCCACGGCCACCGACCTGGTGCTCACCATCACCGAGCTGCTGCGCCGCCAGGGTGTGGTCGGCAAGTTCGTCGAGTTGTACGGGCCGGGCGTGTCCGCCGTGCCCGTCGAGAACCGGGCCACCATCGGCAACATGTCCCCCGAGTACGGGTCGACGATCACCGTCTCGCCCATCGACGCCCGCACGCTCGAGTACCTGCGCTTCACCGGCCGCCCCGACCACCAGGTAGCCCTCGTCGAGGCCTACGCCAAAGAGCAGGGCCTCTGGTTCGAGCCCGACCACGAGCCCGATTTCTCCGAGAAGGTCGAGCTCGACCTGGCCAGCGTGGTGCCCTCTCTCGCCGGGCCCTCCCGGCCCCAGGACCGGGTGCCCCTCGACCAGGCCAAGTCCCTCACCCGTGTCGCCCTGCAGAACCTCGGCGTGTCGCTCAGCGGCTTGGACAGAGCCGACGCCAACTCGTTCCCCGCCTCCGACCCGCCCTCGGCCGCGGCCGACGGTGGGGGCAGCGGCCAGCCCGACCCCACTGCCGGGCGGCCGACCGATTCGGGGGCGCCGGTCCCCCACGATCGCGTGAACGTGACGCTGGCCTCGGGCGAGCACGTCACCCTCGACCACGCCGCCGTGGTCATCGCCGCCATCACCTCCTGCACGAACACCTCGAACCCCTCGGTGATGCTCGCCGCCGGGCTCCTGGCCCGCAACGCCGTGGAGCGCGGCCTCGCCCGCAAGCCCTGGGTGAAGACGTCCTTGGCGCCGGGCTCCCAGGTGGTCATGTCCTACTACGAGCGTGCGGGGCTCACGCCTTTCCTCGAGAAGCTGGGCTTCGACCTCGTCGGCTACGGCTGCACGACCTGCATCGGCAACTCGGGGCCGCTGCCGGCGGAGATCTCCGCCGCCGTGGGCGAGCACGACCTCGCAGTCGCCGCGGTGCTCTCCGGCAACCGCAACTTCGAGGGCCGGGTGAACCCCGACGTGCGCCTCAACTACCTGGCCTCCCCGCCTCTCGTGGTCGCGTACGCCCTGGCCGGCAGCATGGACTGGGACCCCTACAGCGAGCCCATCGGCGAGGGCACGGACGGGCCCGTGTACCTGCGGGACATCTGGCCGACCACCGCCGATGTGGCCGCCACGGTGGCGGAGGCCGTGCAGTCGGACCAGTTCCGTACCACCTACGGGCGGGTGTTCGAGGGCGACGCCCGCTGGCAGGCCATCGCCGTCGGCGGCGGGGACCGCATGACGTGGGACGACTCGTCCACCTACGTGCGCCAGCCGCCCTACTTCGAGGGGCTCACCCTCGAGCCGTCGCCGGTGACGGACATCACGGGGGCCAGGGCGCTGGCCGTGCTCGGCGACTCCGTCACCACCGACCACATCTCGCCCGCCGGCAACATCGCGGCCTCCTCGCCCGCCGGCGGGTACCTCCAGGCCCAGGGCGTCGCCCCGGCCGACTTCAACCAGTACGGCGCCCGTCGGGGCAACCACGAGGTGATGATCCGCGGCACCTTCGCCAACATCCGCATCCGCAACAGGATGGTGCCCGACGTCGAGGGCGGCGTCACCCGCCACCTCCCCAACGGCGAGCAGCTGCCCATCTACGACGCGGCCATGCGCTACAAGGAGGACGGCGTGCCCCTCGTCGTCCTCGCCGGCAAGGAGTACGGCTCGGGCTCGTCGCGCGACTGGGCCGCCAAGGGCACGGCGCTGCTCGGCGTGCAGGCGGTCATCACCCAGAGCTTCGAGCGCATCCACCGCTCCAACCTGATCGGCATGGGCGTGCTGCCCCTGCAGTTCAGCGAGGGCGAGTCGACCGAGTCCCTCGGGCTCACCGGCGAGGAGGTGTTCAGCGTCGAGGGCCTCGCCGGGGCCGAGCCGCTGCCCCGCTCGGTGACGGTGCGGGCCGACGACAAGACCTTCACCGCCAGGGTGCGGATCGACACGCCGACGGAGGCGACCTACTTCCGCAACGGGGGCGTGCTCACCTACATGCTCCGCCAGCTCAACCGCTGAGGCGCGGGAAGCTCCCCCGCCCCACGCCCGTTGTACCTGGAGTATGACGCAACGAACATTTCCCACCAGCATCGACATCCCCGAGGCTCAACGGGCCCAGCTCGTCAGCCTCCTCAACGACCGGCTGTCGGACACGTTCGACCTCTACAGCCAGCTCAAGCAGGCGCACTGGAACGTGAAGGGCAGCGACTTCATCCAGCTCCACGAGCTGTTCGACCAGCTCGCCACCACCATGTTGGGCCACGTCGACCTCGTCGCCGAACGGTCGACGGCGCTCGGCGGCACGGCCCTCGGCACCGTCCGGCTGGCGGCTGAGCGTTCCACCCTGCCCGAGTACCCCCTCGATGCCGTCGGCGGCCTCGAGCACGTGCGTGCCCTCGTCGAGCGCTACGGCGCCTACGCCCGGCGCGTGCGTCAGGCGATCGAGGACGCCGACAAGCTGGGCGACTCGGACACCGCTGACCTGTTCACCGAGATCTCCCGGGCGACGGACAAGGACCTCTGGTTCCTCGAGGCCCACGTCCAGGCTTGACGCCGGCCCGGGCCCTGGGCCGTGGCCGGCTCAGCGGTAGATGCCGGTGTGGCCCAGGCTGAAGCGCCCGGGCTGAGGGAAGACCGTGACGGCGTGGGGCGCCGCCCCGGTGGCGATGCGCCGGATGAGCTGCCCGGTCGTGGTGTCGAGCACGTACACCTCGTCGTGGAAGGGGCCGGCCAGCCACAGCTGGGTGCCGTCGGCGGACACGCCCCCCGCGTCGGGGCTGCCCCCCGGCACCCGCCAGGTGGCCACCACCTCTTGTGAGGTGAGGTCGACGACGGACACCGAGCCCTCGAGGCGGTTGGAGACGTACAGCTTGGTCGTGTCCCGGCTCAGCTGGAGGGCGTGGGCGCCCCGGCCCGTGGGCAGGAAGGTGATCTCCCGCAGGTCGACGGGGTCGAGGAGGGCCACGCCGTGCCGTCCTGCGTCGGCGACGTAGAGCACGGTCGCGTCGGGCGCGAGGCGGACGTCGACAGGTAGGGCGCCCACCTGTGCCTCGGCGCTGACCCGCCGCTCCTGGAGGTCGACCTTGACGACCCAGCCCGACTGCTCGGCGCCGGCGTAGAAGAAGCGGCCGCTGTCCGAGAGGTCGCCGTGGGTGATGCCGGCGTGGCGGATGGCCACCGTGCCCTGCAGCTGCCAGGTGAGGGGGTCGTAGAGGTCGAGGCGCTGCTGCGCGGGGGCGAGCACGATCGCCGTCGTCCCGTCGGGGGTGAAGTAGAGGTTGTGCGGGTCGGTGACCGACACCTTGGGGCCGGCCTCGCCGGTGCGGGGGTCGAGGGGGGTGATGGTGTCCGCCTCGGTGCTGAGGACCCAGAGCTGGCTGAGGTCCCACGAGGGGACGACGTGCTGTGGCCCCCGGTCGACGGTGAGCCTCTCGAGCGGCTCGAAGCTGGCGGCGTCGATGACGCTGACGGTGTGGTCCTCGGCGCCGGGGACGTACGCCCGGGCGGGGACGTCGGCGACCGCGGGGGCGAGCTTGCCCGCCCTCGCCTCGGCGTACAGGTTCAGCGGGGGAGCCATGCCGCCGATCGCCGTGGTCGGCGGTGTGCTGGTCGGGGAGGCCGCAGCCCCTGGCGTCGTGGCATCGGGCGCTGCGGCCGTGGAACCGGTCGTCTGGCCGTAGCTGTCCCATTCGTCGCGCTCCTCGTCCGCCATGGCGATGCGCGCCGGAGCCTCGCCGCCGAAAGACTCGTCGAGGGTCGAGGCGCCGCAGCCGGCGGCCAGGAGCGCGCACGTGGTGAGGGCGGCGAGGCGCCCGAGCCGGGGAGGGTGCACTGGCGCGGACGCTACCGGGCACCGTGACGGGGACGCGCGCACCCACCGGGGGCGGAACTACCCGGGCGCTGGTGCTGGGGCTGGTTCGGTTCCGTGCCGCCGGCCGGGAGGCCGGGGATCGTTGCCCCGGACACGAAGATGAGCATGGCTAGCCTGGGCCAGCCGTCACCGCGGATGGGTCGGTGCTACCGCGAGGAGGAGCATCGGGTGGCCACCACGGAGAACAAGCAGCGTCCGAGCGACCCGGCCACCGACAACTCCGGGAACGGGCCGTGGAAGGTGGAGGGTCTCCCGCCGGCCGAGGACGGCGCCGACGGCAAGTCGCCACCTTCTTCCAACCGGCGCACCCGCAGCCGTTTCATCGCCGTGCTCCTCGGCCTGTTGGTGCTCAACTGGCTCGTCTACCAGGTGCTGAGCGAGGATGCCCCCAGCCGCCTGGACGTGCCCTACACGACGTTCCGGGGGGAGGTGCAGGGAGGCAACGTCGCCGAGGTGACCTCGCGCGGCGACCGCATCCAGGGCGAGTTCCGCAACCCGGTGACCTACCCGCTCGAGGACGGTGAGAGCTCGGTCCGCTTCGAGACCCAACGGCCCACCTTCGCCGAGGACGACGGCCTCCTCGACCTGCTCGTCGACCAGGGCGTCGTCGTCAACGCCACCCCGCCGGACGCGCCTGCGCCGCTGTGGCAGAGCCTGGTGTTCGGCTTCGGTCCGACGATCCTGCTCGTCGGCCTGTTCATCTTCTTCATGCGCCGTTCGGCGATGGGCGGCATCGGCGGCATCGGGCGGTCGAAGGCGAAGCTGGCCGACCCCACGGTCAAGCGCACGACCTTCGAGGACGTGGCCGGCATAGACGACGCCGAGGACGAGCTGCGCGAGATCGTCGACTTCCTGCGCAACCCCGACCGCTACCGGCGCCTCGGCGCGGCCATCCCCAAGGGCGTCCTGCTCTCGGGCCTGCCGGGGACGGGCAAGACGCTGCTCGCCCGGGCCGTCGCCGGTGAAGCGGGTGTGCCCTTCTTCTCCATGTCGGCCTCGGAGTTCGTCGAGATGATCGTCGGCGTCGGGGCCAGCCGGGTGCGCGACCTGTTCGAGACGGCGAAGAAGGCGGCCCCGGCGATCATCTTCATCGACGAGATGGACGCCATCGGGCGATCCCGGGCCTCGGGGATGTCGATGGGCGGGCACGACGAGCGCGAGCAGACCCTCAACCAGATCCTCACCGAGATGGACGGGTTCACCGGCTCCGAGGGCGTCATCGTGCTGGCGGCCACGAACCGGCCGGAGATCCTCGACCAGGCGCTGCTGCGGCCCGGGCGCTTCGACCGCCGCGTCGTCGTCAGCCCGCCCGACCTCAAGGGCCGTCTCGCCATCCTCGAGGTCCACACCCGCAACGTGCCCCTCGGGCCCGACGTGGAGCTGCACGCCATCGCCGCCTCCACTCCCGGCTTCGTGGGTGCCGACCTGCGCAACCTCGTGAACGAGGCCGCCCTCATGGGCGCCCGGCGCAACCGCGAGCAGGTGCAGATGGGCGACTTCACCGACGCCTTCGAGAAGGTCGTGCTGGGCACGGCGCGCAACATCGCCCTGAGCCAGGAGGTGAAGGAGCGCACCGCCTACCACGAGTCGGGCCACGCCCTGCTCGGCATGCTCATCGCCGGGGCCGACCCCGTGCGCAAGATCTCGATCATCCCCCGGGGCATGGCCCTCGGCGTGACGATCCAGTCCCCCGACGCCGACCGCTACGACTACGACGCCGCCTACCTGAAGGGCAAGATCGTCGGCCTGCTCGGGGGACGGGCCGCCGAAGAGGTCGTGTACGGGGACGTCACCACCGGGGCGGAGTCCGACCTCGAGAAGGTCACCGACATCGCCCGGCGCATGGTCGGCCGGTGGGGGATGTCCGACGCCATCGGCCCCATCGCCGTGCTGCCGGGGCCGAACGACGACTCCAAGGGGATGCTCTTCCCCGGGGTCGACCACGTCGCCCCCCGCACCCGCGAGCTGGTCGACGCCGAGGTCCGTCGCATCGTCGAGGAGTGCTACAACGAGGCGCTCCAGCGGCTGGCCGACAACCGTCCCCGTCTCGACTCCCTGGCCCACGCCCTGCTCGAGCGGGAGACCCTGGACGAGCCCGACATCTACCAGGCCGTGGGCATCGACCGGCCCCGCAGGGCCGTCGCCACCGCCTGAGGCGGCCCAGACGTGGTCGGGCGGCGCCCTCAACCCGCCGGGGCCGCGGTGGCCGTGGTCGGCGGGGACGTGGCCAGCGTCGTCGGCGGGGTCGTGGCCAGCGTCGTCGTGGCCGGCGGGGTCGCGCTGGAGACGGTGATGCGGTCGGCCGGGCCCGGAGCGACCGGGGAGCTCGCCTCGAAGTAGGCCTCGAGGGCGTCGGTGTCGAGCGCCCCGCCGAGGCGGTCGGTGCCCTCCCGCAGCACCCTGAAGTTGTCGCCTCCGTCGGCGAGGAAGCTGTTCACCGTCGCCCTGTAGGCGGCGGCGGGGTCGACGGGCGCGCCGCCGATGAGCGTGGTGGCAGGGCCCACCTTGCCGCCACACGGCGCGCTCTGGTCCCACGTGTAGGTGAAGCCGGCCGAGACCTGCAGGACGCGGCGTGTCTCGGGCGAGTCCTCGGTGCCCGTGTTGCAGAACTGCTGCTCGAGGAGCTGGTCGACCTGCTCGCCGGTCAGCGTGAGGGTGACGAGCGAGTTGCCGAAGGGCTGCACGGTGAAGGACTCGCCGTAGGTGACCTCGGCCTCGCCCGTCTCCGGGGCGTTGAGGTCGGCCCGGATGCCGCCCGGGTTCATGAAGGCGACGAGCGCGCCCCCGAGCTCGGGTGACGTCGTCGCCGCGAGCTGGGCGTCGGCGATGACGTCGCCGAGGGGCGACTCACCCGCGGCGTTGGCCTCGCGCAGGATCTCGCCGATGGTGCTGCCGATCACCCGGTTGGCCAGCGGCTCGGCGATCAGCTGGTACTTGGTGATGAGCTGCTGCACGGCGCCGTCGGGCCCCAGCTCCCGGGTGACGACGAGGTTCTCGGTGCTGATGGCGGTGACCTCGCCGGCCACGGTGTCGATCGTGAGGCCGATGTCGGTGAGCACCCGGCCGAAGGAGCTCGCGCTCGTCACCACCTTGTCGCCGAGGACGCAGTCGTAGGCCTGGTGGGTGTGGCCGCTGAGGACCAGGTCGACCTCGTCGCTGAGCCGGTCGACGATGTCGACGACCGGGCCGGTGAGGTCGGTGCAGTCGTTGACGCCCTGCGGCCCCTCACCCGTCTGTACGCCGCCCTCGTGGAGCAGGACGACGACGGCGTCGACGTCCTCGGTCGCCTCGAGCTCGGGGATGAGGGCGTTCACGGTGTCGGCCTCGTCGCGGAACTCGAGGCCGGCCACGCCGCTCGGCGAGACGATGCTCGGCGTGCCCTCGAGGGTCATGCCGATGAACGCCACCCGGGCGGCGCCGAACTCGCGCACGGCGTACGGGGCGAAGAAGGGCTCGCCCGTGGCCGTGTCGAGGACGTTGGCCGCGAGGAGCTCGAAGTCGGCACCGGCGAACTCGTCCCCGTCGAGGCAGCCGTCGGCGGGGTGGCAGCCCCCCTCCTGCATGCGGAGCAGCTCGTCCGCGCCCTCGTCGAACTCGTGGTTGCCGACGGCGTTGAGGTCGAGGCCGATGAGGTTCATGGCCTCGATGGTGGGCTCGTCGTGGAACAGCGCCGAGAGGAGCGGGCTGGCCCCGATGAGGTCGCCGGCGGACACGACGAGGCTGTGCTCCACACCCTCCTCGAGCGCCCGCACCGTGCTGGCCAGGTGGGCGGCGCCCCCCGCGGGCACGCTGCCCGGGCTCGACGAGCTGCCGGTGGCGGGGTCGATCGCCAGCGTGGCTTCCTCGAGGTTCCCGTGGAAGTCGTTGAGGGCGAGGAGTTGCACCTCGACGGGGGTGGGGACGGGGCCGGTCGTGCTCGTCGGCGCCTCGGTCGTCGTGGTGGGGGCGCCGCCGGGCGGGGTGGCACCCCGGGCCGTGGCGCTGGCGGCGGGAGCGAGCGCAGCGGCGAGGAGCGCGCCGGCGGCGAGCGCGATCAGGTGGCGTCGGTGGCCCATGGATCTCCTCTGCGTTGGCCGTCGTGCCCGTCTCGAACCGTAGAGCGTGGTGGTGGAGGGGTGGTGTCCCGGTGGTGTCCCCCGGCTGGCGCCGAGGTAGCGGCCAGGTGGCCCGGCCGGCCCGGGGCATGGGGGCCTCCGCCGGCCGGGCCTCCCCGGCCACTGTGGGGCGTGCTACAACAGCGCCCGGTGCCGATCAGGCCAGCACGCTGATGGTGAGGTGGCGGCGGGCGGCCGCGCTCACCCTGGCGGCCTTGGCCGGCGCCGTCGCCACCGCCTGCTCGGCGGCGACGGAGGCCGCCGAGGGCGACATCCGCCCCGCCGACGGGGCGACGCTGGTGGTGGCGGCCGACCTCCCCGCCCCGGGCTTCTGGGAGGGTGGCGCAGCCGGCGCCCTCGACGGCGGCTTAGAGTACGGGCTGGCGCAGGAGCTGGCGGCGCGCTCCGGGCTGGGACTGCGCGTCGTCGACATCGCGTTCACGGACATCGTCCACGGCCGGCTCGGGGACGCCGACCTGGCCCTGGCCCAGGTGAGCATCACCGACGGGCGGGCCGCGGACGTCGACTTCTCCGTGCCCTACTTCGACAGCGCGCCCACCGTGCTGGCGCGCTCGGAGGAGGAGCTGACCGACCTGGCCACGGCACGCGACCGGCGCTGGGCCGTCCGGGAGGGCACGACCCAGGCAGGCTTCGTGGACGAGGTCATCGAGCCGACCTCTGCGACCCTCTTCGTCGCCGACGAGGCCGCGGCGGCGACGGCGGTGCTCGACGGCCGCGCCGACATGGCCCTGCTCGACCTGTCCACGGCGCTGGTGCTGGCGAAGGACGTCCCCGGCCTCGCCGCCATCGCCCGCTTCGACACCGAGGAGCGCTACGGCGCCGTGCTGCCTGACGGGTCGCGCAACCTCGAAGCGGTCGACACGGCGCTGCGGGCGATGGACGCCGACGGCACCCTCGCCGGGCTGGTGACCCGCTGGCTCGAACCCCGATACGCCGTCGACCCTGCCGCGCTGGCCGTGATCACCGCCCGCTGAACGAGCCGAGGAGCCGTGGACCTGTTGAACCTGAAGGCCCCGAGCGGCACGGCGTGGGAGATGTTCATCGCCGTCACCATCGTGTTGCTCGGCCCACTGATCGTCGAGCGCTTCCGGGTGCCGGGCCTCATCGGCCTCCTGCTCGGGGGCATGCTCATCGGGCCCAACGTGCTGGCGGTGACCCAGGCCCACGGGGGCATCGTGGCCGAGCTCGGCGAGGTCGGCCTGCTGTACCTGATGTTCATGGCCGGCGTGGAGCTGGACCTCGCCGTCTTCCGCCGTTACCGCACCGAGGCGGTGGCCTTCGCGCTGCTCACCTTCGCCTTCCCGATGGCCTTCGGGGTGCTGGGCAGCATGCTGGTGGGCTACGAACTGGAGGCCGCGGTCCTCGTCGGCTCGCTGCTCGCCTCCCACACGCTCGTCTCCTACCCCATCATCCGCCGCTACGGGCTGTCCACGAACCGGGCGGTGGCCACCACTGTGGGCGCGACGGTCCTGACGGACACGCTCGCCCTGGTCGTGCTCGCCGTCGTCTCCGGCAAGGCGACCGGTGACGCGGGAGGCCTCGAGCTGGGCGTCCAGGTGGGCCTGGGCCTCGTGGTGCTGTGCGCCTTCTGCTTCGGGCTGCTGCCGCTGCTCGGGCGGCGCTACTTCTCGACGGTCGGGCGGGAGCGGGTGCTGCGCTACACGTTCACCGTCGGCGCCCTGCTGGGGGCGGCGGCCGTGGCCGAGGTGGTGGGCATCGAGTCCATCGTCGGCGCATTCTTTGCCGGGCTGGCCCTGAACCGCCTGGTGCCCAACGAGGGCGAGTTCATGGAGCACATCGAGTTCTTCGGCTCGGCCCTGCTCATCCCCATCTTCCTGCTGTCGGTGGGCACCGTCATCGACCCTGCCGTGCTCGTCGGCTCAGCCACGTTGGGGCTGGCCGCGGTGTTCACCCTCGCCTGTGTCGGCGGCAAGGCCGCGGCCGCCGCCCTGTGCCGGCCGGCGTTCCGGTTCAGCTGGGACGAGGTGGGCGTGGTGTTCTCGCTGTCCGTGGCCCAGGCGGCGGCCACCCTGGCGGCGACCTTCGTCGGCCTGGAGATAGGCCTGCTCAGCACGAGCGCGGTGAACGCGATCATGCTGCTGATCGTCGTGAGCCTGGTGGTCTCCTCGGCGACGGCCACGGTCTTCGGGGGGCGGGTGCCCCGACCGCCCGTCGAGTCCAGCCGCCTGGGGCGCTCGGTGCTCGTCCAGATCGTGCCGGACGAGCCGGTCGGCCCGTCTATGCGCCTGGCGGCGCGGTTGGCCGAGGCCGACGGTGGCGTGGTGCGCCCGGTGATGGTCGTGGGGGAGGGTGGCGTCCCGCCGGAGGACGACGTGGTCGAGGCCGTCGAGAACGCCATCGCCGGGCTGGGCATCGACGCCGACACCGAGGTGCGCCACGACCGTACGGTGCTCGACGGCATCGTGCACACGGCCGCCTCGCTCGAGAGCTCGATCGTCCTCGCCCCCGTCGACGGGGAGGCCTGGCTACCGGCCCTGGCCGGCACGTGGAACCCCCTGGTCGGCGCATGTGCGGTGCCGGTCGGCTTCGTGCGGGCGGGTGGTCGCCCTGGGCCAGGCGCACGCTCGCCGGCCTCGCTCGGCCTCCCACCTGGCGGTGGAGCTCGGCGCCCGGTTGCGGCGGAGCGGCCTCGCGGCGGTGGTGGTGAGCGATGCCGAGCTCTTCGACGGGCTGGCCGATCCGCTGGGCGAGGTGTCCGTGACGGTCACGCCCCTCCTGGCCTGGGTGGCCACCCAGGTGGGGCCGGGGGACGTGGTCGTCCTGCCGGGCGGGCGCAACGGGGCGCTGGCCGCGGCTCGGGTGGCCAAGCGGGCGGCGGCGAAGGGGGCGACGGTGTTGAGCGTGGCCGACGCCGAGTCGGTGGGGACCTCGGGAGCGCCCTCGGTCTTCGGCGTCGTCTCGGTCTGAAGGCGCGGGCGGCGCAGGGCTCAGGGGTTATCGCCGTGGAAGCGGTCGAGCACGTCATCGAGCCGCAGGCGGACCTGCTCGAGGCGTTCGCGTTCCGCGGCGCTGAGGTCGACGGGGTCGAGCTCGGCGAAGAGCCGGGCGAAGTGCCCGATGGCGTCGGCCATGGAGATGATGGCCTCGGCGATGAGCCGCTGGTCCTGGCGGACGGGCGTCGGATCAGGTCCCAGTACCGAGTCGGAGAAGGCGTCGGGCATCGGTTGCCGCCTCCTCCTGTTCTGCTCGGCTCGGCGCGGGCGGGCTCCCAGAGATTAGTGCCCGCGGCGGATGCCGCAGCTGTTCAGGTCGGCGACAGGTCGGGCAGCACGTGCCGCACCGGGCGGACGATCTCGGCGTCCGGCGGCCTCGCCACCTTGTCGTCCTTGCCGGGGTAGGGGACGTAGTCGAGGACGAGGCGGATCACCTCGAGGCGGCCCGCCCGCTTGTTGTTGTTGTTCACGAACCACCACGGCGTCGTCCGGGCGTCGGTGTGCATGAACATCTCGACCATGGCCTCGGTGTACTCGTCCCACAGCCCGACGGCCGCCTCGTCCATGGAGCTGAGCTTCCACTGCTTGAGCGGGTCGTCACGGCGGGCGGCGAGGCGCCGGGCCTGCTCCTCCTGGTTCACCTCGAGCCAGACCTTGATGAGGTGGATGCCGTCGTTGACGAGGAACTCCTCGAACGGCACGACCTGGCGGTACCAACGGCCGATCTCCTCGACCGTGGCGAAGTTCATGACCCGCTCGACGCCGGCGCGGTTGTACCAGGAGCGGTCGAAGAAGACGATCTCCCCGGCCGTCGGCAGCTGCTCCACGTAGCGCTGGAAGTACCACTGGCCCCGCTGCACGTCGGAGGGCACGGGCAGGGCGACGTGGCGGGCGAAGCGGGGGTTGAGGTGCTCCTTGAGGCGCAGGATCGTGCCGCCCTTGCCCGCCGTGTCACGGCCTTCGAAGACCACCACGACCCGGGCGCCGCTCTCCCGGGCCCAGACCTGCATCCTCACCAGCTCGATCTGGAGCCGTAGCAGCTCCGCTTCGTAGTCCTTGAGCGGGACCTTGGGCGGTATCGGCAGCGCGAACGGCTTGGTCGAGGACTTGGTCACGGCCCACAACGTACGCAGCGCGGCGTCGGGCCGCTCGGTGGGCGGGGGTCGTCATGGCGGCGAAGACGACGGCGGTCGAGGATGATTGCCCGATGACCAGCGCCATCAGGCATGCGACGCGTGCCGACCTGGGGGACGTGGCCGAGACGCTCGCCGAGGGCTTCGCCGAGGACCCCATCATGTCCTGGGTGTACGCGGACAGGACCAGGCGTGAGGCCGACCTGCTCGCCTTCTTCGGCGTGGTGCTGCGGGGCGCCTTCAACCGGGGCCACGTGTACCTGCACCCGGGGGGCGCGGCGGCCATCTGGAGCCCGCCGGACGTATCGGTGTTCGACCGGGTGACCGCCGGGCGGCTCTCGGACCTGATGGCCGGCCAGTTCGTGGACGAGGCTCGCCTGGCCTTCGTCGAGGAGGGCCTGGCGGGCATGACCGCCGGGCACCCGGAGGGGCCGCCGCACTTCTTCCTCTTCATGCTGGGCACGCGCCGGGCGACGCGGGGGCGGGGCCTCGGCTCGGCGCTGCTCTCCCACATGCTCGAACGGTGCGACGCCCAGGGGTTCCCCGCCTTCCTCGAGGCCTCGAGCGAGCGGAACCGGCCGCTGTACCGGCGCTTCGGCTTCGAGGTCACCGAGCCCTTCAGCCTGCCCGACGGCCCCGAGGCGTGGCGCATGTGGCGCGATCCCCGGCCTGAGGGTGGTGCCCCGGGGCACGCTGGGCGGTGAAACGCGCGGGACGCGTCACGCGTCCCGAACCGACCAGGATGGGCGGGCGCGCCGCGGGTGGCGCAGGACCGGGAGGCAGCGGTGGCCGGAGGACAGCGTCGGGGCGGGCGGTACACGGCACCGGGGACCGGCAGCCCGCGGGCGGGCGCCACGGGGCGCAAGCCGCGGGCCCTGAGCCCCCGCGAGGCGGTCGAGCTGCGAGAGGCGTACGCCGTCGCCTTCACCGCTCGGGGCGTCCCCGCGGCCTCGGGCGATGCGGCGTGGGCCCAGCAGGTCCGCGCCGTGCTGGCGGAGAGCGCCGTGGGCCTGGCGCGGGCCGGGTTCTCCGACGAACAGGCCGTCGACCTCGTGGTGCACGGCTACAGCGGCCACGTCGACCAGGCGGGCCCGTCGGCGGTGCGAGCCCAGCTCCGCCATTACACCAGGGACATCATCTCCGGCCGCCACGGCCACTGAGCCCGCTAGTCGACGAGGGGCCCCACGGCTACCAGCCGAGCCAGGCGGCGAGAGCGCGGCTGGTGACGTCCGCGACCAGCGACTCGTCGGGCGGGGCGATCTGCTCACCCCGGTAGACGGCGACCGAACGCGACCCCGGGTCGGCGACGGCGACGAGCACGGCGCGAGTGGCGAGGCTCAGGCGTCGTACGCGTCGAGGGGAGACATTGGCACGTAGACGAAGGCCTCGATCTTCTTCGCTCCGCGGGAGAGGCTGGCGTTGACGTCGAGCGAGAAGCCGGCCTCGGCCAGCGACGCCAGGCGTGGAGCGTGCCGCTTGCTCATCAGGTCGGTGAGGGCGCCGACCGGGTGGCCGTCGATCCACACACCTACCCGCCCTTCTGGTGTGCGACCGAGTTGGGCGACGATCGCGCCCTCAGCTGCAGCTTCGAGCTTGGCCGCCCAGGAATGGCTGGCAGTGCTGCTCGCCAGTGACGGAGACATGGTCGCCCGGCGGCAGGGTCGGCGAGCTCGGATCCAGGAGAGCAGGAGGACAGCCCATCTGCAGCATGATGCCGATGTTGAGCGCGTCACCGGAGGGCGTGACGCGGCCGCCGGTGAGCGACGCCCAGCAGGTGGCAGGTATCCCACGAGATGCGGCCTCATAGAGAGTCGGGTGCACGGCGTAGGTGGACTCGCGCGGGACGTACCCGACGAGATCGGAGCCGAGAAGTACGGCGATGGCGTCCGCGCCAGGGTGCAGAACCGCGAAGGTTCCTGCACCGTGGCGGTGCAGGATCCTTCGCGGTTCGAGGCGTCTTCGGCCTGCCATTGCGCACTCCCGCCCTGGCCGGGAGCCCTTGCTACACGTTGAAGCGGATCTCCAGGACGTCGCCGTCCTTGGCCTCGTAGTCCTTGCCCTCGACCCGGAGCTTGCCCAGCTCCTTGGCCCTGGCCCACGACCCGAGCGCCAGCAGCTCGTCCCAGCGGATGACCTCGGCCCGGATGAACCCCCGCTGCAGGTCGGAGTGGATCACCCCGGCGCACTCGGGGGCCTTGGCCCCGGCCCGGAACGTCCACGCCCGGGACTCCTTGTCCCCGGTGGTCAGGAACGTGCGCAGCCCCAACAGGTGGTAGGCGCGATGGATGACCCGGGGCAGCGCCCCCTCGCCCAGGCCCAGGCCCTCGAGCAGCTCGGACCGCTCCCCGGGGTCGAGCTGGGCCGCCTCCGCCTCTAGCTGCACCGACACCCCGAGCACCTCGGCCGTCCCCCCGAGCTCGGCGCTCACCGGCGCGACCACGCTGTCGGCGTCCACGACCTGGTCCTCGCCCAGGTTCACCACTGCCAGCACCGGCTTGGCCGTGATGAGGAAGAAGGGCTGGAGGTTGGCGATGGTCTCGGCCGCCAACCCGGCCCGGTACAGCGGCGTGGCGTCCTGCAGCAGCACCATGGCCTGCTCGAGCGCCTCGAGCTGGGCCGCCGCCTCCTTGTCCGACTTGTTGAACCTGCCCGCCTTGCGCCGCCGCTCGAGCTGGCCCTCGGCCGACGTCGCGTCGGCCAGGGTCAGTTCCAGCTCCAGGGTGGCGAGGTCGTCGAGGGGGGCCGTCCCGCCGACCACGTTCTCGTCCTCGAAGGCCCGCAGCACGTAGCAGACGGCGTCGGCCTCGCGGATGCCGTGCAGGAACCGGTTGCCCAGCCCCTCGCCCTGCGCCGAGCCCTTCTGCAGCCCGGCGATGTCCACGAACTCGGCCACCGCGGGCACGACCTTGCGGGACTCGCTCATCGCCGCCAGCCGGGTCAGGCGGTCATCAGGCACCTTGGCCACGCCGACGTTCGTCTCCGTCGTGGAGAAGGGGTGGGGCGCGACCGTGGCCCTCCCGCCCGTCAGGGCGTTGAACAGCGAGGACTTCCCCGCGTTGGGCAGGCCGACTATCCCGAAGCGCTCCATTCGGTGCCCAAGGCTAGATCTGCTCGGTCCCCCAACTCGTGCACTTGTGACAAGTTCTGGGAGCGAGCAGAGAGCCCGGTGGGGTTGGGGCCCCCGCCGGAAGGCGGTAGCGGTCGGTGAGGGGAGGGGCGGGCCGGCCGGGCCTGGCTGCGCTGGGCCTACGTGGCCGGGTGCGAGCCCGCCTGCCGGCAACGAGCGCACCCAGGGCTCGGCCGCCGGCGCCTCACGGCCCCCGCCGACGCGCTCAGCGCCCCCGGCGGCGGTCCGGGTGCGTGCCAGCCCGCCTGCTCGCAACGAGCGCACCCCACCAGTGGTCCGCTCCTCCCGCCCCGCCGGCCTTTCCCGGGCGATCGGGCGATCGTGCGAGCGCGGCGGGGCCAGGAGCGCGATGGTGGTAACGACGCCGTGACAACAGGGGTCCGACCCGGTGGGCGCCGCGCCGACGATGCGGTGGCACCAGCCTGGCCCCGATCCGAGGAGGTCCGCTTCCATGAAGCCACTCGACGGTCTACGCATCGTGGAAGGGTCCGCCTTCGTGGCCGCCCCGCTCGGGGGCATGAGCCTGGCGCAGCTCGGCGCCGACGTGATCCGCTTCGACAACATCGGTGGCGGGCTGGACTTCCACCGCTGGCCCTGCACCCCCGACGGCCGCAGCCTGTTCTGGGCGGGCATGAACAAGGGCAAGCGCTCCATCGCCGTCGACCTGCGGCGGGCCGAGGGGCGGGAGCTGATCACGGAGCTCATCACCGCGCCCGGGGACGACAACGGCGTCTTCCTCTCCAACTTCCCCGAGGGCGGCTGGCTGTCCTACGAGAGCCTGCAGCATCGCCGGGAGGACCTCATCTACGTCAACGTCCTCGGCAACCCCGACGGCAGCACGGCCGTGGACTACACGGTCAACCCCGCCTCGGGCTTCGCCTACGCCACCGGCCCGGTCGGCGGGGTGCTGCCCACCAACCACGTGCTGCCGGCCTGGGACATGGCCACTGGGCTGACGGCGGCCCTCGGGGTGCTCACCGCCGAGCGCCATCGGGCCCGCAAGGGCATAGGCCAGCTGGTCACGGTGTCCCTCGCCGACGTGGCCTTCGCCATGGTGGCGAACCTCGGCTACCTCGCCCAGGCGCAGTTGCTGCACGAGGAGCGGCCCCCCATCGGCAACGACATGTACGGCGCCTTCGGCCGGGACTTCCCCACCGCCGACGGCCGCCGGGTGATGGTGGTGGCCATCTCGTTGCGACAGTGGCAGTCCCTGGTGGAGGCGACCGGCATCAGCCAGCACCTGGCGGGGGTGGAGGCGGCCTTCGACGTCGACCTCACCAACGAAGGCGACCGCTTCGTGGCCCGGGACGCCCTCGCCCCCCTCATCGGGCGCTGGATCTCGGCCCGCAAGCTCGGGGAGGTGGCCGAGCGCTTCGACCATCTCGGCGTGTGCTGGGGCGCCTACCAGACCTTCGGCCAACTGCTCGACGAGGACTGGCGTGTCTCGGAGATGAACCCGCTGTTCCGGGACGTCGAACAGCCGGGCCTCGGCAAGGTCCGGGCGGCGGGCTCGCCCCTCACGTTCTCGGCCATCGAGCGCACCCCGCCGGCGCCGGCCCCCCTCCTCGGCCAGCACACGGACGCCGTCCTGGCCGGCGAGCTCGGCCTGTCGGGGACCGAGATCGGCCGGCTGCACGACGACGGCCTCGTCGCCGGACCGGACCACGCGTGAGCACCAGCGAGGACCGCCGCACCGCGGGGGAGACGGCGACCCTCACGGTCGAGGACCTCGGGCTGCGGCCGTTCACGACCTCGGCCCTCGGGCCCGAGCAGGCGGAGCGCCTGGCGGCGACGCTGGACGCGCCGGCGGTGCCGGGCGAGGGGGCGCCGCTGCCGCTGCTCTGGCACTGGGCCTACTTCACCCCGAGCACGCCCACCGCCGGGCTCGGCCCCGACGGGCACCCGAGGCTGCCCGCCGGCGCCCCGACGGCCCGGTTCCCGCGGCGCATGTGGGCGGGGGGCCGCGTGTCGTCCCTGGCCCCCCTCGTCCTCGGGAGACCGGCCGAGCGGCATTCGACGGTCCTGCGCACCAAGGAGACCAGCGGGAAGTCCGGCGACCTGCTCGTCGTGACCCTGGAGCACCGCTATCGCCAGGGCGGGGCGGACGCCGTGGTCGAGGAGCAGGACCTGGTGTACCGCGCAGCGGGCGCTCCGGTGCCCCTGCCCGAGGGCGACGGCGCCATCCCCGCCCCGGCGGGCGGGTGGTCGCTGCGGCGGGTGGTCGAGCCGCCGATGCTCTTCCGCTTCTCCGCCCTGACCTTCAACAGCCACCGGATCCACTACGACGCCCCCTACGCCACCGAGGTGGAGGGCTACCCGGGCCTGGTGGTACACGGGCCGCTGACCGCCGTGCTCCTGGCCGAGTCGGCGCGGGTGGGCACCGGGCGCGAGGTGGCCTCCTTCGACTTCCGGGCCACGGCGCCATTGTTCGCCGGGCTGGGGTTCGACCTCGTGGGCGATCTCGACGAGTCCTCGGGCACCGTCGACGCCAGGGCCGTGCGCAACGACGGACAGACGGCCATGGCGGCCACCATCCGCCTCCTGGGCTGAGGGCACCTGGGGCGGGTTGCGTGGCGGCGGGCCGGGGTAGGGTCCCGGCCTGGGCCGGCTCGAGCCTGCCCCCCATGCGCAACCCGCCTGCAACGTACCAGGAGACCGACCTTGGCGAGCGAAGGACTGCACGAACCGCTCGAGCTGCTCGACGAGGGCCTCGTCGAGCGCCACCGGGCCATCGCCTCCCTCATCGAGGAGTTCGACGCCGTCGACTGGTACGACCAGCGCATCGCCGCCTCCAAGGACGCCTCGCTCAAGGCGCTGCTGGCCCACAACCGGGACGAGGAGAAGGAGCACGCCACCATGACCCTCGAATGGCTGCGCCGCCGAGACCCCGCCCTCGACGCCCAGCTGCGGGCTTACCTGTTCACCACCAGCCCGATCACCGCGGTCGAGCGCCAAGTGGAGGGCGAAGCGGAGAGCGGAGCGGAGGGCGGTGCGGGCGCCAGCCTCCGCCCGGGCGACGGGTCGCTCGGCATCGGCAGCCTGCGAGAGGGCGGCGCGTGAACCACCTGCTGCGCGAGCTCGCACCGATCGGCGACACCGCCTGGGCCTTGATCGAGCACGAAGCGAAGACCCGCCTCGTCACCTACCTGGCCGCCCGCAAGCTCGTGGACTTCACCGGCCCCCTCGGCTGGGAGCACTCGGCCACCGACCTCGGCCGGGTCGAGTCCATCGGCACCCCCTTCGACGCCGTCGTCGCCCGCCGGCGCCGCGTGCTGCCCCTCGTCGAGCTGCGGGCCCCCTTCACCGTCGCCCGAGCCGAGCTCGACGACGCCGCCCGTGGCGCCACCAACCTCGAGCTCGGCGAGCTCGAGGAGGCAGCGGAGCACATCGCCCTGGCCGAGAACCGCAGCGTCTTCCACGGCTTCCCCGAAGGGGGGATCGACGGCATCACGGCCGCCGCCTCGTCCCCGCCCATCGAGCTGCCCGACGACCTCGAGCAGTACCCGACGACCGTGGCCCGCGCCGTCAACGGCCTGCGCATGGGCGGCATCCAGGGCCCCTTCGGCCTAGCGGTCGGCCCGGTCGGCTGGACCCGCATCATCGAGACGACCGAGCGGGGGGGCTACCTCCTGCTCGAGCACCTCGGCCACATCCTCGGGGGCCCGGTGGTGTGGGCACCCGGCGTGTCGGGCGCCGTGGTCCTCAGCCTGCGCGGTGGCGACTTCGCCCTCGAGTGCGGCCAGGACCTCTCCATCGGCTACCGCGCCCACGACGCCGACACGGTCTCGCTCTACCTCGAGGAGAGCGTCAGCTTCCGCGTGCTCGAACCGGACGCCGCCGTGCACCTGGTCCTGCCCAGCTGATCCCTGCGGACGGTCGATCGGCGCCACCGCCGGGGTGCGGCCACCCCGGCGGGCCGGGCTACGGTCCGGTGATGACCATCGACATCGGACGAGTCGGCATCTGGACCGGGGCGCTCGACGGCCACCCCTCCTCCGTCGCCCGGGAGGCGGCCCTGGAGCTCGAGTCCCTGGGCTATTCGACGCTCTGGGTCCCCGAGGCCGTGGGCCGCGAGCCCTTCGTCTTCTCGGCCGTGCTGCTCGGCGCCACGTCCAGGTTGAAGCTGGCCACGGGCATCGCCAACATCTACGCCCGCGACCCCATGACGACGGTCGGCGCGCAGAAGACTCTGGCCGAGGCGTTCCCCGGCCGCTTCCTGTTGGGCCTCGGGGTCAGCCACCAACACCTGGTCCAGAACCTGCGCAAGCACGACTACTCGAGGCCCCTGTCCTACATGAAGACCTACCTGGCCGCCATGGACGAGGCCATGTTCGCCGCCGTGAGCCCCGCCGAGGACCCGGGCCGGGTCATCGCCGCCCTCGGGCCCAAGATGCTCGAGGTCGCAGCCACCCAGGCCGGCGGCGCCCATCCCTACTTCACGACGCCCGAGCACACGGCCACCGCCCGCCAGGTGATGGGCGCCGGCCCGTTGCTGGCCCCCGAGCAGATGGTGGTCCTCGACACCGACCCGGGCCGTGCCCGCGAGGTCGCCCGCGCCGGCATGACCGTGTACCTACGGGCGCCGAACTACCTCAACAACCTGCGCCGCCTGGGCTTCTCCGACGAGGACTGGGCCGACTACAAGAACCCGTCCGACCGGCTCGTCGACGCCATCGTGGCATGGGGCGACGTCGACGCCATCGCCGCGCGCGTCAAGGCCCACCACGACGCCGGCGCCGACCACGTCTGCGTGCAGGTGCTGCGGGGCGACCGGGAGCTGCCCCGACAGGAGTGGCGGGAGCTCGCCCCCGCCCTCGTGGCGCGCTGAGCACGGCAGCACGAACCGGGCGCGACACGTCGTGTCCCGGCCGCGGGCAAGTCCGCCCCTAGTGCCGTGTCCACCATCGTTGGCGATGTTCAGGCCTGGCCGGCGTGAACGCGGCGAACGTTGGTGGTCATGGCACCAGCTCAGCCGACGATGGCGCCGCCGAGGTGGCGGGTCACGAGGTCGGCGCCGCGGCCGGTGTCCTCTTCGAGCTGGAGGTGCCCGCCGGGGACGACGACGTGCATGCAGCCGACGCGCTCGGCCTGGGGGGTGAAGATGCCCTGGACCTCGGTCTGGTCGCCCGAGAGCACCACGGCGCGGCCCCGCAGGGCGGGCAGGTGCTCCCAGGCGGGCAGCGAGCCCCGCTCGGTGGGCGTGACCTCGAACACCGCGGCCTCGACCTCGGGCGGGCAGGCCAGCTCGACCTGCCCGTCGGGACGGTCGTGCACGCCCCAGCGCAGGTAGGCGTCGAGCGCCTCGGGGGCGAGGCCGGCCATGGGCGGCTGGGCGGCGAAGCGGGCCCGCATGGCGGCGCGGTCGGGCCAGACGGCGCGGCGCTTGCGGGCGATGTCGGCCATCGGCGGCCGGTCGGGGGGCATGGTGAAGTACTCGGGCGGGGGCAGGATCACCGCTTCGCAGAGCAGCACTGCGGTGACGAGGCCCGGTCGCTGCTCGTCGACGAGCACGGAGACGATGCCACCGAGCGAGTGCCCGACGAGGCGCACCTGCTCGACGCCCAGGTGGTCGAGGGCGGCGAGGACGTCCGTGGCGAGGTCGGCGAGCGTGAAGGTGCTGAGGTCAGCCGGGGGGTCGCTGGCCCCGTGGCCGGCGAGGTCGACCCCCAGGCAGCGGAACGCCCCCCCGAGGCGGCTGGCGATGGGGTCGAAGAGCCCGGCGCAGAACCCGTTGGGGTGCAGGAACAACAGGTCGGGGCCGCGACCTCCCCAGTCGAGGCCGGCGAGCCGCCGGCCGCCGAGGTCGATGGAGAATGGGGTCGGCACGGGACCGACGGTAGCCCAGGCCCGCTCGGCGCCCCCGGTGCGCCAGACGAACGGATGTTCGTTATCGTGGAGCCATGGCGGACGGCGACACGCACCACATCACCCACCTCATCACCCAGCTGTGGGTCAACGGCACGCCGGTGCGCACCGACGGCGCCCGGCTGGCCCTCGGCGCCCACGGGCTCACCTGGCAGGTCGACGCCGAGCTGGCCAGCCACAGCCCCTTCCGCCGGGAGTTCGGCCTCTCCATCGCCCTCGAGGACGGCCGTACCGCCCACGGCCGGGCACGGCTGACGGCGGCCGAGGGCGACCACGTCGTCTTCGAGGGCATCGACACCCTGACGGGCTCGGCCGTCGTGGGCGACCCTCCCTGACTCAGGCTCGGTCGAGCTCGGGGGGTGGCAGCGTCGAGGGCCCGACGTGGCGGCCCAGCCAGCGGCCGAGCTCGGTGCTGCCCCGCCACGTCTCGACCACCCGTTTCAGGGCGGAAGGGCTGCTGAGCCACGCCGCCGGCGGGAAGCGCCTGCTGGCGATGAGGCCCTTCAGTCGCAACAGGCGGATGCGGGGGTGGTCGCGCCGGTACCCACGCGGCGCGGTGCGCAGCTCGCCGTGCGCGCCGATCGTGTACCCGGCCGCCTCCAAGCGGGCGACGATGCCCTCGAGCTCGGTCCCGAGGGCGTCGTCGTCGATGGCGGCCCGGTGTCGTTCGAGCTGGTCCGGCGCCAGGTGGTAGAGGCCCGACGCCGCCACCAGCCCAGCGGCCGAGAACTCCACGTAGTAGACCTCGCCGCCCTCGCCCTCGGTCACCGCCCCGATGGCCGTCTTGTAGGGCGTCTTGTCCTTGCTGAAGCGCACGTCCCGGTAGGGCCGGAACACCACCAGCTCGCCGAACTCGTCGGCCACCGCGGCCGAGAGGGCGTCCATGGGGGCGCGCACCGCCTCCTCGTAGGTCGCCTTGTTCGCCGTCCAGTAGGCCTTGGAGTTGTCGGCCTCGAGACCCTCGTAGAAGGCCAGCGCCTCGGAGGGCCAGCCGCTGAAGGCAGCGCCGCTCACGCGATGACCCCGGCCTCCCGCAAGCGGGCGAGGGCGGCGTCGTCCACCGAGAGCTCGGCGGCCAGCACCTCCTCGGTGTGCTCGCCCAAGTGCGGGGCCGCCCGCAGGGCCACCTCGCTGTCCGACATCCGGGCCGGCCAGCCCAGCAGGGGCTTGTGGCCGAGCTCGCCGTGGTCGACCTGGTGCACGAACCCCCGAGCGAGCAGGTGCGGGTCCTGGAAGAGGTCCTGGGTGTCGAGCACCGCCGAGGCGGGCACGCCGTTCTCGCCGAGGATGCGCATGGCCTCATGCTTGTCGTGTTGCTTGGCCCATTCCGCCACGACGGCGTAGAGCTCGTCGCCGTGGCGGGCCCGGGAGCGGGCGTCCACGTAGCGCGGGTCCTCGAGCAGCTCGGGCTGTCCGATGGCCCGGGCGAGGTCGATGAACATCGCCTCGGTGATGGCCATGACGAACACGTAGTCGTTCGGCCCGAAGGGAGCCGTGGGGAACAGGTTGTACACGCCCCCTCTGCCGTGCCCGGCCCGCTCGGCGGCCACCTCGCCCCACTTGGCGCCCATGGCGATACGGGTGCGCAGGTAGTAGGTCATCGCCTCCTGCATGGACAGCTCGACACGCTGGCCCACGCCCGTGCGCAGGCGCTGGATGTAGGCGGCGCAGATGGCGAGCGCCAGCTGCATGCCCGTGCCGACGTCGCCGAGGGTCGCCCCGGGCAGGAGCGGCGGCCCGTCGGGCATCCCCGTCATGGAGAACGCCCCCGAGGCGGCCTGGGCGATCCCGTCGAAGCACTTGTAGTCGGCGTAGGGGCCGAAGGAGCCGAAGCCCTTGACGCTGGCGAAGATCACCCCGGGGTGCGCCGTGCGCAGCACGTCCCAGCCGAGGTCCAGCTTGTCGATCACCCCGGGCCCGAAGTTCTCCACCACGGCGTCGAAGCGGGGGAGCAACTCGAGGAACAGCTCGCGCCCCTCGGGCTGGCCGACGTCGAGGGCCAGCGAGCGCTTGTTGGCGTTCCAGTTCAGGAAATAGGCCGAATCGGCGACGAACGGGCCTCCCCGGCCCGGGTCGCCCTTGCCCGGACGCTCGACCTTGACCACGTCAGCGCCCATCCAGGCCAGGGCCTGGGTGGCCGACGGGCCGGCCTCGTACTGGGTCAGGTCGAGTATCCGCATCCCCTCGAGCGCCGGCATGTGATCCCCCCCTGGCTCGCTGCTTTCGCGCGGGCCAGACCCTACCCGGCGAGCCGCAATGTTTCATTCGACCTCGTTCTGCCTGGTCAACAGATTGCGTCACCCGAACCAACCCTCGTTGTCGAGCCAGGTCCTCACGCTTTGCCACGAGGCTCATGAAACATCACGGCTAAAACCCCCGCCCATGGCTTCGAAGACCGTCGTGGGCTACTGCGAGCCGTTCTCCGCCCGTCCTGGCGACGCGGTACAGCTCTTCACCTCGTGCGAGCCGGAGGTCACGGGCGAGTGAGCGCTCGACCTCGTGCGCCTGCGCTGCGGCGACCCCTTCACCGGCCTCGACGAGGAGGTGGTGGCGGCGGACCTGCCCGCCACCGTGCCCGCCCGCCACCAGGCCCTGCGCCCGGGCTCCTACGCCGAGGCCCGCCGGCACGAGGCCGTGGACGCCCTCGCCGACCTGCACCTGCGTGTCCGCCTCCGGCCGACCCTGCCGGGCGACGGCAGGGAGCAGGCCCTCGTGGCCACCTGGGACGAGGCCACGGCCGGGGGTTGGTCCCTCGAGCTCGACGCCGGGGGCCGGCCCCAGCTCCGCGTCGGCCGCGCCTGCGCCACGCTGCCCGCCC
>WHTX01000228.1 GCA_009377505.1 Acidimicrobiia bacterium
ACCCCCATCCGCCGGGCCATCACCATCCGCGACGCCGGCTGTGCGTTCCCCGGCTGTGACCGGCCACCGTCGTGGTGTGATATCCACCACTGCACCGAATGGGAGAACGGCGGGCGGACCAGCGTCGACAACGGCGCCTTGCTGTGCCGCCACCACCACACCTTCGTCCACCAGAAACACTGGCGGGTAACCATCGAACACGGCAAACCCGTCACCCGATGGCCCGACGGCACCCAACACGCCATCCGACGATGGGACACGACGCTGCCCCGCTCGACAATCCCTGATCTTTCATGAGGCTCGTGGCCATGGCGCTGACCTGGACGGCACCTGGTCAGTCGAGTGACGCGGCCGACTGGCTGACCAGCTCGAACGAGCTCGAATGCAAGATCGGGGCTAGATGGTCAGCTGGTAGCGCAAGGTGTCGGGTTCGGCTTTGGCGAGGTCGCCGTGCGCGTCGGCGATCGCTTGGTGCGCGGGGGCTCATCGGTCGCCGCGGCGCCGTCGCCCTGCTGGCGCGGCTCGCCCGCTCATCAACGAGATGAACACGGCGGCCACGCTGGTGTGCAGCGCGACGAGCCACCACCGCGTCGAGGTGGGGGCGTCGGCGGTCAGCGGTCCCACGAGGGACACGGCGACCGTACCCAGACTGATGCACCCCCAGAGGCGCAAGGCCCGCTGACCAGGCCCGATCCGGCGCTCGATGAGGGCGAGGACGGCCCAGCCGCACAGCGCGGCGGCCATCGCCGAGGCGACGACGCGGCCGGCGATGGTCTGGGCGTCCTGGCCGTGCCCGACGACGAGGTCGATGCCGCCGACGACGTGGATGCCGACCCAGCTGATGAGGCCGGCGGCCCCGGCCGCGGCCACGGACACGAGCCGGTGGGCGGTGATGGTCGTACGAAGCCGGTGGGGGCGACGGTGGCTGACATTGGAGAGCTCCTCTCGTTCGGGTCGTTCGAGCGCCCATCGTCGGCTCGAGGGCGTCCCCATCGCATTGCCCCGAGGTCTTCGTCCCCGCGACTCTCGTCGACCGAGGCATCGACTTTGGTCGGATTCGAGCCGTCGCCGTCCCTCGTAGGTTCGAGGTCCGTGGCTCCACTCGACCGCAACGCTCCAGGGCCTCCGCCGGGGGCGCCGAGCGCAGCCGGCCTGGCCCTCGGCATCGCCGCCATGGTCACCGTGAGCGGCTTGGCGTTCGCAGGAGAGCTCGCCTCTGACCCCCGACCTTCCTCGGCGGCGCTCGTGGCCGATGCGGCCGTGGCGCTCGTCGCGTGCCTGGCGTTCCCGTGGATCCTGGGGCGCCCGGTGACCGCGGTCGCCGTCCTCGCGGTCCTCAGCGCGGCGGTCCCGACGGTGACACCGGTCGCGGCCACCGCCGTGTTTCTTGCTGGCGCGGCAGCACCGCCTGCGCGTCGCCGTCATCGGCGCCGCCGCCAGCGTCGGCGCTCAGCTGGTGCGCGGCGCGTGGAGACCGCTCGCCGGAGTGGGCTTCGGTTGGTGGACGGTGGTGGTGGTCGCCGGCTACGCCGCCGTCGTCGGCTGGGGCGCGTGGACGCAGGCCCATCGTGCGCTCGTCGAGTCGCTCGAAGAGCGGGCCCGGCATGCCGAGGACGAGCAGGCGGCGAGGGTGGAGGAGGCGCGGCGGGCCGAGCGGGCCCGGATGGCGCGAGAGATGCACGACGTGCTCGCCCATCGGCTCTCCCTGCTCGCCACGGTCGCCGGCGCGCTCGAGTACCACCCTGACGCTCCCGCGGCCGAGCTGACGCGGGCGGCTGACGTGATCCGGTCGACCGCCCACCTCGCCCTCGAGGACCTCCGCGAGGTCATCGGCGTGCTGCGGGCCGACCCGGCGGGCGATGCCAACCTGCCCGGCGCGGGCCTCGATCGTCCCCAGCCGACCTTGAGCGAGCTCGCCGCGCTGGTCGAGGACTGGCGGCGGACCGGCGTGGTAATCGACCTCGACGACGCGTTGGCGGTCGAAGACCGCAGCAACGTCTCCGCCGGTCTCGGCCGCACCGTGTACCGCGTCGTGCAAGAGGCGCTGACCAACGCCAACAAGCACGCCCCCGGCGAAGCGATCCGCATCGTGCTGCAGGGTCGGCCCGGCGCCTCGCTGACCGTGACCGTCGTGAACCGGATGCCCGACAGGGACGAGCCGGTCGTGCCGGGCAGCGGCGCCGGGCTGGTGGGACTGGCCGAACGGGTGGACCTCGCGGGCGGCGCCTTCGAGGCGGGGCCGATGTGCACCCAGGAGCACCGGGTGTTCGCATCGCTACCGTGGCGCGCCTGACCGAACCGGTCCGGGTCCTCATCGTCGACGACGACCGCCTGGTCCGGCCATGCCAACGCCGAGGTCGCGGCCGCGCTGCACATGAGCGTGGCCACCGTGAAGGCCCACGTGTCTCACATCCTCACGAAGCTCGATCTGCAGAACCGCACCCAGGTCGCCCTGCTGGCCCACGACGCCCGGCTGGTCTGACCACAGCGTCAAACGGCGGTACGGTGTCGCGGCTCGTACACCATCAGCTCCAGGCCGCCGGGAAGGACGATCACCACGGTGATGCCGAAGCCCTCGTCCTCCGGCTCGCCTCGGACGTCCACGCCCCGGCTGCGCAGCTCTGCGATCGTGCTGGTGATGTCGTCGCACATGAGCGTCAGCTGGTGACGGGTGCCGCTGTCGAACGTCGGCCCCTCAGCGGGGTGGACGCCCAGCTCGGCCGGCGGCAGGGCGAAGATCAGCCACCCCTCACCGTCGTCCACGTGCTCCCAGCCGAAGACGTCGCGGAAGATGGCCCGTACCGCCTCGGGCTCCGATGTGTACAGCAGGGCGTGCGCTCCGGTGATCGCCATGGCCACAGTCTGCTACCGGCTCGGCCGCCCCGCTTCGCCTGGGCGACGGCGATGGTGAGGCTGCGATTCGTCGCGCCCACGAGCCGCCCACCAAGGCGCGCCAAGGCGCTCGACGAGGGGCCGCCACACCCCTCGTCGGCGCACCGGCCCTGGCCAACAGGCCTCGTCAGCCCTGGTCAGCCGTCCGCCCTGCGACCGCTTCGCCTCGCTCAGTAACCGGGGATGCGGGTCGTGGTCGGGGCGTCAGCCGCGACGGGGCTCGCCTCCACAGCGTCTCCCCCGGCGTCGACCACGTACCACACGTCCCGCAGCCCCTGGCCCTTCGTGTCCCCGACGGCGGCGTCGCCGGAGAAGTAGTAGAGCGGCCAGCCGTTGTAGGTCGCCTGCACGTCCCCGTTGGTCCGCGTCGTGGTCCCGACGAGCGCGGAATCGAGCCCCTCACCGGCGCTCACCTCGCCCTCCAGCACGGGCCAGGACGCCTCGCACTCGTCGTAGCACGTGCTCTCGCCCTGGCCGTCCGCCACGAAGAGGTACAGGGTCATTCCTTCGGCGTCGACGATGACCTGGCCGAGGCTCGTGTCGGCCAGTTCGATGCTCCCCGCGCCCTCGGCGGCGCTCGCCGCCGAGGGCGGCGCCGCGGTAGCGGCCGAGCCGGCAGCGTCGTCATCGTCGTCACCGCCACAGCCGGCGGCCAGCAGCGACACGGCGAGGGTTGCGGCAGCGAGCTTGCGGATCATGGTGCGCTTCCTCCCGGACATCGACGCCTCCCGGGCATCGGCTCGTACCGCTACCGATACGGCCCGGCCCTGCCCCGCGGTTCGCGCCGGGGTGCTCCGGGCGGCCCGCCGCGCCCTCACAGAACGCCGCCCCGGACAACATATCGTGAGACGATAGAGTCGTCCTCGCCAGCTCTCCGGCGCCTCCATGCGGCCTCGAGCCCACGAAGAGACCCTGCCCGAGCCGGCCACCACGAACACCGGCCCGGCCCCGAGGGACCGGCCAGGAGGGAGCAGACATGACCCTGCAATGGCGGGTGCTCGACGACGAGCCCTGTGCCGACCTCGACGAGTGGGCGCGGCGCGGCGGGGGGGACGGGCTGGAGGCGGCCCGGCGCCTCGGCCGCGACGGCACCATCGACGAGCTCGCCGCGTCCGGGCTCCGGGGCCGCGGTGGTGGCGGCTTCCCGACCGGGCGGAAGTGGCGCACGGTCGCCGAGGCCCAGACCACCGCCGTGCCCACGGCGATCGTGGTCAACGCCGCGGAAGGCGAGCCGGGCACGCTGAAGGACCGCGTGCTCCTGCGGCGGAACCCCTACCGGGCCCTCGAGGGCGCGCTGATCGCGGCCCGGGCGCTCGGCGCCGAGGAGCTCGTCGTCGCCGTCAAGGCCTCCTTCGCCACCGAGGTGCGGAGGCTGCGCGACGCCATGGCCCAGATGGCGGCCGCCGGCTGGGCGGACGGGGTGACGATGCGGCTCGTGGAAGGGCCCGACGCCTACCTCTTCGGCGAGGAGACGGCGCTGCTCGAGGTGGTCGAGGGCCGACAGCCCTTCCCCCGGGTGACGCCGCCGTTCCGGCGGGGGCTCGACGAGGTGGAACAGCATGCCGCCCGCAACGCGTCGAGCGTCCACCTGGCGGGCCCGGGCGGCCTCGACGACGCGCCCGCCCTCGTCAACAACGTCGAGACGTTCGCCGATGTGGCCGCGATCCTCGCCGAGGGCGCGGGCTGGTTCCGCCAGCTCGGCACGGCCGGCTCCCCCGGCACGATGGTATGCACGGTGACCGGGGACACCCAGCGCCACGGCGTCGCCGAGATGGCCATGGGCACCCCGCTGCGCGAGGTGATTGACGCCATCGGTGGCGGCCCCCGGCCGGGCCACGAGATCGTGGCCGTCATGTCCGGCGTCGCCAACCCGCTCCTGCCGGCGGCGGCGCTCGGCACGCCCGTGTCCTACGAGGCCATGCAGGCCGCGGGCACCGGCCTCGGCACGGCCGGCTTCATCGTCTTCGACGACACGACCGACCCGGTCGCGGTGGCACAGGGCGTCGCCCGCTTCCTGGCCGTGGAGTCCTGTGGCCAGTGCGAGCCCTGCAAGCGCGACGGCCTCGTCCTCGCCGACCGGCTCGGCGCGCTCGTGGGGGGCGAGGGCCGCCCCGGCGACCCTGACATCCTCCGCCGACGGCTCGACACCGTCGCGCGCGGCGCCCGTTGCTCCTTGGCCACGCAACAGCAGCGGGTGGTGACGAGCGTGCTCGACCTCTTCCCCGGTGCGTTCGAGGCCCACCTGGCGAGCCGAGAACTCGGGGCGCCGGTCCTGGTCGCGCCCCTCGTGGACATCGTCGCCGGGCAGGCTCTGCTCGACGAACGGCACCGGGCCAAGCAACCCGACTGGAGCTACGGCGAAGCGGACTCGCACGCCTGGCCAGCGGAGAAGCTCGGCAACACGCCGGTCGCCATCGAGCACCACCCGGCCCGCGCCGCTGGGGCCGGCCGCACCGGCCACGCCACCGCGGCGCCACCGGTCGAGCCCGCCGACGCGCTCCACCTGCTGGGGGAGTCCCACGCTCGCCTCCGCCTGCTCCTCGGGCGGATCACGGACCGCCCCGGGGACGGTGCGGCGATCGAGGGCCTGGGCCACGAGCTCCGCCTCCAGCTCGACGTCACCGAGCGGGTGCTCTACCCGATGCTGCGACGGGTCGGGGGCGCGGAGGGCGAGGCCGCGGCGACGACCGCGGACGACGCCGAGCGATCGGCGGTGCGGGTACGAGACCACCTCGCCGATCATGTCGAGACGGCCGGCACCGACCTGGCCGAGCTCGCCGCGGCAATCGAGCGCCACATCCGCCTGGAGGAGCAGACGGTTGCCGCGCTGTTCGGCGAGCACCTCGGGGGCGCCGAGCTCGAGCGCCTCGGCAACGCGCTGGTCGAGGCCCGCCAGACGTCGCGCGCCGGCTAGCCCAATCATTCACTCGAGCTCGTTCGACCTGGTCAGCCAAGCTAATGCCCGCGAAGGGCCAACCGTACTGGTGTCGAGCTCGCCGCCCTCAGGCGCCGGGGGTGTCGAGCACGGTGGTGCCCGACAGGGCCTCGTCCCCGTCGGCCTGTTCGAGGGTCACCCACACCCGGGGGAACTCGTCGCGGCCCACGCCGGCCCAGCCCACGACGGTGCCCGAGCCCCGGAACGTCCCCGCCGGCACGTGGCGGCCGTCCGGCGAGGTGAGCCAGATGGCGTAGTAGGCGCCCTCGCCCGACGGTGCCAGGCCTTCCACGTCGAGCTGCATCCGGGTGCCCGTCACCGACCTCCATCCCTCGACGCTGGCCACGGCCCCGGGGGCCTCGGTGGTCGCTTCGAGGGCCAGGCGCCAGTCGGGCCCCTCGGCGCGAGGCCACAGGGCGAACCCGGCGAGGGCGGCCAGCACCGCGGCGGCCGCCCCCGCCAACCGCCACCCCCGGCGACGGTGCCGAGGGCGGGCGGGACGGGGCGTGGCCGCGGCGGCCGTTCCCGCGCGGACGCTGTCGAGCACGTCCTCGGCGAGGCCGGGCCCGGGGGACTCCCACACGGCGGGGTCGCCGAGGCGCGAGCGCAGCTGGTCGAGCTGGGGCCGCGCCCGGCGACAGGACGCGCAGCCCCGCAGGTGGGCCTCGGCCTGGGCCGACACCTCGCCGGCCAGGTAACGGGCGCTCCACTCCTCGCAGGTCACGCGCTCGCCCGCCTGACGTGGTCGAGCAGCGCAGCCAGGCGGAGGTGAGCGCGGTGCGACCGGGACTTGACCGTGCCGAGGGGGACCCCGAGCTCGACCGCCGTCTCCTGCATGGTCCGGCCCTCGTAGTGCATGGACGCCACCACCTGCCGCTCGGCCTCGGGCAACCGGTCGATGGCCGAGCGCACCGCCCAGACCTCCCACAGGTCCTCGAAGGAGGGCGGCAGGGCGACGATGTCCACCTCGCCCTCCGCCGGGGCGTGGCGGGCCTCGCGGCGGAACAGGTCGATGGCCGTCCGCCGGGCGATCGTGTACAGCCACGGCGCCAGCTCCTGGGAGGGGTCGAAGCGGTCCGCCGCCTGCCAGGCCTTGAGGAAGGTGAGCTGCACCACCTCCTCGGCCAGCGAGCGGTCGCCCAGCGCCTTGTAGCCGACGGTGAACACGGCGCGACCGAACTGCTCGTAGAGCCGGCGCACGGCATCGGTGTCGCCGGCCCGGAACCGCGCCACGAGTCGCTCGTCGGTCATCTCCCCGGAGAGTACGAGCGCCGACGCTCAGCGGTTCGCGCTGGCGCGGGTGTGCGCAGCGGCGGTCCCGGCTTGACCTTCAGTCGCGCCCCTGCTGCTCCAACCACTGCGCCGCGGACATCGAGGCGATGGCCTCGAGGGCGAGGCCGGTGTGCAGGTCGTGGGCCATCGCCCGGCGCAGCGGCCGGACCAGGGCGTGGCGGGTGTTACGCAGCAGCACCGGGTTGCGCTCGGCGAGGCCGCCAGCCAGCTCGTGCGCCCGTGCCAGCAGCCGGTCGGCGGCCAGCACCTCGCCGACGACGCCGAGCTGGTGCGCTTCCGCCGCGCTGATCTGCTGGCCGGTGAGCAAGAAGTACCGGCCGCGGTTCGGCCCCAGCAGCAGCGGCCACACGACCTGCATGCTGTCGCCCGGGACGAGGCCTTCGGGGAAGTGGGGGGCGTCCTGGAAGTAGGCGTGCTCGGCCGCCAGCACGATGTCGGCGAGCACGGCGAGCTCGGAGTGGGCCACGGCGGGCCCGTTCACGGCGGCGATCACCGGCACCTCGATGGCGAGGAGCTGGTCGACGAGGCGGTTCCCCTCGAAGATGACCCGGTCCCAGCCCGTCGCCGGGAGCTCGCCCCGGGCAAGGCCGCCCGCTCCGCCCGGGGGCAGGCCGATGAAGCTGTCCCCAGTGCCCGTCAGCACCACCACCCGGTTGCGGCGGTCCGAGGCGACGGCGGCGAACAACTCGGGCAGCTCCCGGTGGGGCGGGCCGCCCCAGATGAGCGGCCCGCCTCGGCTGTGCATCCGGATGGTGAGCACGCCCGCCTCGTCACGGCTCACCTCGGCGGTCTTCCAACGGTCCCGGTACTCGTCGAGCTCCACGGTGGCGAGCTTCCCACGGCCGCCGTGCGCCGTGTCGCCGATCGCGGGGCCGAAGTCGTCATCGACCGCGTCGTCCGCGTCGTCGACCACGTCGTCGATCGCGCCACCGATCTCTCGGGCCACCTGCGGCGATGGGGGTTAGGCTGCGAGGAGGTCGAGGAGGTCGAGCGTGGGAGAGGGCGCAGCACGCGTGGTTCGAGGCCCCGCGTCAGCTGGCGCTCGTCGCCCATGAACCCCCCGCCACGGGGCGAGGCGCGGGGCGACGCCAAGTTGGCCGAGCGGGTCGCGCTGGCCATCCGACGCGACATCGTCCTCGACGGATGGCCGGTCGGCAGGGTGGTCGGCGCCGAGCCCGAGCTGGTCGATCGCTACGGGGTGAGCCGGGCCGTGCTGCGCGAGGCCGTTCGCATCGTCGAGTACCTCGGCGTCGGCCGCATGCGCCAGGGCCCGGGCGGCGGGCTCGTCATCACCGCGCCCAACCCCACCGCCGTCACCCAGGCCGCCATCGTCTACCTCTCCTATGCCCAGGTCAGCCTGGGCGAGGTCATCGGCGCCCGCTCCATGGTCGAACAGCTCGCAGTGGGCCTCGCCACCGAGCGGGCCGCGGCGGCGGAGGTCGAGGCGCTGCGGGAGCGCATGGCCGCGCACGTCGAGGGGCCGGCGCACGAGTACGCCCCGTGGCGCTTGCACGACGAGATCGCCGCCCTCACCGCCAACCCGGGCATCGAGCTGTTCGTCAAGATCCTCGGCCGGATCACCGGCCGCTACCA
>WHTX01000229.1 GCA_009377505.1 Acidimicrobiia bacterium
GAGGTTCCCCGTCTGCACGAAGGTCACGTAGCTGGCCACGGGCTTGGGGACGGCGGGCAGGTCCAGCCCGAGTTCGGTGAGTCGCTGCTCGGCTGTCATGGCGTCCTCCGGTGCGGGCGGGCCGTCGAGGTGGCTCACCGTAGTCAGGCGTCAGGGTTGCCCGCTCAGGGGGTGTGGGGGGTGATGGCGAGCTGCTGGGGCACCCAGTCGACGAGGCGCTCCCAGAGCGTGTCCCGGGCGGAGGAGAGCAGGTGGTCTGCCCCGGGGAGGAGGACGAGCTCGCCCCCGGTCAGCATCTGGACCATCTGGGAGGCCATGAAGGGGAGGGTGGTGTCGTCCTCGCCGTGGAAGTGCAGGACAGGGGTGCCGGCGGCGCCGAGGGCCTCGCCCTCCTCGCAGCCCGCCGTCTGGGTGGCGAAGGTGACGACCCCGGCGCAGGCGGGGCCGAGGGCCACGCCGGCCTGGACAGCGACGGCGCCGCCGAAGGAGTGGCCGAGGGTGACGAAGCGCTCGGCGCCCACGTTCTCGGCGATCTCGGCCACGGCGAGCAGGTCGTGGAGGCAGCGTTCGAGGTCGTTGGGCGCCCGGTAGGAGATGCGGACGGTGGCGATGTCCCGGCCTTCTGCGGCCCAGGCCACGCCGAGGTCGTGGTAGAGGCCCTCGGCCGGGCCGAGCAGGCCGCCGAGGGCGCCGCCGCAGGCGAGGACCACGTGGCGGGGGTTGGCGGGGCCGTGCCAGAGGAGGGTGAGCAGGCCGTCCCAGGTGTAGAGCTCGTGGTGGACGAGGCCGTCGGTGACGGCGACCTGCTGGCGCCCGATCACCCCGAGGGTGGCGTAGGCGTTGGGGTAGGGCGTCACAGAACGGGGAGCCTAGGCCGGGATGCGCCGCGCGGGTCGGGAGGGCGCGGCGGCTATGGTTGCACCCTGCCGAACGCCCGTGCCCCGGCGCGGACGGCTCTGGCGGCGTGGCCGAGTGGTTTAGGCAAGGGCCTGCAAAGCCCTGTACACCGGTTCGATTCCGGTCGCCGCCTCTACGTGAGTCCTGGTGAACGGCGACCCGTCGGGTCAGCCGGCGGTGGCCCGGGCGTCCGCGAGCTCACGGCGCACGGACTCGACGGCATCGGTCTGCCGGCCCTGCGAGACGACGATTGCTTCGGCGAGGTCGGCGCCCAAGGAGAGCAGGTGGCGGGCGCCGGCCCGCTTGTGCCTGCCCTTGTGGGTGCGCACGAACGTCCGGCGGTCGCGCGCACTGCCGGCCAGCGCGCCGAGCTCGTCGTCGGTGAGCGTTCCCTGGGCGGCCTCCGGGGCGAGCAGGTCGTGCATCCAGCTCCGCTCCTGCCGGGCAGCCCATCGCCCGCCGAGGACGATCGCCACGAGGGGCAGGACGAAGGCGATGGCGAGCAGCTCCCTGTCGCTGACCGTGGCCGCCCGGTCAAACGCACCGTGGCCGACCACAGCGACCAGGACGAACCCGAGGCCGACCAGGGGCCGGCGCGGCTCGGTCGGTCGCCCGACCAACCAGACGATGCCCATGCACACGAGCGCGGTGAACAGAGCGTGTGACACCAGGCCGGTGGTGACGCCGCGCGTGACGAACGTCTTTATCACGGACTGCAGCTGGTGGGTGCCGAGGTCCGCGCTGGGGGCTCGCACGGTGTAGACCCAGTCCTCGAACACCTGGAACCCGAGCCCGATGAACGCACCGACGACGAACCCGTCGTAGGCCGAGCGGATGAGCCGCGGCGCGAGCGCTATCAGCAGGACGAAGCCGGCCGCCTTGGAGCTCTCCTCCGTGAAGGGGGCGCTGAGGGCCGCGCCCCACTCGGCGGCGAAGTTGGGCGACACGAGCTTGCCCCACAGGCTGAGCGCCGCATCGTTGGCGTTGATGGCGAGGGCGAACGTGGCGGCCAGGCCTCCCCACGCGAACCCCGACACCGCGAGCTCGACGGGCCGGCGGCCGTAGCGCTCCTTGCGGCGGAGGAAGAGCACCCAGGGTACGCAGTACAGCGCCCACACCACCGCGCCGCCGACGACCGCGGGGAGGTAGGCGTGCGGCTGGGTGGTGTAGAAGTGGAACAGCGAGACGACGCCGGCGACGAGGAGGAACGCGCCGACCCACATCGCGGCGTTCTGGGGCTGGAACGCACGGAACGGCTGCCCCCAGCCCGACTGGTCGATGGCGACCTGCTGTGCGGCCTGCAGCTCGGCGTCGATCCCCCCGGGGCGTGTGGTCGTGCTGGTCATGCTGAGCCCCCGTCGAACTTGACGCTGGCCACCATGGCGTCGATGTCGTCCCCGTCGTCGATCTGCTCCGACCGGGTGGTGGAGACGATGATCTGGGCACCGACGCCGTCGTCGACGAAGACGACGATCCGCCCGGTGCGCTTGGGCGACTCCCAGAACTCCACGATGCCCGTCGCACCGCTGTCGGTGGTGACCGACGCGGCCGGGTGGGCGATGTGCCAGTTGGGCTCGTCGGCCTGCTCATGGATCTCGTTGGCGCGGGCGAGCAAGGCGTCGAGGCTCTCGTCCCAGGACAGCGTGCTGATGCTCGCGGTCGTCGAGCCCGAGGACAGCCCGATCGGCGGTACGTCAGAAGATGGCCGGCCGTCGGCCACCACGAGGCCCTCGTCGATGTTCCACCCGACGGGAGGGACGATCGTGACGCCGTGGTCCGCGTTCATCACCGTGCCGGCCGCGACCTCCTGGTCCACTGGCACGGCCTCGTCGACGGCGGGGAGCACGACCATCCAGAGGAGGGCGAGCAAGGCCACGCCGACGGCAACGCCGATGCCCCGGCGATCGTGCTCCCGGGGCGCGTCGTCAGTGGGTGCGCTCCGAGCGTCCCCCGGGCTCTCTCCGGCCGGGTGTGATGCTTCAACGACACCACTCACACATCGTCCTCCCTTGTCGGGGCTGACGCCAGCAGTGCCATCTATACCACGCAGCGTTGTAGAGAACCGTCGTTCCCGCCTGGCCCCCAGGGAGAGAAGGCTGCAACGAGCGCAGTCGCGACGACGATCGCGCTAGGGCTTCCGTGACCACAGACGCAAGCACGTCGTCACGTTCCCAGCCTGGACCACATATCCCCTGGCGGCCCGGCTCGGGGCGGCGCAGCCGTCTGCGGTGACGTCGCGCGCCCGCTTCCGCCCCCTCATCGGGACGTGGTCGATCACGGCTCGCCGGCGGTGTCCACCATCCAGGCGACGCCGAAGCGGTCGTTGCAGGCGCCGAAGCCGCGTGACCAGAAGGTGGCGGCGAACGGCATCGTGACCTCGCCGCCGTCGGCCAGCGCGTCGAACAGCTGGTTGGCCACCCGCTCGTCGGGCGCCGTGTAGGCGACCGCGACGCCGACCTTCGGGCCTCCGTCGCCGGTGGGGTCGTCGGAGCCCATGAGCATGCCGTCGCCGACTGCAAGGGACGCATGCATCACGTGGTGCGGTTCGGCACCCGGCATCGGCTCGGCTCCCTCGGGCAGGTCGGCGTGCGTCATGAGCTGCAGCTCGCCTCCGAAGACCTCCTGGTAGCGCGTGAAGGCCGCCGCGCAGTCGCCGCTGAAGAACAGGTACGGGCTCACACTCATCGTCGTTCTCTCCCGTCGAGTTGGGGCTGGTACCGGTCAGACGTACGTTCCGCCGCGGAATCATCGGCCGTCGCGGGGATCGTGTCGAGCCCGCGGGCCTCGTCGCTGCACCAAGCGCCCGTGGCCACGAGCACACGACCAACCGAGACTGACCGGCCACCATCGACGGCCCGGCCAGGCGAACCGCGAAGGATCTTGCACCGCCACGGTGCACGAACCTTCGCGCTGGCCTGAGGGCTAGACCCGGTGCCCGGCACGGACCGCGAAGGATCTTGCAACGGTGTAGGTGTGCAAGGCGCTGCGGCGTGAGCCTCGGACACCTCCGCGCCGGACCGGTACCGGGTCGCCGTCGTCGTCCCTTTCGACGAGTACGGTCGGCTCCGATGAGCACCGACTCGGCGTACCGCAGGTTCGTCTCCTACATCGACAAGTCCCGCGACTTCTACGCCGCCCAGGGCTACGCGCAGCCCTACCGCTGGGCGTCTCCGGCCGGCCCGCCCGCGTTCTGCCCGCTGCCCGGGCCGCTGTCGTCGTTGCGGCTGGGCCTGGTCACCACGGCTTTCCCGCTGCCTGCGGACGGGGCAGCGGCCGCGATCGAGCGCCCCTACGCCGCGGCGTCCGAACCGCCGCCGGCGACGAGGTTCACCGCCGACCTCAACCGGGACACGGACGCGGCTCCGGCCAACGAGCGGGAGTCCTTCCTGCCCCTCGCCCGCCTGCAGGAGCTCGTCGCGGCCGGACGCCTGGCCAGCTTCTCGCCGCGCTTCTACGGCGTTCCCTTCGACTACTCCCAACGTCGCACGAGCGAGCAGGACGCCCCGGCGGTCCTCGAGTCCCTGCGGGCCGACGAGGTGGACGTCGCCATGCTCGTGCCGCACTGCCCGGTCTGCCACCAGAGCGTCGCGCTGGTGGCCCGGCACCTCGAAGCGAACGGCATCCCCACCGTCGTGGTCGGCTCTGCCCGCGACATCATCGAGGAGATCGGCGTCCCCCGGTTCCTGTTCGTCGACTTCCCGCTGGGCTACCCGACCGGCAGGCCGGGCGACCCGGAACAGCAGCGCAGCATCTGCTCCCAGGCGCTCCACCTGCTGGGAGGTGCCTGGGCGGCGGGCACCACCGTCCACGCCGATGCCGAGTGGGGCGACGACGCCTGGCGCGCCAACTACATGCGCGTCGACGACACGACGCGGGCGTCGCTCGCCGTCGCCGGCGCCAGCCGCCGCGACGACCAGCGTCGCGCCCGAACCGAGGGCCGCGCCCGACTCAGCTGAGCGTCCGAGCGGCGCGCCGCGGCGGCCCGGTGAACCCCGGGCCCGCCGCACCGCCGAAGATCAGGACGGCTCCGGCGCGTGGCAGACCGCCTCAACGTTGTTGCCGTCCGGGTCGCGCACGAAGGCGCCGTAGTAGTCGGCGTGGTACTCCGGCCAGACACGCGGCGCGTGCAACACCGCTGCGCCCGCGGCGACGGCGGCGTCGCAGAAGGCGCGGACAGCGGCTCGGTCCGGGGCGACAAAGGCGATGTGCGATTCGCGAAACCCATCGCCGGAGTCGAACGCGCCGATCCAGAAGTCCGGCTTCGCCGGTGTGCCGTAGCCCATGGCGACGCCGAGGTCCATCACTCGCTTCGCGCCCAGCGGAGCCAGCACGGTGTCGTAGAACGCCGCGCTCGCCTGGAGGTCAGCACATTGGATCCCGAGGTGGTCGAGCATGGGCACAGGCTGCCACCTTGGCGCCCCGGATGCCGCCGAGCTGACGAGCCCTCCCCGCGGGGCACCGGGGGCGCCCGACCATCGTGGCCTACCATCCGCGGCGGTACTGACGAGCCGGGGGCGCCCGACGACCGCTCGGCCCGGAGCCGCTGGGGGGCAGGCGGCTCACGACCGACCGCTCCGCGAGGCCCACTGGGGGGAACCATGAGGGTTACGTCCACTACCAGGGCCGTCATCGTGACGATGATCGCCGTCTCGGTGGTCGCCGCTGCGTGCGGGGGAGACGGCTCCGCCAGCGGGAGCGGCGATGGGAACGTGATCGACCAGGGCGCGGAGGAAGCCATCCAGGGCCAGGTCGGCGCTTCGACCGCCGTCTCGGGCCCCGGTAGCACCACCGCCGCCCAGCCCACCGACATGGACGACTGGGAGCAGCTGTGGGCCGAGGAGCGACGGGCCGTGGTCGAGGAGATCAAGGCCAACGGATGGGGTCTGCAGGCCGACGGGACGACCGTGCTCGGCGCCGACGGCTTCCGCATCGACCTGGGCGCTTGCGCCGCGGGCTGGAGCAACACCGAGGGCCTCACCGACACGTCGATCAAGTTCGGCGCCACCGGCGCGGCGTCGGGCACGGCCGCCGACGGCTACAACATCTACCGGGGCCAGCAGGCGGTGCTCGACCACTACGGCGAGAAGGGGGCGTTCGCCGACAGCGCCGGCAAGATCCGGACGGTGGAGTTCATCGGCAAGGACGACGCCTACGATCCCGCCCGCACCATCCCACTGGTGGACGAGCTGATCGACTCCGACCGTGTCTTCATGGTCCAGAACCAGGGGTCGCCGAGCACCCTGCGGGTGTACGACAAGCTGAACCAGCGCTGCATCCCGCACCCGTTCGCGGTGACCGGCCACCCGGCCTGGGGCGACCCGATGCTGCACCCGTGGACGACCGGCCAGCAGCTCACCTACAACATCGAGGCGCTGCTGTGGGGCCGCTTCCTCGACGACCACATCGGCGAGCTCGGCGACGGCACGGTGACCGTGGCCGCCCTGGCGATGAGCAACGACTTCGGCGCCGTGTACGACCAGGCGTTCCGCGAGTACCTGGCCCAGTCACCCAACAAGGACCGCATCGACTACTCCGTGGAGTGGGTCGAGCCTCAGGCCGTGAGCGCTATCGACCAGATGACCACGCTGGCGGCCAAGGACCCGGACATGTTCATCGAGATGGTCACCGGTGTCCCTTGCACCTACGGCATCAACGAGGCGGCCCAGAACGGCATGAAGGAGCAGACGCCCTACAAGTTCGTCTCCTACGCCTGCAAGAACGCGGCCTACGTCGGCACGGAGGCGGTCGGTACCGCCGCGGACGGCTGGTGGGTGATGGGCGGCGGCATCCGCGACGTGACATCCCCCGGCGAGGACGGCAACGCCTGGATCGAGTGGGGCCGTCAGGTGCTGGAGGACGCCGGCTACGACTACAAGACCTCCGGCTACTTCGGCTGGGGCCTGATCTCCGGCTGGGGCCTGGCCCAGGTCATCCAGATCGCCGGCCAGCTGGATGGCGGCCTCACCCGGGTCAACCTGATCACCGCGCTGCGCCACACGGACCTGACCAACCCCGGCCTGGTGCCAGGCATCAAGTGGAACATGCGGGGCGGTAGCGATGCCTACTTCGTCGAGGGCTCCGAGGTCGCCCGCTACGACTCCGCCGAGGACACGTTCGTGCAGGAGGGCGCGCCCATCGACCTGTCCGGCAAGTCGAAGGTGTGCGCCTGGGACCAGTCCCGGGCGGCCTGCGCCTGAGCCAGCCCACTTGCCGCCGGCCGCTCTTCGCACGGCGCCTCGGGAGGAGCGCGACGACTCACCAGGGCTCGATCGCGACGGGGGCGACGATGGCCGAGCGGAATGGGAGCGGTCGCTCGTGCGGTCGTGCCGCGACCGCGGTGCAGCCCGGGGCCTACGATGCCGCAGCGGCACTGACGGGCCGGGAGCCCGCGGGGACACGGCCGGGGAGCCGCTGGGGGAGCGGTGACGGAACGGGGAGGCGCGATGACGACGACGGACGAGGGAGCGGGCGAGGCGGGGGCAGCCGGCCCGTTGCACGGCGTGCGGGTGGTCGAGGTGTCGATGTACGTGCAGGCCCCGGTCACGGGCCTGGCGCTCGCCGGCCTCGGCGCCGACGTCGTCAAGATCGAACAGGTAGGCCGCGACGACTTCATGCGCACGGCGTCGGCGCTCTACGGCGTGCCCCTCGACGACCGGGGCCGGGACTGGCTGTGGGCGGCGTTGAACCGCGGCAAGCGGACGCTGGCCCTCGACGTCACCGCCGACGCCGGGCGGCGGGTGCTGCACCGCCTCATTGCCTCGGCGGACGTGTTCGTCACCAACCTGCGGGAGGAGGCGCTGGCCCGCCTCGGACTCGACCCCGCCACGCTGTGCGGTGTCAACCCCCGGCTCGTGTACGCCAAAGGGGGCGGGTTCACCGCCAGCGGGCCCCTCGCCGGCCTTCCCTGCCAGGACACGGTGGGCATGGCCTACGGCGGCCTCATGGACCTGACCTCGAGCACCGGCGAGCCCAACTACCCGCCCGGGGGGCTGAGCGACGTGCTCACGGGGACCATGCTGGCGAGCGCCATCATGGCTGGCCTGGTGCAGCGCGCCACCACCGGCCGAGGGGGCGTGGTCGGGGCGACGCAGACCCAGTCGCTGCTGTGGCTGCAGCTGCTCCCCGTAGGCATGGCCGGCTCGATCGGCGCCACCATGCCGCGCTTCTCGACCGCCGCGCCGGCCAACCCCTTGTTCCACGTCTACCCGGCCGAGGATGGCTGGATCTCGATCGCCTGCATCATGGGTGGCCAGTGGCCGCCGGCCGCCCGCGCCCTCGGGCTCGAGCACTTGCTCGAGGATGAGCGCTTCGCCACCTGGGACGGCGTCCTGGCCAACGCCGAGGAGCTGGCCGCCATCATCGCCCGCACGACACCGCAGCGGACCAAGGCGGCGTGGTGGGAGGTGTTGCGCGAGCACGGCGTCTGGAGCGCGCCGGTCAACGACGTGCACGACGTGGTCGCCGACGGGCACCTGCGCCACGACGCCTACCTGCCCGAGTACCCGGACGGCTTCGTCGCCCCGCGTGCCCCCTTCGAGGTCGGCGACTGGCGCCAGACCACCACGACGGCCGCCGCCTACGGCCAGCACACCGACGAGGTGCTCGCCGAGCTCGGGCTCGACGCGCACGAGCTCGAGGAGCTGCGCGTCAACGGCACCATCTGGTAGCCGACCCGGCGGAACCGGGTCCCCCGCTGGGCAGGGGCCTCGGAGCCAGAACTTGCAGCGGGGAGCGCGCTTCTACGCGGTCTTGGCTGCACGTGGGATGGCCTCGTCGGCCGAAGTGCAGCGGGGAGGGCG
>WHTX01000230.1 GCA_009377505.1 Acidimicrobiia bacterium
GAACCCACCGCCGGCCGGCGAGGACGGCATGCCCGGGGCCGGTGCGAGCGGCGAGGGGGCGGCCGGCGACGGGGCGGGCGGAGCTGGGGCAGCCGGCGGCGCGGGTGCGGCCGGAGGCGCTGGGGGTGGCGTCACGGGCACGGTGGGGAGCAGGTCGACCACCGCCTCGACCACGGTCACGACGGTGCCGACGGGGTCGGCGGGAAGGGCGGCGACGACAGGCGCGTCGGCGACCGGCGCGATGGCCTCGACCACCGTCCCGACCGTCGACCCCAGCAGCCCGCCTACCTGGCCGAGCCCGCCCGACGGCGTCCCCTCGGCCGCGACACCGAGCGTGGCCCCGGCCTCGACCTTGGCCCCGGCTTCGGCCCCGGCCCCGGACCCAGGCACGCTGATCAGCGCCGCCTCGCCTGTGCTGGCGCGCAGGCCCGTCGTCAGCCCGACCAGTGCTGCAGCAGCCAGCGCCGCCCCCACCAGCCGGGAACACCCTCGTACGCGCCACGCGTCCATGCCATCTGCTCCGCCTCGTCGCCCCGAACACCGACCCGCTTCTCCGCCACAGACCGTGCTCGTGCGGTCACCCTATCGGGACCTGCCGACAGCCCAGTTCCCCGTCCCGCCCGGCGCCAACCCTGAACAGCGACACCCTTCAGCGGGCAATGCCCGCAATGCCGACGGGAACCCGCTGGCAGACTCGCGACTGTGCTCATCCACACCTGGGACGAGGGTGCAGGTGACGAGTGGCGCCGGTTCGCGATCGCCCAGGGCTTTGGCCACCTCGTCGCCGCGGGCCGCGCCCGCGACGTGCCGGTCGTCGTGCCCACGCAGTTCCTGCTCGGCGAGGACGACGACGTTGTGCTCCACCTCGCCCGGCCCAACCCGATCTGGTCGGCCATCGAGGAGAACGACCGGGTCCTGCTCAGCCTCGCCGGCGACTGGGCGTTCATCCCGTCGGACTGGAAGGCCATCGACGACGAAGACCCGGCATGGGGCATCCCCACCACCTACTACGCCGCCGTCCAGCTCGTCGGCACCGCCAGCATCGTCGACGACGCCGAGGGCATCGCGGCGATCCTGGGGGCGCAGCTCGCCGGCCTGCAGCCGACGACGGAGGTGGTCGACCCCCGCCGGCACGGGCCCAGGCTCCGGGGGATCCGCGGCTTACGGATACGGGTCGACGACGTTCGCGGCAAGTTCAAGTACGGCGGCAACGTCGACGAGGCGCATCGCCGGGCGGTCGCCGAGCGGCTGGCCGAGCGCGACGGCCCCGGTGACCGGGCGGCGCTCGCCCATCTCCTCGACCAGCTAGCCCTGATCTTTCATGAGGCTCGCGGCCAGGCCCCTCACCAGGACGGCAGCTGGTCGGGCGAGCTATGCGGGCAACTGGCTGACCAGCTCGAGCGAGCTCGAATGAAAGATTGGGGCTAGACGAGCGGTTCCAAGGGCCCGGGAGGCCGTAAGGGTCAGTGAGGCGAGGAACGGGCCGGCCGGGCCTAGTGGTAGGCCTGCGTGCCCGGGTGCGTGCGAGCCCGCCCGCCGGCAACCGGCGCACCCAAGCGTGCGCGGCCGCGGTGGACGATCCTTCAGGGCGCCACGACCCGCACCGGCGCGCCGTCGAGGAAGGCGACGATGTCCTCCACGATGTCGTGGAAGAAGGTGCGGTAGACGGCCTCGGACACGTAGCCGATGTGCGGTGTGGCGATCACGTTCCCGAGCGTGCGGAAGGCGTGGCCAGCCGGCAGGGGCTCGGTGCCGAAGGCGTCGAGGCCGGCCGCGGCGATCCAGCGCTCGGCACAGGCCCGGGCCAGCACCTCTTCGTCACAGATCGGGCCACGCGAGGTGTTCACGAGGATGGCGGTGGGCTTCATGAGCCGCAGCTCTCGTTCGCCGACGAGGCCCGTGGTGCGCTCGGACAGCACGAGGTGGACGCTCAGGACGTCGGCCCGCCGGAAGAGCTCTTCCTTGTCCACGAGGGTGGCCCCGAGCTCGGCGCACCGCTCGGGCGTGAGGTTCTGGCTCCAGGCGATCAGCTCCATCCCGAAGGCCGTGCCGACGCGGGCCACCAGGGCGCCGATCCGGCCAAGCCCGCAGAGGCCGAGGGTGCGGCCGCCCAAGTCGGCCCCCACGGTCGACATCCACCCACCGCCCCGGACGTTGGCGACCTCCTCGGGCAGGTGGCGGGCACAGGCAAGGATCAGCGCCCAGGTCAGCTCGGCCGTGCTCTCCACGCTGCCGCCGGTGCCACAGAGCGTGACGCCGTGGTCGGCGCAGGCGGCGACGTCGATGGCCGCGTTGCGGTTGCCCGTCGTGACCAGCAGCTCGAGCTTGGGCAGCCGTTCGAGCACGGCGCGGGGGAAGGGCGTCCGCTCGCGCATGGCCACGACGATCTCGAAGCGCTGGAGCGCCTCGACCAGGGCGTCTTCGTCGGCGAGGTGCTCGCGGAACACCTGCACCTCGACGCGCCCGTCGAGGGCGGACCAGTCGCCCAGCTCCAGCGCCACGCCCTGGTAGTCGTCGAGCACGGCAACGCTCGGCCCGCTCACAGCCACCTCGCACGAGCCGTCATGCGCCCCCCTCGGTCAGCCGACGTGGCCCCAGGTCGGAGACCGTACTGCCTCGGCCGCCCGGAGGAGGCAGGATGCGCCGTTGCCCCCGCGCACGCGCCCCGGGTGGCGGTGCGCCGACGTCGGCGCACCGCCCCCCGTTGCCCGCTCAACCATCGAGGCGTAACGAGCGCAACGTGGAGGCTCAGGCGTTCTTGATGGCCGAGACCTCGAACTCCAGGGTGACCTTCTCGCTGACGAGGACGCCGCCGGCCTCGAGCGCGGCGTTCCAGTTCACGCCCCAGTCCTTGCGGTTGACGACGACGCTGCCCTCGAGGCCGACGCGCAGGTTGCCGAACGGGTCGACAGCGGAGCCGGCGTAGTCGAAGTCGATGGTCACGGGCTTGGCCACGCCCTTGATGGTCAGGTCGCCGGTCACCCGGTAGGTAGCGGCGTCGACCGGCTCGATCGACGTGCTGGCGAAGCGGACCTCGGGGTAGGCCTCCATGTCGAAGAAGTCGTTGCTCCGCAGGTGGCCGTCGCGGTCGGCGTTGCGGGTGTCGATGCTGGCGGCCTGGATGACGACCTCGAGGTGCGACTTGGCGGGGTCGGCGGTGTCGAAGAACCCGGTCCCGGCGAAGTCGTTGAAGGAACCGCGCACTTTGGTGACCATGGCGTGGCGGGCGACGAAGCCGATCCGGGAGTGGCTGGGGTCGACGGTGTACTCGCCGGTCAGGTTCTGGGTGGTGGCAGCTGTGGTCGTGCTCATCAGGGCTCCGATCGTAGTTGACGTATCAACGATACCCTCGCCAACGTGGTTGATGCAACAACTATTCCGTCCGGCGGCTCGTAGCCTGCGACTGTCCCCCGACCGCGCCTCGACCGCGCCTCGACACCTCGGAAGGAATCGGTTGATACATCATCCTCCTGTGCTAGCCTCGGGCCATGACGACAGCGACCTGGTTGGACGATCGCGAGCAGCAGGCGTGGCGGGGGCTCCTGGCCATGCAGGCCAAGCTCGACGGCCGGCTACGCCGCTCGCTGCAGCGCGACTCGGGGCTGTCCGACGCTGACTACGCCGTCCTGGTCAACCTCTCCGAAGCGCCCGGCGGCCGCCTGCGCGTGTTCGAGCTCGTGGCCGCGCTCGACTGGGAGAAGAGCCGGCTCTCCCACCAGCTCCGCCGCATGGAGCAGCGAGGCCTCCTCGAGCGGGAAGGCTGTGAGACCGATCGCCGCGGCTCCTTCGTGGTGCTCACCGAGCCCGGTCGCCGGGCCATCGAGGCGGCCGCGCCCCACCATGTGAACGAGGTGCGCCGCTGGTTCGTCGACGCGCTGACCGGAGCCCAGCTCGAGGCGCTCACCGAGATCACCGCAGCGGTGCTCGCCAACCTCGGCGCCGACGAGGCCCACGACCGGCGCCACCTTCAGCGCGCCGGCTCGACCAGCAGGTCCTCGTCGCCCTGAAAAGTGGCGCCGTCCTTCGCGCCGTCCACATTCCTGTCGTCCAGCAGTTCCCGCATGATCACTGCTCCCCCACCTCGCCAGCGAGGAGCGCGTCGAGACGTTCGCCACGGGCGGGCAGGGAGCGGGCGTGGCGGGCCATGTCCCGCCAGGGGTCGCCGTGGCTCGCCACCCGCTCTGCCAGGGTGGCGATGGTCCAGCCGTCGGGGCGGAGCCCGGGCGCCTCGAGCTCGTCCCACGTGATGGGGGTGGCTACCGGCGCGCCGGGCCGGGGCCGCACCGAGTAGGGCGCGACAGCCGTCTGGGCCCAGCCGTTGCGGGCCACGTCGACGTAGAGGCGCCGTCCCCGCGACGCCTTGCGAGTCTCGACGGTGAGCTCGGCCGAGTGGCGGGCGGCGAGCAGGCGGGCGAGGCCCTCGGCGAAGCGCGCCACGGCGTCGGTGTCGGCGGAGCGGTCGAGGGGAGTCACGACGTGGATGCCCCGCGAGCCGGTGACCTGCAGGTACGACGCCAGGTCGAGTTCGTCGAGCAGCTCGCGGGCCCACCGCGCCGCCTGCTTGACCTCCTCGAAGTCGTCGGTCGACGGGTCGAGGTCGACGATCAGCACGTCGGGGCGGTCGAGCTGGTCGGACCGGCTGGGCCAACGGTGGAAGGACACGGTGCTCAGGTTCGTGAGCGCCAGCAGCGCCGCGGCGTCGTCGACCACCGGGTGGCGCACCACGCCTCCCTCCTTGCGCGCCTCCACGGTGCGCACCCAACCGGGCACGCCCCTGCCCGCCTCCTTCTGGTAGAAGCCGCTCGCGCCGATGCCCTCCGGGAACCGCTGGAGCATCAACGGCCGGTCGGCCAAGTGCGGCACGAGGACGTCGGCGACGGCCTGGTGGTAGTCGGCCAGGTCGGCCTTGGTGAGCCCATCGTCGGGGAACAGCACGCGCTCGGGGTGGGTGATCCGCACCGTCCGGCGCCCGACCTGGTAGCTCGTCACGCCCGGCGACCTCCGACCACGACCGTCATTCGCACCCCTGCAGCGGCGTTGGCGCCCAAGGTACCTACGCCGACGGGAGGGCCCCGCCGACGGGCGATCCCACGATCTCCTCGCGGAGCTGGGGCAAGGAGGCCAGTTGCTGTCCGGCATCGTCGAAGTTCGACGGCGCGAGCCAGGCCTCCAGGGCGGCGCGTACCCGCGGCCACTCTGCGTCGGTGATCGACAGCCAGGCACTGTCGCGATTTCGCTGCTTCATCACCACGGCCTGGCGGAAGACGCCCTCGTCCACGAAGCCGAGCCGCCGCGCTGCCCGCAAGGAGGGGGCGTTGTGGCTGTCGCACTTCCACTCGTAGCGCCGGTAGCCGTAGCCGTCGAAGGCTCGCAGCATCATGAGGTACATCGCCTCAGTCGCGGCGGTCGTCTGTTGGAGCGCGGGGGAGAAGGCCAGGTGCCCCACCTCGATCACGCCGTGCTCCGGCACCATCCGCAGGTACGAGGCCTGCCCGACCGCCTTGCCGCTCGCGGCGTCGACGATCGCGTAGAACTGCGGATCGCGACTTGCCGCCATCTGGCCCAGCCACGCCTGGTGCGCCTCGGCGCTGTCCCACGGGCCGTACGGCAGGTACGTCCACGTCCGCCCCTCGATGTCGGCGGCGAAGGACGCTGCCAGGTCGGCGGCGTGACTGGCGACATCGAGTGGTTCGAGGCGGCACGTGCGGCCGGCCATCGGTTCGGGCTCGGGGAAGGCACGAGCCGTCCAGTTCGGGACCGGCTCGCCGACAGGCTGCCCGAGAGCGTTCGTGGGGGCCATGGCGTCCTCCAGCGTCGGCGCGCATTGTCTCACACCGCTCCGGCGGGGATCGCTAGCCCCGATCTTGCATTCGAGCTCGTTCGAGCTGGTCAGCCAGTCGGCCGCATCACTCGACCGACCAGGTGCCGTCCAGGTCAGCGGCATGGCCACGAGCCTCATGAAAGATCAGGGCCAGGGGCGCGCCGTTCGACCAGCGTGGACGGCTCGGCGAGGGCCGGACGTCGGCGGCAAGGACGCAGGCCTACCGCGGCGGCAAGCGAGCTGCGACGATGGTGGCCTTCGCCGAGAGGAGTCTCCCCATGGACGACGCCGACGTCGTAGGACGGATCAGCGAGCTGGCCGACGAGGAACATCGTCTCGAGCGGTCCCACACGGGTACGGGCCTCTCCGAGGAGGAGCTCAGCCGGCTGCGGGCCGTGGAGGTCGCGCTCGACCAGTGCTGGGACCTCTTGCGGCAACGGCGCGCCCGGCGCGCCAGCGGGCAGGACCCCGACGACGCCCAGGTCCGCCCGGAGGCGATCGTCGAGAACTACCTGCAATGAGCCCGTGACCGCCACCTCGGCCGGGCTACGTGGCGATGTGCCCGCCCTGGGCGTGGTCGAAGCGCTCGTAGTGCTGGCGGAGCAGGTCGACGCCGTAGTCACCGCCGTTGGGGGTGCGCACCACGGTGTGGGTGTGGTGCCGGTAGGGCGCGTCGTGCTCGAACACGACGCCGGCCTCGTGGTTGAACTCGACGAGCACCACGGGGCTGTGGGCCCGGTAGTAGAAGGGGTCCTCAGGGCCGGTCCCGCCCATCCAGCAGAAGTGCGTCTCGTCGAGGTGGGCGTCGATCTCGCGCATCGTCACCGCGGCGTGGTCCTCCCGCCGCCAGCCCACGTACGTGCCCACCAACTCGCGGAGCAGGCGCCGCTGCCCGTCGCTCAGCTCGTCGCCCCTCACCCCCTCGTAGCCGATCACCCGGTTGTCCTGGAAGGCGCAGGCGATCATCTGGCCGTCGATGGGGCGGTCCCGCTCGGGGGGCAGCTCGCCGGGCAGGATCGAGGGGAACAGGATCGCCTTGGCCCTCTGGCCAGCGTCGAGGGAGCGCACGAGCCCGAGGCCGTTGCGCTCCTCCGGCTCGAAGACGCGGGTGCCGGCCAGGGGGCCGCTGGCCACCGAGCAGGGCTCGGAGCCCATGAAGCTCGGGGTGGCGGCGAGGTGGTCCCCCACGACGAAGGCGTTGAGGTTCAGGTGGTGGCCGTCGAGCTGCCAGCCCCAGGGCTGGTCAGGTGTCGGCGTGCCGAAGAACGACACGAAGTAGGGCCACTCGCCGTACTCGTCGGCGCGCCCGGTGATCTCGGCCAGCAGCTCGTTGAGGCGCATGACGTCCCGGGCCTGCTGGTAGCCGCGGGCGGACAGCGTCGCCTGGAGCAGGCGGAGCGCGGCTGTGCGCTGCGGGGACGTGAGCTCCTCGATCAGCAGGCCGTGGCGGAACAGGTTCGGGTGGATGTTGAACCAGGTCCGTCGCTCGTCGGCGTCGACGGCGAAGGTGGCCTGGTCCCGCTGTGCCGCGCTCAAGGTGCCGAGGAAGGCCGACGCCGCCTCGAGGAGCGGGGTGGTGGGCACGCCGGTCGGCTCGAGCGTGAACAGCCCCGGCCGCAGCGCCCCCTCCGTCGTGATGCCGACGAGGGGCCGGGACAGGCTGTCCTCGACGAAGGCCAGGAGCGGGGCCGCCAGGGGAGGCAGCTCCTCCGGCCGGCGCCGGGCCGACATCGCCGGCATCTCGCGCACCGCGAGCTCGGACCAGTCCTGCATCGCCCCCGCTCCCTCCGTGGCGTCCCGCGAGCAGCAGCCTAGGCGAGCGCTTGACCAGGGCGAGCGAGCACCCGACGCCAGCCCGGGCCTGCTCGGCGCCCTGCGGGCCAGCCACCGAGAACATCGGCGGCGCGGCCTGAGCGCTACCCGGTGTGGAGGTCCCGGGCGCGGAAGGCGGACAGGCCGGCGGCGAAGAGCCCGGCGGCGACCAGGGTGAGCAGCACCAGGGGGACCAGGGCGAGGTCTTCGGCGGGGACGGCGGGCACGTGCTCGAGCGGCGAGACGAGCCGCACCCATTCCGGCAGGCGGAGCACCTCACCGAGCAGCCCGATGACCGCCGCCACCGCGAGCCCGGCCCACGCCGCCGGAGCCGCCTGGGGCACCATCCCGAACAGCGCCACGGCGACCCCCACGAGCACGAGCACGGCGGGCACGGTAGCGAGGGCGGCGCCCAGCATCCGCGGGACCTGGCCGGCGTCGCCGGTGGCGACGGCGTAGGCGACGCCGACGCCGAGCCCGGCGGCGGCGATCGTCACGACGGTGCCGAGGGTGGCCATGACCAGATGGCTCGCCGCCCAGGCCACGCGGCCGGTGGGCGTGGCCAGGATCGGCTCGGCCCGCCCGGCGCTCTCCTCGGAGCGCAGGCGCAGGGTCGACGAGATCGAGAACCCGGCGGTGACGAGTGCCAGCATCACCATGGAGGTGGCGAAGAACGAGTCGGTGAGGCTCTGCCCCTGGGACTGGACGAAGAAGTCGGCCATCTGGGGGTTGTCCTCGATCATCGTGTCGACGTCCTCGCCGATCGAGCCGTAGAGGACGCCGAGGAGGAAGAGCGCCAGGGCCCAACCGACGAGCGCCCCTCGCTGGAGCCGGAGCGCGAGCCCGAACGGCCGCCAGTCGGGGGCCGGCCGCCGCCGGGCCGGGGCGCGGGGCCACGAGGCCCGAGCCCAAGTCGCGTCGGGTGGACAGCCAGAACGCCAGGGCGGTCAGGGCGAGCGCGGCGAAGACGCAGAGGCCGAGGGCCCACCACTGCTCCCCGGCGAAGGCACGGGCCCCCTGTGCCCAGCCGATGGGCGAGGCCCAGCGCAAGGCGTTGTCGC
>WHTX01000231.1 GCA_009377505.1 Acidimicrobiia bacterium
CGTCCGCGGCGTCGAGTCGGCCGAGAGCGTCTGCCGGGGTGGGCGCCGCGGTCTCGTCGCTCGCCATGGCAGGCCACGGTACCGCCGGCGCCATCGACGGCCGGTGGCATCCGCGACCCGCGCCATCGACTACACAGGGCACCGTGAGCGACAGCACCGAGACCCGGACGAGCTGGCTGTCAGGCGACGACCTCGAGGTGGTGCGGGGCCAGGTGCCGCTCGTGTACGTGGAAGCGGTGCCGGTGCGTGTCGACGGAGCCGGGCGCGTCGTGGACGTCGGCCTCCTGCTGCGGGTGCGCCCCGACGGCACGATCAGCCGCACGGTGGTCTCGGGGCGGGTGCTGCACGGCGAGCTCGTGCGCGACGCGCTGCTCCGCCACCTCGAAAAGGACCTCGGGCCGGTGGCGCTGCCCAGGCTCCCCCAGACGCCGGCGCCCTTCACCGTGGTCGAGTACTTCCCCGACCCCTCCGTGACCGGCTACCACGACCCGCGCCACCACGCCGTCAGCCTCGCCTTCGTCGTGCCCGTGGACGGCGACTGCCAGCCCTCCCAGGAGGCGCTCGAGCTGACCTGGCTCACCCCCGGCGAGGCCATCCGGGAGGACGTGCGCTCGGAGATGACCGGCGGGCACGATCGCCTGGTGCGCCTCGCCCTGGCCCACTGCGGTTGCCTGCCCTGACCGGCCACGAGACCGTGGTCGGGCCGGGTAGCGTGCGGCCATGACGACGCCCAAGGACGGCGCCCAGGCGGTGGTGCACGGCGCGGGCGACGCCCTCGTCGAGCTGAGCCACCGCGTGCACGCGCACCCCGAGCTCGCCTTCGAGGAGGAGCGCAGTGCGGCGTGGCTGGCGGAGGTCCTGGCCGAGCACGACCTTCGGGTCGAGACCGGCGTGGGCGGGCTCGACACCGCCTTCGTGGCCGAGGCGGGCTCGGGACCGCTCACCATCGGCATCTGCGCCGAGTACGACGCGCTGCCCGGCATCGGCCACGCCTGCGGCCACAACGTGATCGCCGCCGCCGCCGTGGGCGCCGGGCTCGCCCTGGCCCGGGTGGCCGACGAGATCGGGGTGACGGTGCGGGTCATCGGCACCCCGGCCGAGGAGCTGGGCGGCGGCAAGATCCTCCTCCTCGAGCGGGGCGTCTTCGACGGCGTCCACGCAGCGATGATGGTGCACCCCTCCCCCGCCGAGGCCGACGGCTTCTCCAGCCTGGCCGTGAGCCAGTACGACCTCTGTTTCAGGGGCCGGACCGCGCACGCCTCCATGGCCCCCCACCTCGGGGTGAACGCGGCAGACGCCATCACCGTGGCCCAGGTGGCGATCGGGCTGCTGCGCCAGCACCTCCGCCGCGGCGACCAGGTGCAAGGCATCGTCACCAGGGGCGGCGAGGCGGCCAACATCGTGCCCGGCGAGGCCACGGCCCGATACTTCGTCCGCGCCCCGGACCTCGAGCGCCTCGCCGAGCTCGAGCCCCGCATCATGGCCTGCTTCGAGGCGGGGGCGCTCGCCACCGGCGCCGCCCTCGCCACCGAGGCCCTCGGCCCGCCCTACTCCGAGTTCCTCACCGACCGCGAGCTGGCCGCCCACTACACGGCCAACGCCACCAGCGTCGGGCGGACCTTCCCGGCGGCGCCGCGCCCCGGGGCGGGCGGGTCGACCGACATGGCCAACGTGAGCCTGCTGCTGCCCACCATCCACCCGATGTTGGGCCTCGACAGCCTGCCCGCCGTCAACCACCAGCCCGAGTTCGCCGCCTTCTGCGCCACGCCGGCGGCCGACCGGGCCGTGCTGGAGGGGGCGACGGCCATGGCCTGGACGGCCATCGACGCCGCGACCGAGCCGGCGCTACGGGCGCGTCTCGAGGGCCGGGACACCAGCTACGGCGGGCGCGATGCCTACCCGTGGCGCTTCACCACCACCTGACGGCACCCATCACCACGCTCGCCCCGGACCCTGAGAGCACGACCGACCTCCCCCGGCCCGCCCGCCGGGGCTGGTGGCTACGCGCCGGGCCGGGGCTCGCCTACGTGACCGCCGTGGTCCTCGTCGTGGCCACGCGGGGCTTTCCCCTCGAACGCGCTCAAGTGCTGCTGTGGCTGATGGGCGCCCTGGTCATCGCCACGACGGGCCGCCCCGGCGGTGGTGCAGCCCGCGTGCTGCGGGATTGGGTGCCCCTCGGCGTCCTGCTCGCCGCCTATGACCTTTCCCGGGGCCTGGCGGACACGCTGGGCATGCCGGTCCAGGTGTCCTCCCTCGTCGACGTCGAGCGCGGGCTCTTCGGCGGGGTGGTGCCCACCGTGTGGGCCCAGGACCGGCTCGGCCCCTACGTCGGGGACGCCCGCTGGTGGGAGGTGCCCGTCGCCCTCGTCTACCTCTCGCACTTCGTCGTGGCCTTCCTCCTGCTCGCCCTGCTGTGGGCGCGGGACCGACCGCGATTCGGGGCCTTCCGAAGCCGATTCCTCACCCTCACCGCGGCCGGGCTCGCCACCTACGTGCTGCTGCCGGCGGCACCTCCGTGGATGGCGTCCGAGGCCGGCCTGATCGGCCCCGTGCGGCGGGTGGGGCTGCGGGGCCTCGAGCCCCTCGGCCTGCACACCGCCGAAGCCCTCCTCCGCTACGGGGCCCGCTTCGGCAACACCGTCGCCGCCCTGCCCTCGATGCACGCGGGGTGGGCCGCGCTCGTCGCCCTCTTCGTCTGCACCTACGTGTCGCGCCGATGGTGGCCCGTGCTCGTCGCCTACCCGCTGTGGATGGGCACCGCCCTCGTCATCAGCGGGGAGCACTACGTGGTGGACATCCTGCTCGGTTACCTCTACGCCGTGGCCACCCTCCTCGGATGGGCGTGGTGGGACCGTCGCAGGGCCCACGGCGCGCGCAGCCGAGCCCAAGATGACGATCTGGTAACGGGGACGGCATGACTATCGACGCCATGACCTCCTCGACCGTCTCCTGACGTTTCCCGTCCATCGACGCCTCCACGCGGGTGCCCTCCTCCGGGGCACCCCGCCGGCGCGTCGTGCACCAGGATCTCCGTCATGCCCACGCCCATCGATGTCGAGCGCGCACGCGCCCTGACGCCCGGCTGCGAGAGCATCTGCCACCTCGACAACGCCGGTGCCTCGCTACCGCCGGTCCCCGTGCTCGACGCCATGATCGGGCACCTGCACCGGGAGGCAGCCATCGGCGGCTACCGGGCGGCCGAGGAGGCGGGTGAGCGGCTCGAGGCGGTATACGGCTCGATCAGCCGCCTGGTCGGCTGCGCGCCCGACGAGGTGGCACTCGTCGAGAACGCCACGCGGGCCTGGGAGACGGCCTTCTACGGCAGAGGCGCCCCAGAGGCGGCGGGGCGCGGTGGGCCCAGGCTCAGCTCAGTACGCGTCGTGCAGGACCTCGATCACGTCGTCGACGGAGGTGACGGGACGAGGGTTGGTCGCCACGACCAGGTCCTGCATCGCGTCAGCGGCGATGGCGGGAAAGGCGGACTCGGTCACGCCGACATCGCGAAGGCGGTGCGGCAGACCGAGGTCCTCGACGAGGCCCAGGACGGAATCTCGCCCGGCGGCGTTGGCCTCCTCAGGGCCCATCCCCGCCGTGTCGACGCCCATGAGCTCGGCGATCCACGTCTGGCGATTGCCCACGTGGTCCTTGTTCCAGGTCATCACCGGGTGCATCATCACGCACGAGGTGACGCCGTGGGCCACGTTGCACCGGGCGCCGAGCTGGTGGCCGATGCCATGGCACAACCCGAGGCTCACATTGGCCAGCCCACTGATCGACATCCAACTTGCGATGTGCGCATGCGTCCGCGCAACGAGGTCCTGCGGGTCGGACTTGCATTCACGGAGGTACTGGTTCAGCATCGCCAAGGCGCGAGCGGCAAGGCCGTCCGTGTAGGGATGGGAGTTGGTCGAGCACATTGATTCGATGCAATGGTCGACGGCGCGCAACCCACTCGACAACCACAACCAGCCCGGTGTCTCGAGCGTGAGCTCTGGGTCCAGGAACAGGGCCTTGGCGGTCATCTTCTTGTCGAGGTAGAGGTCCTTGACCTGGCGCACGTCGTCGGTGATACCTGTGAAGTAGGTGCACTCGCCGCCCGAGAGGGTCGTGGATATCGCCACGATCGGCAGGCAGGCGCCCTTGATGGGCGGGACCTCCACCGTGGCCGGGTACTCGAACTTCACCCGGGCAGTGTCGAAGCCGTCGTGATCGGTGATGTCGTCAGCCAAGGCCAAGAGCACGGCCTTGCCGGTGTCGTTCGGCGTCCCGCCGCCGAACGTCACCACGCCGTCGGCGCCCATGGAACGAGCCATTTCGGCGGCGCTCAGGACCGACCCCCGGTGTACGTGCATCACCGTCTCGTGGAAGACGCCACCGATCCGACCGGCGGACGCGGCGAGCACCTTGTCGACGAGGTCAGTCTTCGTTGCCAACGTCGTCCCGGTGATGAGCAGCGCCCGGCGGACATCGTTGGCCTCGAGGACGGCTTCCAGGTTCGACACGCTGCCAGGCCCATAGAAGACGTCATCCATCGGGTACATGGTGAACTGACCGAGCAACTCACGCTTCGGCGGCTGGTACATGGTGGCCCCCCGGCTCCAGACCTTCGTGATCGCCACCCGATGGACGTCGGGCGGACGTGCCCCCTGCCACGGCTCCGCGGAGCCTACTTCGGCGTCGACCACGGTGCTCGACTGGGGTGTGGCGCGGTGCGGCTGCGGCGGGCCCGTTCCGGTCGGCGTCCTGGTGTCCTGGAAGGACGCCGGCAGACGTTGCCAGCAGGATCCCTTCGTCCGCGGGGATCTGGCACTACGCTCCGCGAGCACAGGTTGCCAGCTGAAGGAGGAAGTCCATGGCAGGAGGCACGGACAACCGCGTCGCCGGTATCGGGTTGGGCGGGGTGCTCGTCATCATCGGCATCGTGGTCGCCATCTTCTGGAGCCTCATCTTGGGCATCATCATCGCCCTCGTCGGCCTCATCGCCTTCGGCGGGTTCGCGAAGGGCAAGTGGTACTGAGCGGCGCCAGGTCAGGTCGACAAGACCCGGCCCGCGACGCGCGCCGAGCAGGTCCGGGCTAGTGGGTCTGCTCGTTCGTTCGAGTTCGATGGGGCCGGGTGGAGCGCCCCTCGAAGGGGTGAGTGCTCGGGCCCCCCAGTCTTGGGCATTGCTCCGGTGATGAAAATGACCCGTGCGGGGACGGCGTGCCTGGCGGGACGCGGCGGCGCGGCCCGGGGCCAGGCCGGTGGCAGCGCATGCCGCGGCCCGGCGCGTTTCGCTCTGCCCTCCGTGCCAGCGCGCGTCGCAGGTGGCAGGGGAGAACGCAGGTCTCCGCCTCCCCGGCGGCCCCCGCTCTCGTGACGGGGCGGCGTAGGTGCCCTGCCGGCCGTTTCATCACCGGAGCAACGGCCAAGGACAGCGCGAGGTCCCGTGGCTTGCGCGAGGCAGCGGGCCGTCGAGGCAGAGATGCCGCTCAACTTGCACCGCTGTAGTTCCGGGCAGGCCCACCATTGCCCTGGCCCACGGCTGTAGAGCTGGGCCCACGCCGGCGTCAGCCGGCGCGGGGCTGCTGGTCGGCGGCGATGACGCCGTCGACACCCCGCAGGGCGTCGAGCAGGGGCGCCACCCCGGCCGGGTCCGACAGCCGGAGGGCGAAGTCGAGTCGGGCCACCCGGTCACCGCCCGAAGCGCTGGCGGCGTCGCTGATGTCGGCGCCGGCGTCGGCGATGGCGGCGGCCACGTCCCGCAGCAGCCGGGGCCGGTCGAACCCCTCCACGTGCACGTCGACCCGCACCCCGCCGCCGCTCGCCACCCACGCGACCGCCACGGGCGGCAGGTGCCGTGGGCGCTGGGGGCAGTCGGCCCGGTGCACGACGACCCGGTGCGCTCGGGACACCCACCCCTCGATGACGTCACCCGGCTGGGGGTCGCAGCAGCGGGCCGGCTGGCAGGCGATCCCGGCCAGCCCCTCGACGCGCAGCTCGGACGGGGACGGCGCCCGTCTGGGGGCGCGCCGGCGGGGCGCCGGCGCCACCAGCGAGCGGACCCCCTCGATCACCGCCTCCTCGCTCACGCCGCCCCGGCCGAGGGCGAGGGTGAGGGCGGCGACGCTGGGGAATCCCAGCCCGGTGGCCACGTTGGCCAGCACCCCCGGTGTGATCAGCCGCCGGGGCATCGACGCCCTGGTCAGCGCGTTGTCGAGGCGCGAGCGGCCGGTGTCGAGGGGGTCGTTCTCCTGTCGTTCCCGCAGCGCCCGGCGGATGCGGGTGCGAGCCTTGGTGGTGCGGACGAAGCTCAGCCAGTCCTGGGAGGGGCCCGAGCCGCGGGCCACCACCTCGACCCGCTGGCCCGAGCGGAGCACGGTGTCGAGGGTGACGAGCTTGCCGTTCACCTTCACGCCGGAGGTGCGGTCGCCCAGCTGCGAGTGGACGGCGTAGGCGAAGTCCACCCCGGTGGAGCCGGCGGGCAGGGCCACCACGTCACCCCGGGGGGTGAGCACGTACACCTCGTCGTCGGCGGCCAACTCATCCCGCATGGCGGCCAGCAACGCCTCGGCGTCGGCGTCCTCCCCCTCGGGCACCACTGCGGTGGGCCCGTCACCCCCCTGCTTGTACCGCCAGTGGGCGCACACCCCCCAGTTGGCCTGGTGGTGCATCTCCTGGGTGCGGATCTGCACCTCGGCCGGCTCGCCGTCGGGCAGGGTGACGGTGGTGTGCAGGCTCCGGTAGCGCGACGGCTTGGGCACGGCGACGTAGTCCTCGACGCTGCCGGGGACGGGCACCCACAACTGGTGCACCACGCCGAGGGCGCTGTAGCAGCCGCGCACGTCGGGGCAGACGACGCGGATGCCCTGCACGTCGCCGACCTCCTCGAAGGCCAGGTCGCGCCGCACCATCTTGGTGTAAAGGCTCCACAAGCCCTTGGTGCGGGCCGAGAGCTCGCACTCGACTCCCGCGTCGGCCAACGCCTCGCGCAGGGGCACCAGCACCCGCTCGGCCCAGTCGGTGCGGCGCACCCGCTCCTCCACCATGGCCGCCAGGCGCTCGTAGCGCTCGGGGTACAGGGTGGCGAAGCAACGGTCCTCCAGCTCCGTGGCCACCGTGGCCATGCCCAGGCGGGAGGCGAGGGGGGCGAACACGTCCATCGTCTCGGTGGCGATGCGGCGGCGCTTCTCCTCGGGCAGGGCGCCCAGGGTGCGGATGTTGTGGAGGCGGTCGGCGAGCTTGACCGCCAGCACCAGGGGGTCGGCGGCCACGGCCGCCAGCAGCTTGATGAGCGTGTCCGACTTGGCGTCGCCCCGGCTGCCCGCCACGCCGTGCAGGTGCAGGCTGTCCAGCTTGGTCACGCCGTCCACCAGCCGGGCCAGCTGGGGGCGCTCGCTCTCGGGGACGGCGGCCACCGTCTGGTCGAGGTCGAGGTCGGTGTCCTCGACCACGTCGTGCAGGACGGCGGCGTGCACGACCACGGGCGGCAGCCCCCACTCGGCGCACAGCTGGGCCACCTGCAAGGGGTGGGACACGTAAGGGTCGCCGGTGGCCCGCCACTGGTCCCGGTGGGCGCCCGCCGCGGTGGCGCACACCGCCTCGAGCACGGCCCGGGACGCGCCGGGGTGATGGGCGTCCAGCGGCGCCCAGATCCGCTCCACCGCGTCGTGGAGCCCGATTCCGGCGGACGTGGTTCCCATGGCCTGGCTCCTGCCTCCAGCAGGTGCAACACCAATCTTGGCTCGCCTGCTCCCGTCCGTCCGCTGGCGCGGGCGTCACGTCGGGCTGGTACCCCGAGATGCACCAGGCGGCCCCGGCGGGCCCCGTGCGAGCGCAGGGGTTTCGCCTACCCTCTTGTGCACCGCCCCGCCCCTGTAGCCAAGTGGTAAGGCAGCGGACTTTTAATCCGAAGAGCGTGGGTTCGATCCCCACCGGGGGCACCCAGGTCAGGACCCGGACCAGATCAGACCTGGTCGGTCGCCGTCGCTCGGCGGGAGGGGCCGGCCTTCGGGCGCGGCGGTGCGCAGGGGCCATCGCGGCTATCGTCCGCGGCCGGAGTCCTCAGCGAGGGAGACGAGCACATGGGTTTGCTCGACAAGGCCAAGGGACTGTTCGACAAGTCCGGGGGTGCCGGCAAGGCCAAGGAGATGATCGACAAGGCCGGCGGCGTCGACAAGGTCGAGGACGTGGCCGCCAAGGCCGTCGACAAGGTCGACGACGTGACCGGTGGCAAGGTGCCCGACCAGGTCTACGACGCCGTGGACAAGATCGACGGCAAGGACGACCTGCCGCCGAAGCCCTGAGCGGAGGGCCTCCGGGCCCACTCCCACAGCCATCGGGGATCTCCCCGATGGCCCCGAGCCTCCCCCGTCGCATGCTGGCTGCCGCCCGCACGCCACAGGAGGCTCCTCGTGCACGCCGCAGCAGCTCGCAACCAGGCACGCCGCCCCAGCTCGACCACCAACGCCAGCCAGCCCGCCGCCGTCTCCTCCTGGCTCGCACGCCACTGCCGGTGGGAGCTCATGGCCCAGCCCAGGCGCCCCGTGCCCAGACGATGACGCCCGCGGTCAGGCCCGGCCCACCTCGGCGCGATAGGGGCGATCGGGGCGGAACCAGGCGAGGTCGAGGGCGGCCACGGGGCCGATGACCATGGTCGCCGGGGGGGCGA
>WHTX01000232.1 GCA_009377505.1 Acidimicrobiia bacterium
ACCAGCGGCCTGAAAGTGCAAGCCGAACAGGACGAAGGCCACTACCCCAGAGGCGTCAAGGTGAGCGACACCGAGCTCGCCGCCGTACCGCTCCAGCCCCACGACTGGCACAGCGAATGGAACTACACCATCACACCCCCAGCTGAATGACCGGATTGTTCAGCGGAGCGCCCTAAGCGTTCTCCCAGGGTGCACTGGCACTTCGGCCGCAACGCAGATGCGAGTTGGAACCCGACGCCGACAAGAGGTCGGCCGGCCTCACGAGACAGCTTTCGAACCTTCGGCTGCGAATCGCCGCCCTGCTCGACGTGCGACGGAGCCCGCAGCCCGTCGCTGCCACCCGTCGGCGGGGTGAGAGCAGTCATCGGTGCGCCCCGACCACGATGCCGGGAAGGTTGGCGAAGGCCGTGACGTCGGCCGTGACCACGACCCGCCGAGTTGCCTTGGCCGTCGCCGCGATGATGAGGTCGTGGGCGCCACGGGACCGTCCCTGCGCTCGGACGGCGACGAGCAACTCGGCGTGCGCCTCGGCGACGTCGAGGTCGTAGGGGAGTACGGGCACGGTGGTCAGCCTCGAGGTAGGCGGCCCTCGAGGGGCGGCGCTGGTCGTCGGCGAGGAGGACGCCGACCCGCAGCTCGGCGATCGAGACGGCAGCCACGGCGACGTCGTCGTCGTCGTCGATGGCCGCGTCGAGATCGACGTCGGAACGTTCGGCATCGATGAGGAAGGTCGTGTCGAGGATCAAGCGGCTCACGGCCGGTCCTCGAGCGCCACGAGGTCGCGGACGACCGCCAGCTCGTCCGCCCATGCGGCGTCGGCGCGGTGTCGCCGGAGGGCCGCTTTGACGTCGGCGCCCCCGATCTTGCCTCGCTCGAGGTGGGCGACGGCCTTGCCTCGGCGCACGATCGTGTACTCCTCGCCACGATGCTCGATAGCGTCGAGCAGGTCAGCGAAGTTGCGGGCAGCGTCCGTGGCGGAGATCTCCGGCGAGCTCTCAGATTATCAGACTCGCACGAAGATGAATGACGGCTCTACCTGCCGCGGCGCGGCCAGCAGGGTGCCGGTGCTCATGTCGTGGGAGACGATCACCCGCTGGCCGGTCGAGGCCCGGTCGAGGATGTCGTCGTCCGGTGCCGCGGCGGCCGTGACCTCCTGCGCTGCTTCCGGGACGGTGCCGCCGTGGTCGCCGGCCTGGCCTCGCCGCCCGACGCCGTGGTGCCTCACCCCCCGGTGGGGTCGATCATGGCCGACGAGCTCGCCGGCGTGGCCCTCATGGGCCGACCGTGTTCCTCTTGGGCCGCCCATTCACCGCATGCGGTGTCCTCGGCAGAGGACCTGCTCCGGGCGGGTCCCCTCCACGACGGCCGCGTGCCGCCTGGAGCAGGCCGCACCGTCGCTCACGTTGCGGCGGGGGTGGTCCGGCCGCCGGGCGTGCCAGTCAGCGCGGACCGGTGGAGGCGCAGAGCTGGTGCCCGGGGGGCCGTAGCCGTTCGGCGGGCCCTGCCAGCATTGGTACGGGTTCTGGTTCGGCGCATAGGAGACCCAGCACTGGAAGTCAGCCGACAGCGGGTCCTGGAACGCCAGGATCGCCTGGATGTCCTTGGCCAGCGTGCAGTTGCGGTTGTCCGCCCCGGTGTAGGTCCAGTTCGATGAGGCGTCGGGCCCTGCGATCGCGCAGTCGGGTGGATTGTCCCCGAAGACGAGCAAGAAGGTCGGGTCTGTAGCCGACAGCTGGAAGCCCAAGTAGTTGCCGCTTTCGTCGTCCGCGTTCGGGTTGTTCAGGTAGGCGTAGAAGTCCTGATTGTCAGCGTAGACCGCACGGTTGTTCTTGCTGCCGGTGTCGACATTGTCGAGCTCGCACGTCTCGTCGTCGCCGCCCGTGCCGCGACAAAGGGCGACATTCCACACCGACGGCAGGATGGCGGTGTAGAGCCACTCGGCAGTGGTGTACTCGCCGGCGCTGATGGCCGAGTTCTCCTGGTCCGCCTGGATCTCCCAGATCTGATCGCTGATCAGATTGCCGTAGAGGTTGAGCAGGCCGCTGTCTTGGGCGACCTACTGGAACATGTCGGTGTTGCGCTGAATTGCGGCGGCGTTGGTGTCGACGATGTGCTGGCGGAGACCGCTCAATTCGGTGTTGATCTGGCTGCTCGATGAGGATTGCAGGCTGGTCACCGCGCCGAGGGTGCCGGCCAGTGCGTCGGCGGCGAAGCTCGCTTCGGGACCGGCGAAGCCGGCCAGGCCCTCGATGGCGCCGAAGAAAAGTCCCGTCAGTTCGGCCCCGATCCCGGTGTCTGAACTGGGCGTGTTGCTGGGAAAGAGCGTCTGCACGAGGGTCTCGAACTCGTTCGGTTCGATGTTGTACAGATCATTGAGGATCGCGCTGATGCTGCTATTGAAGTGCCCGTTGACGTCGCCCGCCATGGACACTTCGGCAAGGATGAGATCGACCATGTTCTGCCAGTCGGCAGCCGTCACGTTGTGCGGGTTGGCCAGGGCTGTGCGCAAGCCAATGAGGGCGCAGGTCTCGGAGGGCGGCATGGTCATGCCCGTCCCAGTGCTGTTGTTCAGGCACAGCGTGTAGTTGCTCATGACCTCTGAGTTGACCGAGGTATAGCTGTCGCGGATGGTCTTGCCGTCGGCGATGTTCAGGAAGGCGTTGAGCAGGGCGAAGGCGTTGTCCTCAGCGCTGGTGTCGAAGTTTTGGAAGCCGTAGGGCAGCGGACGCTGCCAGCCGTCCCCATCCTGCCAGGCCCACGTGCGGATGCCGTACTTGCCGCGTGCGATCAGCAGCATCTGGCCGTTGCCGGCGTCCGCGACCTTGATCGTCTCGTAGTACGCGGGCTGTGCCCACAACGCGTACCCAGCGAAGCTGATGATCTCGGGACCGTCGTCGAGGTTGTGCCAGTCCCAGGGCTGGTCGAGGCCCCAGGTGGTGAAGCCGACGGCTGGGTCGCGCGCCATGGTCTCGTCCAGGCCATCGCCATCGAGATCGGCCACGATGAACGTCTCGTAGTACTCGGGTTCGGAGTATTCCTCGCTCGTGAACGGCGTCGACTGGATGTTCGGGCCGCCGTACTTCGTCCAGCATGGTGCGGCCTCGTCGCCGCAGCCGCTGGCCCAGATGCCCCAGTAGACCAACTGGGCGGGACCATGGCCGACCAGTTCGTAGGCGGGATCGTTGGCGACGTAGCGCGCCGGCCGGATCGTGGCGGTGTACTCCGTCGCGTTCCAGCTGGAGTCGAAGGGGGCTTGGCCGCTGAGCGCAAGGTGGTCGAAGCTCTGCGTGCTGCTGTTCCAGGTGTAGACCTGCAGGCTGCCGCCATTCGTGCCGTCACGGCCGATCAGCTCCAGCCCCTCAGCGCCGGTGTAGACGTCGGCCAGTTGGATCGTGCCGTAGAAGTAGTCGGGCAGAGTGCCAAGATCGTCGCTGATGAGGGCGTCCTGGAAGGCTGACGTCACCTGGTGGCAGGACCACGTTTGGCCAGACACATCGAAGGAACAGAACTGCATGCCCGCGAAGACCCGGATCAGGATGCCGTGGCCTGCGCCGGGCAGACCGCCGCGCACGAACTGGGTCGGTACGCGCCAACTCGGGTGGCTCATGCCGAAGTTGAAGCCGGTGGGTGACGGCGGCGCGGTGGAGTCCGTAGCGAAGGCGGTGTCGGTGCCTCGGAACGTCCAGCTGCTGGCGCCGGGCGAGCCGTCGCCCGGGTTCCAGGTCCAGGTGTCCATGCCGATCGCCGTGCCTCCGTCGGCGGTGGGATCGAAGCGGACGCCGATGACGCCGGCGACGCCTTCGGCCAGCATGCCGAAGCGGATGGAGTCGTAGTAGACGTCGACGCCAGAGAACGGCCCGGCCTCGTTGGGGTCGGTGGCCGGGACCCACTGCCCCCAGGCGTTGGACCAGGAGTGGACCACGAGCCCGTGCTGGCCCAGCCCGATCAGCTCGTCGCTGCCGTCGCCGTCGAGGTCGAAGAGCTGGATGGTGTCCTTGGTGGACTGCTCGTTCCACCAGCCGGTGGCATCGCTCCAGGCGGGCACGGTGAGCGACGGGCCGCAGGTGCCGTTGTAGTTGGACGTCGGGTCGGTCAGGCCGCCGGTGCAGATCGCGTCTGACGACGGATCCGGCGCTCGAGGCTCTGAGTGCGCCAGCGCGACGCCCGGCACGAGCGTCCCGAGCAACAGCGCGAGGACGAACGACCATGGCCAACGGCGTGCAACGAGAGCACCCATCACGAACCCCATCTCGTGGCGGTCAGCGCCCACCAATAGCGCGCCACGACGCTGAACCTAGCCCATCTGCGGTGGGAACCGTGCACGGTCTGTGGTGGACTGGCTGCTCGCCGTCGTGCCGGTCTGCCGTCAAGGGTGGCCCGGCGGGTGAGGCCGGTTGCCGCGAAGCAGCCCCGCCCAGAGCTTCTCGCCCGGCGGGCCTCGCCGCCGTGCCCTGCCGAGGAGCGACCTCGAGCGAGCCCACCGGCTAGGAGGACCGGGGCGTCCCTGCCCCGGGGGCGCCGAGCTTCGTCGACGTCGCCCACACGATCCTGGCCCTCGACACGCCCTTCGGGGCCCGGGTGGCCGGTCATGCTGCCGGCGGGCGAGTGGCGCTCGCCGCCTGCTGTGACGTGGCCATCGCCGTGGACATCGCCCGCATCGGGATCGTGGAAGTGCGGATCGGCGTGCCGCCCGACGGCGTGGCCGCGCTGTTGGCCCACCGGCTCGGCCCCCGGGCGCTCGCCGGGGCGTTCCTGGTGGCGGACATGATGCCGGCGGCGAGGGCGGCCGAGAGCCCGGGCTGGTCAACCTGGCCGTGCCCGAGGCCGAGCTGGACGGGACCGTCGCCCGCTCGTCGACGGCCTGGTGCGGGGCGCGCGTCGGGCGTTGGCCCAAACCAAGCGGATGCTCCGCGCCGTGTGCCACCCGACCCCTCGAGCGGGCCGAGGTGCTGGCGGAGGAGGCCTCCCGCGGCGGGGGCGCGGCGCTGGCCCTGGCCGCGTCGCCGGTTCCGCTCCGGATCTCGCCGTAGCGCTCGGCGAGGGACCGCTTCAGGGCCGTCTTGCTGTCAGTGTACTCCTCCCCACGATGCTGCGGGTGCGGCCGGAGGTGACGACACAGCCAGCCGAGGTTGACGGCGGCCAGGCGCCCCCTCGCCCGGCCACAGTCCGGCGGCTGGGTGGTGGTGAGCCAAGTGGACGACCTGAACCGCTTTCGAGTGCTGCACCCTTGTTGGACGGCTTTCGAACCTGTCGGCCGCGCTGCATACCCTGCTTGACCTGCGACAGAACAGCTAGTGCTCTGTCCAACGATGGTGGTCAGGGCACTAGTTAGAGCCCGCTTGCTTCGCCCGGCTCGACGAGCCATAGAGCAGTCCCCGACTCGCACGAACCCGCTCCTCAACACGCAGCGTGCCTCGAGAGTTCTGCGTCCAGCTGTCCCCGTCGGGCGCACGGCTTAGAGCAGCGACGCTCTCCGCTGCCGCCAGGTTGGCGCAGACTATCCCCGTCCCTGAACATCCCGAACGTGACCCAGCTCGCCCTCGACGCCGCCGACGACCTCATCCAGCTGGGCTCTACCCGGCCCCCGCGCTACGAGGAGATGAACGGCGGTTCGCCGATCTGGGCCACACGTCGACCAGCGAGCGAGAGCCAACTGCTCAGCACCGGCCGTTCAAGCACCAACCGGACAGCCTTCGAACGCCCAGGTCTCTCCTGTCGTAGGTAGAAGCGACCGGACAGGCACCACCTGCCACGACGAGGCCGAATGCGTCAACAATGATCACGAGCGCTGCACCCCTCGTCGGACAGCTTTCGAACCTGTCGCCCGCCCAGCTCACCCTGCTTGACCTGCAACAGAGCAGCTAGCCGGTTGCCGACCATGCATCACGGCGCTCCGCTTGCAGCGCCCGCACAAGTCGATGCTGGCAGCGACCAGAGGTGGGCCAGCCTCAGGCGACAGCTTTCAAACTCGGGCGGGCACCGCGCCGTCGGCGCCAGGTGCCGGCCTGCTCGGTTGAGGCAGTACTCGGGGCCCCAGACGTAGGTGCCGTCTACAGCCACTACCGCGGCGAGAATCTGCCTGATACCGGGTTCCTGAACAACACCCTGCGGGACGCCTTCAAGATCCCAATCGACAAGATCGCAGAGTTCGTCGACATCTTCTACGACACGTTGGCGTCGACGAGGAACCTCACGCAGGACGCGTGAGCGGGAGCTCGCGCTCCTGGACGGCTGCGGCCGCGTACTCCAGAGCCGCGGGGATGTCCTCAGGCTGCAAGTCCGGGAAGTCGGCCAGGATCTGCTCGGCGGTCCGACCAGCGGCGAGCTGGCCGATGACCGTGGCGACGGGGATGCGCAACCCGCGGATGCAGGGCGCTCCGCGCATCTTGCCCGTTTCGATCGTGATCCGCTCGAAGGCCACCAGCCGAGGATAGGCCTTCGAGCCATCCAACGGCCCTGGATGACGACCCGTCGCAGCTGCCGGCCCTGCCCGGCCAGGGGCCAGCTGGACAGCATTCGAACGCCCAGGTCTCGCCTCTCGTAGATAGGAGCGACCGGACAGGGGACCACTGCCCGCGACCAGGGCGAAGACGCCGACAAGGGTCACGAGCGCTGCACCCCCAACGGGATTCGAACCCGTGTTACCGCCTTGAAAGGGCGGCGTCCTGGGCCACTGGACGATGGGGGCCCGGTGTCATGTGACGACCGGTCCGCAGGCTAGCTTGACTCCGCCTCCACGAAGGCGTCGAGCAGCGCGGACAGGAACTCGTACGCAGCCCAAGCGTTCGCCCAGGTCGCAGCGTCGGGATGGTCGAGAGGCGGGGTCTCGGGCAGCTCGTCCTCGCTCACGCCGAGCCGGGTGCCGAGCACGAGCCGGAGCTGGTTGATCCCGTGCATCCACGCCGCCACGTCGTCCTCCTCGAGCGTGCGGGCCTCGACGGTCTCCTCGATGCGGCTGAGGGCGGCGAGGCGCCGGTCGACGAGCTCGCTGCGGGCCAGGATCTGGTACTCGGCGTCCCGCTCGGCGTCGTCGGCGTAGGCGGTGGGGAAGAGCCGGCGCAGGCTCGGGTCGTCGGTGCCCAACAGCTCGCGCAGCTCGGCGCAGAGCTGGGCGAGGACCTGGCGCGCCCCGCTGGGCAGGTGCAGCTCGAGCTCACCCCTCCGGTTCCGCTGCACGGGCCTCGGCCGGCCGAACGCCATCGCCCGGGCCTCAGCGGTCCTGCTGCATGGTGGCCCAGAGCCCGTACTCGTGCAGCCGGAACACGTCGATCTCGGCCTTGTCCCGCGGCCCGCTCGATACCACGGCCCGCCCCTTGAGGTGCACGTCCAGCATCAGCTTGTGCGCCTTCTCCTTGCTGTAGCCGAACAGCTTCTGGAAGACCCAGGTGACGTAGGACATGAGGTTGATCGGGTCGTTCCACACGAGGACGATCCAGGGGACGTCGGGCGACGTGAAGGTGTCGCTCGTGGGTTCCTCGACCTCTACCGGGGCAGGCGCAACCGGTGCCATCGCGAACTCTCCTCGACCGACGCGTTCCCGGCGACGGTGCGGGAACGTGGACGCGTCGCGGCGCGTCACCCTCCAGAGAGTACTGGCACGGCGACCGTGCCCGAGCCCGGGCTGGGCCTGACTAGGGGGCCCCGTCGGTCGGCGAGGTCGAGGAGCACCTGGAGCGCCAGGGCCCAGGCCACGCTGGCCCCGAGGATGTGGGCGGCGACCAGTCCCGCCGGCACCCCGGTGGCGTACTGCACGTAGCCGACCGTGCCCTGGGCGACCAGCAACCCGAGCAGCCAGCGGGCGTGGCGAGCGGCTCGGGGCTGGTCAGGGCGGCGGGCGAGCACGAGCGCGCTCACCAGGGTGACGGTGACGAGCAGCCACGCCGCCACCGAGTGGGCCCTGGTCACCTCGCTCATGGCGAGGGCGAAGCGGTCCGCTCGCTCGTCACCCCCGTGGGGCCCCGAACCGGTCACCACTGCGCCCGTGAGCAGCACGAGCCCGGCGGCCACGACGAGGGCGACGCCGAGCGGGCGTAGCGCCCCGCCGGGCCCCGTCCGCCCTGCCGCTACGCGATCAACGTCGGCGACGGCGTCGGCGTCGGCCCGGTGGTGGAGCCAGACGGCGTCCGCCACGAGCAGCATCGAGAGCAGGAAGTGGCCCATGGTGAAGCGGGGATCGAGGTGGGCGAGCACGAGCAGCGCCCCGAGGATGATCTGGGCGACGACCCCGGCGACAAGGCCGAGGGCGAGCACGACCAGGTCCCGGCGGCGGGGCACGCGCACCAGCGCCCCCAGCACGGCGGCGGCCACGGCGACGGAGACGACACCGGTCACGAGCCGGTTGCCGAACTCGACCCAGGGCCGGAACGACCACTCGGGCACGAAGCGGTCCTGCTCGCAGGAGGGCCAGTCGCTGCAGCCGAGCCCGGAGCCGGTCAGGCGGACCGCCGCGCCGGTCACCACGATGGCGATGAGCAGGACCAGGGCCAGGCCCGTCAACCGCCGGTAGGCGGCGGGGGAGAGGGACGGCCGGCGCACGCCCAGACTGTAGGTCTCGCCCTCGATCGGGACCGAAGCACGGCCGCGGGCCCGGGCGACGACCGTGCGGCGACCGCAGCGGGCCGTCGGGCCGGG
>WHTX01000233.1 GCA_009377505.1 Acidimicrobiia bacterium
AGCCCCGGATTCGCACCGGTGTTCCCGACAAGCTGACCGCAACGTAGCACGGCGGTCGGGGCCGTCAACCAGCTCCGAATCGCCGCCGCCGGTGCCGCGCTCAGGTCGTGGACGTGCGGCGCTCCACCAGGTCCCACAGCAGGGTCGTGTCGAGGTGCTCGTCGATGGCGTCGGCGAGCACCTCGAAGGTCGCGTCGAGGACCGGCGGCGGCCGATGACCGCACAGCGCCTCCAGCACGGCGGGGCTCTCCAGGAGGCCGTGCACGGTCGTAGCCAGCACCGGCCCGCTCACCCACACCAGCGGCACCACCTCGCAACGGGCACCCGCGACGGTTCCGTTGCGGATCTCGTAGCCCGAGGCCTCCACGCCGCTCAGCGCCGACCAGGGCGCAGCCAGGGCCGGGAAGGTGAGGTGACGGGGCGCGTGACCTTGGCCGCGTCCATCGTTGTGCGCAGCGGGAGGAGGCCGAGCCCGTCGGTGGCCCCCTCCACGCCGGCGCCGTCGCTGACCGTCGTGCCGAGCAGCATGCAGCCGCCACAGACGCCCAGGATCGGCCCGGCCCGCCCGGCCCGGGCGACCAGGGCCTGATCGAGGTCCCGGTCGCGCAGCCACGCCATGTCCGCCGCCACGTGCTTGGATCCGGGCAGGATCACCAGGTCGGCCCCGTCGAGGTCACCGGGGCGGGTCGCCCAGCGGACGTGGGCGGCGTGCGCGAGGAGGTGGAGCTCGTCGAGGTTGGAGGCGTAGGGGTAGCGCACCACCGCGACGGTCGGGGCGCCGGCGTCAGGGTCGGCCCGGATCGTGGCGCCCTCCTCGTCGGGGAGCTCGTGGGCCAGCATGGGCAGGACCCCGCCCAGGCGCATGCCGGTAAGGTCGCGCACATTGTCGGGACCCGGTGCCAGCAGCGAGGCGTCGCCGCGGAACTTGTTGAGCACGAAGGCGGCGAGGCTCGCCGAGTGGCGTCGGGCACGAGCGCCCACGTGCCGTAGAGGTGGGCGAAGGCGCCGGCCCGGTCGATGTCGACGACGAGCAGGGCCGCGGCATCCGCGTGCTCGGCGATGCGGTTGTTGACCAGGTCCGGGAGGTTGATCTCTGCGGGGCTGCCGGCGCCCTCGATGAGCACGAGGTCGTGGCCGGTGTGCAGGCGGTCGAGGGCCTCGGTCATCGCCGGCCACAGGTGCGGTCCACGGTCGCGCCACGCCGTGGCGGTGAGGTCGTGGCGGGCCTGGCCGTTCACGACGACCTGGCTGCGGGTGTCGGCCTCGGGCTTGAGGAGCACGGGGTTCATGTCGGGTGTCGGCTCGAGTCCCGCGGCGCGGGCTTGTAGCCACTGGGCCACGCCGGTCTCACCACCGGCCACGACGCGGGCGTTGTTCGACATGTTCTGCGCCTTGAAGGGCGTCACGTCATGTTCTGCGCCTTGAAGGGCGTCACGTCGACCCCCTGGCGGGCGAACCAGCGGGCCAGCGCGGTCACGAGCAGGCTCTTCCCGGCCGTCGACGTGCATCCCAGGACCATGAGCGGGCGAAGCGGACGGGTCATCGTGGACTCCACTTCGCCGGTGGCCACGGGCGGGTGCGGTCGGGGCCGTGTCTACGATGCGGGACGTGACAAGCGTGCTGCTGTTGGCCGGTAGCACCGAGGCGACCCGGCTCGCCGACGTCTTGGTGCGGGTCCACGGCGTGGACGTGCTGAGCTCCCTCGCCGGTGTGACCACCGCCCCTACCGGTCGTGCCGGCCGGACGCGCGCGGGCGGCTTCGGCGGAGCCGAGGGTCTCGCCCAGCACCTGCGCGACCGCCCGGTCGATGCGCTGATCGACGCCACGCACCCCTTTGCCGCCGTCATGCCGTTCAGCGCGGCAGCGGCTGCGGCGGCGACGGCGACACCGTCGTGTCGACTGCTGCGGCCGCCCTGGGTGCCCACCCCCGCCGATCGCTGGGTCGATGTCCCCGACCTCGCGGCCGCAGCCGCGGCGCTGAGCTCGCTGGGCGCGAGGCGGGTGCTGCTCACCGTGGGCCGGCAGAGCACCTGGGCCTTCGCCGACCACGACGCCTGGTTCCTGGTGCGGGCCATCGAGGCCCCCGAGGTGGTACCCGCCGATCATCGGCTCCTCCTCGAGCGCGGCCCGTTCGAGGTGACCTCCGAGCGGGCGGTGCTGCTGGAGCACCGGATCGACGCGGTGGTCTCCAAGAACGCTGGCGGCACGGCCACGATGGCCAAGCTCGTCTCGGCCCGAGAGCTGGAGATCTCGGTGGTCATGGTGGCTCGTCCGGCCCCGCCCGATGTGACGATCGTGTCGAGCGTGGATCACGCGGTGGCGTGGTTGGACGGGGCTGTGGGCCTGTGACCCTCGGGGAGGCCGTACCAGCGCGGGGTGTAGACGCTCGCCCCGAGCGGCCGGCCCTCGAGGACACGGGTTGTGGACGATCCGACCAGGATCACCGTGCGCATGTCGGCCCCGGCCTCGGCCAGCTGGTCGAGCCGCAGGACGCGCACCTCCTCGTCGGGTCGGCCGATGTCGCGGCCCACCACGACCGGCGTGATGGGGTCACGGTGGGAGGCCAGCACCTCGACGGCCAGGCCCAGCTGCCAGGGTCGATGGCGAGACGTAGGGTTGTACAGCGCGATCACGAAGTCGGCGCCAGCCGCCGCGTCCAGCCGCCGTTCGATGACGTCCCACGGCTTGAGCACGTCGGACAGCGAGATCACGCAGAAGTCATGGCCCAGCGGTGCCCCCACCCGCGACGCCAGGGCCTGCGCGGCGGTCACGCCGGGCACCACCTCCAGGCGGACGTTCCGCCACCGGTCAGGCCATCGGTCGAGCTGCTCGACCACGGCGCTGGCCATGGCGAACACCCCGGGGTCGCCGGAGGACACGACGACGACCTCGCCGCCGCCGGCGGCACGGTCCAGGGCGAAGGCGGCACGGTCTGCCTCCACCCGGTTGTTGGACGGGTGGCGGCGGGCCGTCGTCTCCACCCCGACGAGGTCCAGGTACCTGCGGTAGCCGACGAGATCGGTGGCCGAGGCGATCCGGGCGGCCACGCCGGGGAGGCACCAGTCGAGCCGTCCGGGGCCGATCCCGACCACGGTCAGGCTACCCCCGTGCCCGGCGGTCATCGCGTGGTGATCCCGGTGCCCGGGATGAGTACCAGCGAGAAGTACGGGGCCTCGATGCCTTCGGTGTCGGCCAGCGGCAGCACCCGCTCTTCGGCGCAGCTGGCCCGCTCGACGTACACGGCACCATCGCCGAGACCGCACGCGGCTGCTGCGTCACGGATGGCCCGAAGGCGGCGGCCCACCTTCATCACGACCGCCGCGTCGACGCCGGCGAGGGCTTCCTTCAGCTCGTCGGGTGGCAGCACCCCGGGCAGGACGGTGAGCGTCTCGTTCATCGACACCAGGGGGCGGCCCGCGGCGGCGGCCGCCGCCGACACCGACGTGACCCCCGGGATCACCTCGGCGGGGAAGCGGTCGGCGAGGCGTTGGTGGATGTACATGTAGCTCCCGTAGAAGAACGGGTCGCCCTCGCACACGACGGCGACGTCGCGCCCCGCCTCGAGGTGGGTCGCGATCGACTCGGCGGAGCAGTCGTAGAAGGCGGCGATGCTGCGCTCGTAGGTAGCGCGATCCACGGGCTCGGTGGTGACGGGGTAGGTCAGCCGGAGCAGGTCGTGGTGGTCCTCGACCAGGCCCTCGACCACCGTGAACCCGTTCCCCCGGCTGCGCCGGGCAGCGAAGTAGGCGATGACCGAGCAGGACGCGAGGACCCTGCGTGCCTTGAGCGTCATCAGCTCCGGGTCGCCCGGGCCGACACCCACGCCGAACAGCCGTCCCATCGTCACTCCTCGTCGCTCGCCAGTGCGTTGACCGCAGCGGCGGCCATGGCGCTCCCACCCCGGCGGCCCCGCAGGATCAGGTACGGCACGCCGTGGTCGAGCGTCGCCAGCGCCTCCTTGGACTCCGCCGCGCCGACGAAGCCGACGGGCAGCCCGATGATCGCGGCCGGGCGGGCTTGTCCGTCGAGCACCAGCTCGAGGAGCCGGAACAGGGCGGTGGGCGCGTTGCCGAACACGGCGACGGCACCGTCGGCGACGGGGAGCCAGCGGTCGACGGCCGCCGCGGACCGGGTGGTGCCTGCGGCCTGAGCCTCCGCTGGCACGTCAGGGTGGTCGAGGGTGCACACGATCTGGCTGTCGGCCGGCAGCCGGGATCGGGTGATGCCGTTGGCGACCATGCGGGAGTCGGCCAGGATGGGGGCACCCGCTCGCAGCGCGGCGCGGGCTACCGCACCGAAGTCAGCGGACGCCGCGACGAGCGGCGGCAGGTCGGTCATCCCGCTGGCGTGGATCATGCGCACCACGACCGCCTCGAAGTCAGGCGGTGTCGTGGCCAGGTCGGCCTCGGCTCGGATGGTGGCGAAGGACGCCCGGTAGATGGCGGCGCCGTCGCGTTCGTAGTCGAGCCTCACGGTGCGCCGATCTCGAAGGTGCCGTCGTCCGCGGCGACCACGACGCGCTCGGCGTTGGCCCCGCAGCGCTTCTCGCAGCCCGAGAGGTGGATCCGCCCGTTCAGCGGGCCGGGGGCGTCGAGCAGGGCGCGGGCCGCACGCCCGGTGTCGGCTCGCGACGAGGCGCAGCCGGGGAGCCCGACGCAGGCCGAGACGAGGTGGGCAGGATCCGTGGGGTCGGATGAGAAGCCCACCCGCGCCAGCGCCGCGATGGCCGTTGCCTGGTCGGTCCCGGCGATGCCCAGCACCACGATCCCCCGCCACGGGGTGCACCGGACCCGGGCGTTCGTGTCCTCGACCAGCGCCGCGACCGACCGCAGCGCGGCCGGCGACGTCCGGCCCAGCAGCGGGGCGGCGCCCAGGTTCACCTGGTCGGCACGCGCGTGAGCCACCACACCCATCGGCGCGTCGGTGACACGCGGTCGGGGTGCTGGCGCCCGGCGGATCTCGATCCCCGTGGTGAGGCTGCCGAGGAGGTCGGCCCGCCCGACCTGCGTGGCGAGCGTCGCCATGCGCTCGCCCTCCTGTGCGCAGCGTCGGGCCGCGGCCACCACGACGAGCTTGATGTCGCCGACGGGGATGCACGCCACCGACCCGTCGCCCTCATCAAGGGGTCGACCGAGCTCGAGCTGCACCACGATGTCGCCCTCGACAGTGCGGACCGCCCCCAGGGCGACATCGGCGGGCACCCCGCGGACCGATGCCACGCCGCCGCCGTCGAGCACGACGCAGAACTTGGGTGGCAGGCCATCGAGGCCCGGCGCCGCAGCCAGGAGGCGGGCCACGTCCGCTACGGCCGCTCCCACGTCGGCCAGCTCGGTGGGATCGTGACCGGCCAGCGGGGGCCCGACGACGTCTCGCCGCGCGTCGCGTGCCGGGTCGGCGTCGGCCAGCCCATGGCGGACGAGGTGGGCGGCGGCGGTCGGGACCGCGGCCTGGGCCAAGCCGCGGATCTGGAGGTTGGCGCGGGAGGTGAACTCGACCGTGCCGGAACCGAACCGCTCCGCCACGTCCGCCACTGTCTGGATCCCCGCCGGTGTGATGGCGCCGCCGGGGAGGCGGACGCGCATCAGCATCCCGTCGGCCGCATCCATCGGTGCGACCACGCTGGGACAGGCCCCCCGAACGGGGTACGGCGGGGCGGACGCGGGCACGGGCCGGACCGTACCATCCACGTAGGGTGCGCTGCCCTACACGGGTGGTACGGTCCGCCGCATGCCGCAGCCGTCGAGGTTCTTGATCAACACGGGCACCGGCAAGGGCAAGAGCTCGGCCGCCATGGGCGTGCTGGGCCGGGCCTGGGCACGAAGCTGGGACGCGGCGGTCGTCCAGTTCGTGAAGAGCGAGAAGTGGAAGGTCGGCGAGCGCAAGCTGGCCGACCTCCTCGGCGTCGAGTGGCACACGCTCGGCGACGGCTTCACCTGGGAGTCGGACGACCTGGATGAGACGGCCGCCAAGGGCCGCCACGCCTGGGATCGGGCTGCCGAGCTCATCACCAGCGGCCGCTACGACCTGGTCGTCCTCGACGAGGCCACCTACGTCGTGAAGTACGGCTGGGTACCCGTCGAGGCCCTGGTGGAGGTGATCCCCCAGCGCCCCGGACGTACCAACGTCGTGATGACCGGCCGCTACGCCGCGCCCGAGCTCATCGAGATCGCCGACACCGTCACCGAGATGGTCAAGGTCAAGCACGCCATGGACCAGGGCATCGGCGCCCGCAAGGGCATCGAGTACTAGGACGATGCCCACCCTGGCGCCCCGGGTGGTGATCGCAGGCACCCACTCGGGCGTGGGCAAGACCACCATCGCCACCGGGCTCATGGCAGCGCTACGAGCCCGTGGGCTGCGCGTGGGTGCCGCCAAGGTGGGGCCCGACTTCATCGACCCCGGCTACCACGCCCTGGCCACCGGCCGGCCCGGTCGCAACCTCGACCCGTGGATGTGCGGGTCCGAGGCGATCGCGCCGCTGGCCGGGCGGGCCGGGCACAGCTGCGACGTCCTCGTGGTCGAGGGGGTCATGGGGCTGTTCGACGGGGCTGCCGACGGGACACAGTCGTCCACCGCTGATGTCGCCATCGGGCTCGACGCGCCGATTGTCCTGGTGGTCGACGCCGCATCGGCGAGCACCTCGATAGCCGCGGTCGTGCACGGCTTCGCCACGTTCGATCCGCGTGTCCGCCTCGCCGGCCTCGTCCTGAACCAGGTGGCGTCCGACAGCCACGAGGCCATGCTGCGCGCTGCGATCTCGCCGCTCGGCATCCCGGTGGTCGGCGTGCTCCGCCGCGACCCCGGGATCGGTTGGCGCGACCGCCACCTCGGACTGGTCCCGGTGATCGAGCGTCCAGCGGAGGTGACCGCGTCGCTGACCCGGCTCGCGGCCCTCCTCGAAGCGCACTGCGACCTCGACGCGGTCCTTGCCATCGCTCGCCACGCCCCCGCCACCACCACCGCACCGCCACCGGCGCCCGCACACGTGGGCGACGCGCGCATCGCCGTGGCGGGCGGTCCCGCCTTCAGCTTCACCTACGCCGACAACCTCGAGATGCTGCGGTCCGCCGGCGCAGAGCTCGTCGAGTTCGATCCCTGCACCGACGACTGCCTCCCGGACGGCTGCACCGGGCTGATCGCGGGCGGCGGCTTCCCCGAGGTGTATGTCGACGCCCTCAGCGAGAACGCCCCGCTGCTCACGGACGTCCGCGGGCGGGTGGACGACGGCCTGGTGGTCTGGGCCGAGTGCGGCGGCCTGGTGTGGCTCAGCCAGGGCCTCGACGGCCGCCGGCTCGCCGGTGTCGTCGACGCTCACGCCGTGATGGGCGACCAGGTCACCCTCGGGTATCGGAAGGCGACGACCCGGGTCGACTCGCCGCTCGGTGCTGCCGGCACCACGTTGCGGGGCCACGAATTCCACTACTCGACCGTCGAGCCGGCCGGCGATGCCCTACTCCTGACCGGCCGCCGGGGTTTGTCACGGGCCGGCTTCGCCAACGAATGCCTGCTGGCCTCCTACCTGCACGTGCACCTCGGCGCGCGCCCCGACGTCGCCGAGCACGTCGTGCGGGCGTGCAGCGGGCGGCAACAGCGGTCCGATCCTGCCCTACGTGCGCCCTACGTGCGGTAGGTTGCCCCGCGGTGCACAAGTCATCGATCTACCTCCCCGACCAGCTCAAGGGCGACCTTGCCGCGCTCGCCGTTCGCTCGGGGCGGGCCGAGGCCGACCTGATCCGCCAGGCCATCGAGCGGCTCCTCGCGGTCGCCGACGCCGAGCCCGCGGCGCGGTCGGCTCCCCCGCCCCGCCGACCGGGACCGGTGCTGATCGGCGTCGGGCTCGGACCCGGCGATCCGCGGCAGGTCACCCAGCTGGCCGAGGACACGCTCCTCACCGCAGACCGGGTCTTCGCCGTCTCCTGGACGCCCCGCTCGATCGGCCGAGCGGAGACCGTGGCCCGAGGCGTCGCGCCGACGGTCCCGATCGAGCGCCTCACCCATGACATCGCCGCCGACGCGGCAGGCCGGCATGAATCGCTCGTGGCAGCCGCTCGCGCGCTCATCGCCGCGCTGGATGCCGCGGAGGTCGTGGCGGTCGTGACCCTCGGCGACACGTCGATGTGGTCCGTGTTCCCCGACCTCGCCAACGAGGTCGCCGCGCAACGACCGAACGTGCCGATCGAGATGGTGCCGGGCATCACCTCCTACCAGTCGTTGGCCGCCGCCACCGGCACCACGCTTGCCCGCGCCGGGCAGAGGTTGGTGGTCGTCGACGGCCACGTTCCCGACGACGCGCTCGACGACCCGACCACCACCGTCGTCGTCTACAAGGGGAGCCCGGACGCGGGGCCGCTACGTGACCGCGCCCAGGCGGCCGGACGCCTGGCGCAGGCCCGAGTCGGTGAGCTCATCGGGCTGCCCGGCCAGCGCATCGACGAGCTCGCACAGGTCCCCGACGGTCCGATCTCCTACCTCGCGACCGTCATCCTCCCCGCCGTGGCGGATCACCGATGACCATCTCGTTCGTGGGCGCCGGACCCGGTGCCGCCGACCTCATCACCCTGCGGGGCGCGCAACGCCTGGCTGCCGCCGACATCGTGATCTGGGCGGCATCGCTCGTACCCGA
>WHTX01000234.1 GCA_009377505.1 Acidimicrobiia bacterium
GACGGCGCAGGTGACGTTGTCACGGCCCCCCGCGGCGTTGGCGACGTCGACGAGCCGGCGCGCCGCCTCGCGGGGGTCCGCCCAGCGCCGCAGCTCGACGGCGATGCGATCCGGTTCGACCTCGCCGAAGAGCCCGTCGGAGCAGACGAGGAAGCGCTCACCGTGCACGACGTCGAGCTCCCACACGTCGACGTCGACGGTCGCCTCGATGCCGAGAACCCGGGTCACGATGTTGCGCTGGGGGTGGTGCTCGGCCTCCTCGGCGGTGATCTGGCCCTCGTCGACGAGCATCTGCACCAGGCTGTGGTCGACGGTGAGCTGCTCGAGCACGCCGTCGGCGCCGAGGCGGTAGGCGCGGCTGTCCCCCACGTTCACGACGACCAGGCGCTCAGGTCCCGCGCCCCCCGCCCCGCCCGCCGCCGCGGCCCCTGCGGCGCCTGCGTCGGCTCGCTCGACGAGGGCGATGGCGCACAGCGTCGTGCCCATGCCCCGCACGTTGGGGTCGTCCCTGGAGGCGCCGTGCACCACCTGGTTGGCCTGCTCCACAACGGCGACGAGGTCCGAAGCGTCGCGGTAGCGGGCCCGGCCGCCGAGCGCCCGCAGGGCGAGGGCCGAGGCCACCTCGCCCCCACGGTGGCCGCCCATGCCATCGGCCACGGCGAAGAGGAAGGGAGAGGAGAGCGCACCGTCCTGGTTGACCGGGCGCACCCGGCCGACGTCGCTCACGGCCCCGCCGGCGAGCACGGTCACCCGAGCTCCATCACGGTGGAGCCCACCTGGACGCGGTCACCACGGTTGACCAGCATCGGGCCGGCGACCTTGCGCCGGTTCAGGTACGTACCGTTCGTCGAGCCGAGGTCCTCCACGTAGATCTGCCCGTCGCGGGCGAAGACCCGGGCGTGGATCTGGGAGACGTAGGAGTCCTCGAGGGTGACCTGGCAGCCGGCCGCACGTCCCACGGTGATCTCCTCGCCCAGGGGGAAGGTGTGGCCCTGCTGCTCGGGCGGTGCCACCACGACGAGCACGGGGCCCTTGGCCGCCTTGCGCGCCTTGGCCGCCGCCTTGGCCGACTTGCGGGGGTCGGGCTCGGAAGGCTCGACCGGTTGGTGCTCCTTGCGGAGGCGCGGCCCGCTGACCTCGACCCAGACGGCCCGGACCACCCGCAGGAAGAAGAGGTACAGCAGAGCCAGCAAGCAGAGCTTGAGGATTGTGAGCAGTTGCTCGGGCACAGCGCGTGGAGACTAGATGATGGGGCTCACGGGCCAGGTCAGGAGGCGTCGAAGTGCATGGTGGTGGCGCCCACCATGATCTCGTCGCCGTCGCGCAGCGCCCGCTCGCTGACGCGGGCCCCGTTGACCTTGGTGCCGTTGGTCGAGCCGAGGTCGGCGATGGTGAAGCCGTCACCAGTCGGGCGGACCTCGGCATGGTGGCGGCTGACGTTCGGGTCGGTGAGCTGCACGCCGCAGTCGGCCATGCGCCCGATGCGCAGGGCCTGCTCGCCGAGCACCACCCGCCGGCCGCCCTGGAGCACGAGGCTCCCCGCGCCGACGCCGCCCTCGCCCTGGCTGAGCTTGGCCTCGACGACGAAGACCCCCGGGCGACGGGCCTCGTCGGCGACCAGTTCGACACGGACGGGGCCCATGAACCGGTAGCCCTCGTCCCTGGCGTGGTCCCTGGCGGTGTCGCACAGCTCAGCGACGAGGGCGTCGCGGATGTCGGCGAACGTGGCCGCATCGTCGGGCGAGAGCCGGATGACGAACAGGTTGGGCGCGACGGCGGCGCCGGAGACGCCGATGGTCTTGCCCATGTCCATTTCCCGGGCGACCCGTCGACCGAGCTCGACAGGCCGGATGCCCGACCGGAACGTTCGGGCGAAGACACCGTCCACGAGGTTTTCCAGACGGCGCTCGAAGGAGCGTAGGACCACGGGCCCAGGGTACTTCGGGTGGTGGTGGGCCTCGCGGTCGCCTGCCGTCGGGCGCCGCGCTACAGTCTCAGGGCTGCTTGGGGCGGGTGTGCCCGACCTGGCGCCACCAGCGCGAGTGGCGGAATAGGCAGACGCGCAGGATTCAGGTTCCTGTGTCCGAAAGGACGTGGGGGTTCAACTCCCCCCTCGCGCACGGCATGGAGCCCCTGCTCGGCAGGGGCTCTGCTGCATCAGGCAGTGTGGGCTACATCAAGGGGGCTCAGCCCGGCGGCCCGCCTGGGGGCAGGAAGGGCTTGAAGTCCTCGCTCTCCTTCCACTCGGGCACGGGAGGCTCATGGGCGCCGCCCGGGGCGAACTCGGAGAGCTCGAGGTGGTCCGCCTTGTGGATGTAGCGGCTGCAGTTCGGGAACGAGCGCTCGATCTCGACGCGCACGACGAGCTCGGCCCCGGCCCAGTTCTTCACCACATCGGGCGCGTCGACCAGAGTGGCCAGGCCTTTCACCCGGATGCGCTTGGGCCGGTCGAGCTCCATGAAGAGCAGGCCGACGCGAGGGTTGGCGGCGATGTTGCCGAGGGAGCGGTACATGCCGTTGCCGTCGTAGCTGGGGAAGCTGACGGCCCCACCGTCCTCGTCGACCCGCACGAAGCCGGGGAGGCCGCCCTTGTAGGAAACGTCGGGCCAGCCGTCGGCGTCGGCGGTGGCCAGCCAGAAGAACGGCGCCCGCTCGATGACCTTGCGCTGCCAGCCCGCGATGCGCTCATCGACCGTCACCTGGGTCAGGCGGTCGGCCAGGGCCCGCGAGCCGAAGCGGTCCTGCAGGGCGCGGTGGGCGTCGGTGTAGAACTCGTCCCCCATGGGGCCAGATCGTAGGCAGCGTCGGGCCTACTGTGCGGCCAGGCCGCGGGCGGGCCGGTCCGGCCACTACCTGCCCCGGGACGTGCCCGAGGGCCGCTACGACGTGGTCGTCTGGAGCGACCTCTGCGTGTACCTGTCGCCGGCCAAGCTCGACGAGCTGCTCGACGGGCTCGCCCGGTGCCGGGCGGGATCCTGCTCGTGAACGACGGGCGCTGGCTGGCCGGGCCGATCGTGCAGAGCGGGGACCAGGTGTACGGGCGCATTCGCCGGCAGAGCTGCGCAAGCTCGGGGGCCACCGCGACGCCAGCATCCGCATCTCGGTGTTCGAGCGTCGCAGCGCCTGACCTGTCGTCGGGCAGCGAATCGACGTCACGCCCCACCCTGCCAGCGAAACCCTGGTCACAGCCCCGTCGGCCGCCCGCCGGGACCGGTGCGGCGAATCGACGTCGAATCGACGCGCGTCCTCGGCGCGACCGAGGGCGCGCCCGGCGAAAGATGAGCGCAGCGAATGGCCCGAGCGGCCGGGCGCGGCGGGAAGGTGGGCGTCGAGCTGGGCAGACGTCGTTCTCGATTCGCCCCCGGCGAATTCGGCGGGAGGGCCGGATGGGACGGCGTGGCTACGCTCGCCGCCCATGCGCCGGGTCAGCATCGCCGAGCGCCGTGCCCGGCTCGGCCGACGCCACCACCTCGCCCGAGAGGCCGCGGCCAGGGACGTGGTGCAGGTGGCGGGCGACCTGTGCGGCCTCCACGCCACCGACCCCTCCTCGGTGTTCCTCTCGGCATCGGCGCGCCTGGCCGCCCGTGAGGTCGAGGCCATCGAGCACGCCCTCTACGTCGACCGCAGCCTGGTCCGCATGCTCGGCATGCGGCGCACGATGTTCGTCGTACCCCGCGACCTCGCCGCCGTCGTGCAGGCCTCGTCGACCTTGGCGCTGCTCCCGGTGGAGCGGCGCACGAGCCTCCAGCTCCTCACCCAAGCTGGCGTGGAGGGCCCCGAGGCGTGGCTGGCAGACGCCGAACAGGCCACCTTCGCCGCGTTGGGGGAGCTCGGCGAGGCCACCGCCGTCGAGCTGAGCAAGTTCGTGCCCCAACTCCGCCAACAGGTCGTGGGCGCCCCGGGCACGAAGTGGGCGGCCACCCAGGGCATGTCCGGCCGGGTCCTGATGCTGCTGGCCGCCGAGGGCCGGGTCGTCCGCGGTCGCCCTCGCGGTTCGTGGATCAGCAGCCAGTACCGCTGGGCGCGGATGGACGCTTGGCTCGGCGCCCCGCTCGACGAGCTCAGCGTGGAGGAGGCTCAGGTGGAGCTGGCCCGGCGCTGGCTGGCCGCCTTCGGGCCGGGCACGGCGGCGGACCTGCGCTGGTGGACGGGGTGGACAGTGGCGAACGTGCGCCGGGCGCTGGCGAAGCTCGACCCGGTCGAGGTGGACCTCGAGCACGGGACGGGGCTGGTGCTCCCGGGCGACCTCGAACCGGTGCCCGGCACCGAGCCCTGGGTGGCGCTGCTCCCCTCGCTCGACCCGACGGCCATGGGCTGGACCGAGCGGGGCTGGTACCTGGGCGAGCACCGCGAGCACCTCTTCGACCGCTCGGGCAACATCGGCCCGACCATCTGGTGCGACGGCCGCATCGTCGGGGGCTGGGCGCAGCGCAAGGACGGCGACGTCGCCGTCCGCCTGCTCGAGGACGTCGGCGGCGAGGCGGCCGCGGCCGTAGAGCTCGAGGCGGGCCGCGTGGCCGAGTGGCTGGGCCCGTTGCGGGTGACGCCCCGCTTCCGCACCCCGCTCGCACGAGAGCTCACGGCCTGAACCGCCAGCCCGCGCCCGCGGTGGGCCCGTAGGGCGCGCCCGCGGTGGGCGCGGAGGGCGGGCCCGACGTGGAACCGGGTGCGCTGATTGCCGCCTGGCGGGCTCGGGGCGCACCCGGGGCCGAGCCAGCCACGCCAGCCCGCCCCGCCGCACCGGCCAACGGGCCAACCGGCCACGCCAGCCCGCCCGGCTCGCCGGCCGGCCCAGCCGGCGAGCCGGCACCGGGCGACCTACTCCAGCAGCTCCTGCACGGCGAGGTCGGCGATGCGGTCGGCGTCGTAGCCGAGCAGGCCGTTCAGCACCTCCCAGACGTGCTCGCCGTAGGTCGGCGCTCCCCGCTCGGGGGCCCCTGGCGTGCTCGTGAGCACGAAGCGGCTCCCCTCCACCCACGTCGTCCCCTGGGTGGCGTGGGGGACCTCCACGAAATGGCCGCGGTGGACGAGCTGGGGGTCGACGACGCAGGCGGCGCTGTCGTTCACGCGGTGCGCGGCCACGCCCATGGCCTGCAGGGTCGACTCGACCTCGTCGACCGACCGGGTAGCGGTCCACGCGCCGACCAGCTCGTCGAGGTCCCGGCGGGCCGCCCGCCGTCCCTCGGCGTCCAGCCCGGCCAAGGAGGGCTGGCCGATCAGCTCGCAAAGGCGCTGCCACCGCTGGTCGTCGACGCAGGCGATGGCCACCCACTGCTCGTCCCCCAGCGCGGCGTAGACGCCGTGCGGCGCGAACACGGCGTCGTCGTTGCCGGCCCGAGCGGCCGTGCGGCCGTTGACGACCTCGTCGAGCAGGGCCGGGGTGAGGAAGTGGAGCGCCGCCTCGGCCTGGGAGAAGTCGAGGTACTGGCCCTCGCCCGTCACGCGGTGGTGCTCGATGGCGGCGAGCAGGCACGACAGGTAGAGCTTGGGGGCCACGTAGTCGGTGTAGGCCCCGAAGGGCCCGCACGGCGCCCGGTCGGCCCAGCCGGCGACGTTGAAGAAGCCCGAGACGGCGGCGGCCATCGTCCCGAAGCCGGCGAGGCCGGCGTGGGGGCCGGTCTGGCCCAACAGGCAGCTCGACGCCATGAGCAGGTCGGGCTTCACCTGGCGGAGCGAATCGTAGTCGAGGCCCCAGCTGCGCATCGCCCGGGGCGAGAAGGACTCGAGGACGATGTCGGCCCAGCGGACGAGGTCGTGGAACACCTCCCGGGAGCCGGGCTTGCTCAGGTCGAGCGCCAGGCCGAGCTTGCCGGCGTTCATGTTGTTGAAGAGCCCCGAGTCGTCGAGGCCGTTGCCGTCGTCGCGGAAGGGCTGCAAGGTCCGGGCGGTGTCGACGTGGTTGGCCGACTCGACGTGCACGACGGTCGCGCCGTGGTCGGCGAGCACCCGGCTCGCCGCCGGGCCTGCCATCACCCAGCTCAGGTCGAGCACCTTGAGGCCCTCGAGCGCCTTGGCCCCGCTCGGCGCCGTCGCGACCGGGGCGGGCCGGTGGGGCGGCTCGGCCAGCACCTCGACCGTGTGGGCGCCGAGCTCGGGAGCGGGGCCCAGGGGCGCCAAGGGCGTGGCGGAGTACTTGCACATGGCGCCCGGGTAGCGGACGACCCGGCCGTCCCCGTGGTCGACGTCCTCCCAGTAGTCCCGAAAGGCGAGCTGGGGGCTGTCGAGCACCTCCCGGGTGGTGGTCACGGGCACGATCAGGAGCCGGCGGCTGAAGGCGGCGTCGAACAGCTCGGCCTTCGTCTTGGTCAGGAAGAACTCGCCCACGACCTGCTTGACCCGCTCGTACTCCGAGATGGGCTCGCGGCCGTCGAGCAGCAGGTTCGTGTAGTCCAGCCAGTCCTTGTCCCTGGTGGCCTCGTCGCAGACGCCCTCCTCCTGCACCCACTCCATCAGGTTGCGGGTGAAGGGCCCGATGGCCGTGCCGAAGAGCAGCGTGACCGACACGTAGCCGTCCTTGCACGGCCACATGAGCTGGACGTGCAGCGCCCCGACCTTGACCCCGCCGGCCACCCGGGTGAGGGGCGTCGCCCCGAGGGGCTGGGACAGCATCATCGACTGGGTGGCCTGGGTGACGCTCTGCTGGGCCGACACGTCGATGTGCTGGCCGCGGCCGCCGTGGTGCTGGCGATGGTGGAGGGCGAGGAGCGCGGCGCTGGCCGCATCGGCGCCGGCGTGGCTCCACGCCTGGGGCACGGTGGGCCGCAGGGGCGCCCGGTCGTCGTCACCGGTCAGCCACGGAGGCCCACCGCTGGCGAGGATGGTGAGGTCCGTCGCCGCCCAGCCCGCCTTGGGGCCGTCGTCGCCGAAGGCGGAGATGGACACGTGCACGAGCGCGGGGTTGAGGGCGGCGAGGTCCTGGTGGCCGAGGCCGAGACGGTCGAGCGCGCCCGGGCCCGATGACTCCACGAGCACGTCGGCCCCGACCACGAGCCGGCGCAGCTCGTCCCGCCCCTCGCCGGTCTCGAGGTCGAGGACGACTGACTTCTTGCCCCGGTTGTAGCCCCAGTGGAGGAGGGAGGACTCCGGCCCGGCCTCGTCGGCGGCGAAGGGGCCCAGCCGGCGCGAGGCGCTGCCGCCGGGCGGCTCGACGGCGATCACCTCGGCGCCGAGGCTCGCCAGCACGAGGCCGCAGAGCTGGCCACGTTCGTCGGTCAGATCCAGCACTCGATACGCCGAGAGCATCCTCACCCCGCAGAGTCGTGGGGTGGCCACGGTAGTGGCCTCCGTCACGACGCACCCCGGCATGGGGCCGCCAGTCAGCCCTCGGGAGGCGGTGCGACCCGCGGGCCGACCACCAGGCGCAGGTGGAGGGTGGCCCGGTTACCGTCGGCCAGCTCGAGCCGCACTGTCAGCAGGTGCTCACCGGGCGCGAGTGCCGAAGGGTCGAAGAGCGTCGCGTTCCCGTCGGCGGCCGTGCCGGCGAGGTCGAAGGGGGTCAGCAGCTCGACCTGGAGCGGCGTACCCAGGCCCACCGGGTCGTCGAGGTGGAAGGTGGCGGTGGCGAGCTGCTCGTCAGGGGCCACGAAGATCGCCACCGGGCCGTCGAGGACCAGCTCGCCGGGCGCAGGGAGCGACGTGCTGCGGTCGACCGAGCTGGACCAGCGCAGCACCGGCGCCCCCGGGGAGGAGGCCACCGTGACGGTGACCGTGGTGCGCAGCACCGCGCCGTCCGCCCCGGCGACCTCGACGTCGAAGCGGTCGTAGCCCGCGGTGCCCGGCGCGGGCGTGTAGCGGGCTCGGCCTTCCTCGACCAGCTCGGCGGTGCCGAAGAGGGGCGCCCCCACGCCGAGGACCTCGACCGGGCCGCCGTCGGGGTCCTCCACCAGCTCGGCCACGTCGAGCTCGGCCGGCTCTCCCACGGCCGTGGCCAGGGCCCAGGGGCGCACGGCGACCGCGGGCAGGTCGGGCGGGGCCACGAGCAGGTCGACGGTGGCGACGGCCGTCGCCTCGCCGTCCGAGACCGTGTAGCTGAACGTGGCCGGGCCCCGCTCGCCGAGCGTGGGCACATAGCGCACCTCGCCGTCGACCACGCTGACGTCGCCGGTGGTGGCCGGGCTCACGGCCACGACGGCCAGCTCGTCCCCGTCCACGTCGACGTCGTTGCCCACCAGGTCGAGCACGGTCGTGCCCCAGGTGTCCACGGCGAAGCGGTCGGGGCGGGCCACGGGGCCGTCGTTCACCGGGGTCACGACGATGCGCACCAGGCCGTCGGCGCACAGCTCGGCGGCGCACAACCGGTAGACGAGGCGGTCGGCGCCGTGGACGTCGGCGTGGGGCTCGTAGACGAGCCAGCCCGCTTCGCCGATGACGGCGTCGCCCCGGGCCGGGGCCTCCACGATCGCGGCCGTGACCGCGTCGGCCGCCGCCGCGGCCGGCCCGAGCAGCCCGGCCCCCACGAGCTGGAGCGGAGCAGCGACGCCGTCCTCGGGTCGGACTCGGGCGCCGAACCCGCCGGCCAGGCAGGTCTCGACCAGGGTGGTCAGCAGCCCGCCGGTGCTGACGTCGTGGGCGCTGTGC
>WHTX01000235.1 GCA_009377505.1 Acidimicrobiia bacterium
CCGGTGCCCGGCGCGAGGAGCACCACGACCGCACCCCCGGCGGCGGCGGCGGCCAGGCGCCAGGTCGGGACGGGCAGCACGTCAGCGGGGCACGGGCACCGAGGCGAGCACGTCCGCCACCACCTCGGCCGCCGTGTCACCGCGCAGGCGTGCCCCGGGCGCCAGCAGCAGCCGGTGGGCGAGCACCGGCACAGCCAGGGCCTTCACGTCGTCGGGCAGGGCGTGGGCGCGCCCGGCGAGCAGGGCGCGCGCCTGGGACGCCTTGTGCAGGGCGAGCGAGGCCCGTGGGCTGGCCCCGAGCGCCAGCCGCTCGTCCTGGCGGGTAGCCCGCACGGCGCAGAGCAAGTAGGCCCGCACCGGGTCGGACACGTGCACCCGGCTCCGGGCCGCCTGCAGGGCCAGCACATCGGCGGCGCCGAGTACGGCGCCGAGGCGAGCCAAGGGGTCGTCGTGCTCGAAGCGCTGCAGGATGCGGTGCTCCTCCTCCTCGGTCGGGTAGCCGACGCTGACCCGCAGCAGGAAACGGTCGAGTTGCGCCTCGGGCAGTGGGAAGGTGCCCTCGAGCTCGACGGGGTTCTGGGTGGCGAGCACGAGGAAGGGCCGGGGCAGGGGCCGGGTCTCGCCGTCCACCGTGACCTGGCGCTCCTCCATGGCCTCGAGGAGGGCGGACTGGGCGCGTGGCGTGGCCCGGTTGACCTCGTCGGCCAGCAGCACCTGGGTGAAGACCGGCCCCGGCCGGAACTCGAACGCGGCACGGCGCTGGTCGAACACGCTCGACCCGGTGATGTCCGAGGGCAGCACGTCGGGCGTGAACTGGATCCGGTCGAACGTGCAGCCGAGCGTCGTGGCCAGGGACTTGGCCAGCAGCGTCTTGCCCACGCCGGGTACGTCCTCGAGGAGGGCGTGGCCAGCGCAGAGCAGGGCGACGAGGAGCTGCTCGAGCGCCTGGGACCGGCCTACCACCACCGAGCCGACGGCCTTGGCGACTTGCGCCAGGGCCACCGCCGGCACCGGCGCCTCGTGGTCCTCGGCAGGCGGTGCCGGCGGTCGGGCGGTCACGCGACGGAGAACTCGAGGACGACCGAGTCCGGGGCGGCCCCCGGGAACGCCGGCCGGCGGAAGCGGATCACCCGCTTGGGCTCGAGGTAGATGGTGACGGCCAGCTCGAGCCCGTCGCGCCACGCCCGGGCCTCGGTGAAGCTGAGCGGCTCGATGTCCATGCCCAGCCGCTCGAGCTCGTCCACCACCGAGACGGCGACGACGCGGGCGTCGTACCCGACGGTCACGTAGGCCCGCCGGACGAGCTCGTCCTCGCCGTCGGGGTAGAGGCGCTCGAGCCCGCAGGGCAGTTGCACCCCGGCCAGCAGGCGGTCGAGAGCGCCGCTGTCCTCGTGGATGGGGTGGGTGACGGCGGGCTCGGGGTCGCGCTCGGGCTGGAAGAGGTCGGCCTCGGGCTGCTCGCGCCGCTCGCTCTGCAGCGGGACGACCTCGGGCCCCTCCTCGAACGTGACGTACTCGGGGCCCGACCGGCGACGGCTCCCGCCGACGTAGACCGCCACGCTGAGGCCGATCATCACCAGGAGCGACACGATGACGAACACCGCGCCCAGCTGGATGAAGCCGGTCATCGCACCTCCGGGGACGGCTTCGAGGGGAGCAGGGCAGCGCGGCGGGCAGAGTCGAAGGATCGCTCGCCCGGCGCGTCGCGACGTGCAAGCTAGCCGCGTCCGCTGGGTACGCGTCGTAGGGCTCGAGGGATGGGCACCGCGCTAGCTGAGTGACTTCAAGGGGTCGGGGGCGTCGCGCCTTTGGGCCTGAGGGGCGGTCTGGGCAATCCGCGGTGGGCGGGCGGCGGCGCCGCGCCGGCCAAGGCGAACCGCGAAGGATCTTGCACCGCCACGGTGCACGGACCTTCGCGCTTGTCAGACCTTGCGTCCTTCGGCCCGGGCGTCCTGCAGAGGCGTCGAGTCGACCAGCCCACGTCGTCCGCCCACGCGTCGCCGCCCTCCATGGTCGAACGGGCCGACAACGCCGACCCATGGGCCCTCACCCCTCCAGCCTGGGGACCTCTTGGCAAGGCACTAGCCTGCCGCGATGGCCTGGGCCGACGCACCCGACCTGTTCAGTGCGGCGGCCGCCACCGAGCTGGGCCGTCGTGCTCCCCTGGCCGAACGGCTGCGGCCTGCTCGCCTCGACGAGGTCGTGGGCCAGGACCACCTCCTCGGCCCGGGCAAGCCCCTGCGCGCCCTCGTGGATGCCGACCGCCTCTCCTCGGTGATCCTCTGGGGGCCCCCGGGCACGGGCAAGACGACGCTCGCCCGCCTGATCGCCCGGGCCTCGTCGTCCGCGATGATCGAGCTCTCGGCCGTGAGCGCCTCGGTCAAGGACGTGCGCGAGGTCACCGCCGGCGCCGAGCGCCGCCTCGGCGAGCACGGCCAGGGCACGATCCTCTTCCTCGACGAGGTCCACCGGTTCAACCGCGCCCAGCAGGACGCGCTCCTGCCGTCGGTGGAGTCCGGCCTCGTCGTGCTCATCGGCGCCACGACGGAGAACCCCTACTTCGAGGTGAACCCACCACTGCTCTCGCGCTCGGTGCTCTTCCACCTCGAGCCGCTCTCGCCTGACGCTGTGGCGGGCCTCGTCGCCCGTGGCCTCGAGATGCTCGGCGCCACCGCCGGCGGGGACGCCGTGGACCAGATCGCCGAGCTGGCCGGGGGGGACGCCCGCCACGCCCTCGGGGTGCTCGACGTCGCGGTGGCCCTGGCCGGTGATGGCGAGGTGCGGTCCTCCCATGTGTCGGCGGCCCTAGGCACCAAAGCCGTGCGTTACGGGGTGGAGGGCCATTACGACGCCATCAGCGCCCTCATCAAGTCTGTGCGGGGCTCGGACCCCGACGCCGGGCTGTATTGGCTGGCGCAGATGCTCGAGGCCGGCGACGACCCCCGCTTCGTGGCCCGCCGCCTGGTGATCCTGGCCTCGGAGGACGTCGGCCTGGCTGATCCCCAGGCCATCGTGGTGGCCACCGCCGCCGCCCACGCCCTCGAGTTGGTGGGCCTGCCCGAGGCCCGTCTCAGCCTGGCCGAGGCCGTCGTGTACCTGGCCACGGCCCCCAAGTCGAACCGGGTCTACACCGCGCTCGCCGCCGCCACCGAGGACGTGCGGCGGGTGGCCACCACCGGGGTGCCCCTCCACCTTCGGGGCGCCGGCTACCGGGGCGCGGCCGATCTCGGGCACGGCGTCGGCTACCGCTACCCCCACGACGAGGCCGAAGGTTGGGTGGACCAGGCCTACCGGCCCGACGAGGTCGTCGGGCACCGCTACTACAGCCCGTCCTCCCACGGGTTCGAGGGGCGGCTCGGCGCTCGCTGGTGGCCGAACCGCCGCCTGGCCGAGCACGGCGACGAAGATGGGGAGGGCGCCTCGGCCGGGCCGGCCGCGCCCGGAGGCGAGGTCGGCACCGCCCCAGGGCCCGAGCGCCGCCGCTGAAGGGCCGCACTAGGCTTTCCCTGGATGGACGCCAAGGACCTGCGTCGCGCCTTCACGTCGTTCTTCGTCGAGCGCGGCCACACGAACGTGCCCTCGGCGTCGCTCATCCCGAACGACCCCACCCTGCTCTTCACGGTGGCCGGCATGGTGCCGTTCAAGCCGTTCTTCCTTGGCGAGGAGGTGCCGCCCTACTCGCGGGCGACGTCGGTGCAGAAATGCGTGCGGGCCGGCGGCAAGCACAACGACCTCGAGGAGATCGGGCGCACCAAGCGCCACCTCACCTTCTTCGAGATGCTCGGCAACTTCTCCTTCGGCGACTACTTCAAGGCCGAGGCCATCCCCTGGGCGTGGCAGCTCGTCACCGAGGGCCTGGGCTTCGACCCCGAGCGGTTGTGGGTCACCGTGCACCTCGAGGACGACGAGGCCGCTGACATCTGGCGCGACGCCGTGGGCGTGCCCCCCGAGCGCATCCAGCGGCTCGACAAGGACAACTTCTGGCAGGCCGGGGACACCGGGCCGTGCGGGCCCTGCTCGGAGATCTTCCTCGACAAGGGCCCTGCCTACGGGCACGAGGGGGGCCCTGCCCACGGCAGCGAGGAGCGGTACCTCGAGTTCTGGAACCTGGTCTTCATGCAGTACGACCAGCAGCCCGACGGCTCCCGCCTCGTGCTGCCCCGGCCCTCCATCGACACGGGAGCCGGCCTCGAGCGGGTGCTCGTGCTGCTCCAGGACGTCGACTCCGTGTGGGACGTCGACGAGTTCGTGGCCCTGCGCGAGGTCGCCCAGTCCCTCACTGGGGTGACCTACGGGCGCGACGAGCAGCGCGACGTGAGCCTGCGCATCCTGGTCGACCACGCCCGGGCCACGACGTTCCTCGTCTCCGACGGCGTCTTCCCCTCCAACGAGGGGCGCGGCTACGTCCTGCGCCGCATCCTGCGCCGCGCCGTCCGCCACGCCTACCTGCTGGGGGTCGAGCGACCGGTCATGGCCGGCCTCGTCGACGCGGTCGTCGACGTGATGGGCTCGTCCTACCCCGACCTCGACCGCTCCCACGACTTCGTCCGGGGCGTCATCGGGCGGGAGGAGGAGCGCTTCCGCCAGACCCTGCGCACCGGGTCCCTGCTCCTGGACGACGTCGTCGCCGACCTCCGGCCCGGCGCGGCCCTGGCCGGCGACGTGGCCTTCCAGCTCCACGACACCTACGGCTTCCCCCTCGAGGTCACCCAGGAGATCACCGCCGAGCGGGGCATCGACGTCGACACCGCAGGCTTCGAGGTGGCCATGGCCGAGCAGCGCCGCCGGGCCAAGGCGGCCCGCAAGGGCGTCGAGGCCGCCCGTCACTTCGAGGCGTACCAGGAGCTCGTCGAGCAGTTCGGCCCCACCGAGTACCTGGCCCGGGAGCACACCAAGACCGATTCCCGCGTGCTCGCCGTCGTGGGCGGCCCCGAGGCCCGCCTCGAGGTGTTCCTCGACCGCTCGCCCTTCTACGCCGAGGCCGGTGGCCAGATCGGTGACAGCGGGACGATCGCGACGCCCACAGGCCGCGCCCGGGTCCTCGACACGACCTACGCACTGCCCGGCCTCGTCCGCCACGAGGTCGAGGTGACCGACGGCGAGCTGCTGGCAGGCCAGGAGGCACGCGCCGTCGTCGACGTCGAGCGCCGTGACGCCATCCGGCGCAACCACACCGGCACCCACCTGCTCCACTGGGCGCTGCGGGGCGTGCTCGGCGACCACGTGCGCCAGCAGGGCTCCCTCGTCGCCCCCGAGCGGCTGCGCTTCGACTTCAGCCACTACGAGCCCGTCTCGGCCGCCCAGCTCGCCGAGATCGAGGACCTCGTGGCCGGCCAGGTCATGGCCAACCACCCTGTGCGGGCCTACGAGACCACCAAGGCCCATGCCGACGAGGTCGGCGCCCTCGCCTTCTTCGGGGACAAGTACGGCGACGTCGTCCGGGTCGTCGAGGCCGGCCCCTCGGTCGAGCTCTGCGGGGGCACCCACGTGCGGGCGACGGGCGACATCGGCGCCGTCAAGGTCGTCGCCGAGGCGTCGATCGGCTCGAACATCCGCCGCCTCGAGGCCATCACCGGCTTCGACACCATCGCCCGCCTGCGCGACCTCGACCGCCGCTGGAGGGCCGCGGCCGACAAGCTGAACGTCGGCGTGGACGAGGTCCTCGAGGGCATCGACCGCCGCCTCGGCGAGCTGCGTGCCGCCCAGGCCGAGGTCAAGGCGCTTCGCAGCCAGCTCGTCGCGGGCCGCGTCGACGGGTTGCTCGCCGAGGCCACCGACGGTGCCCTCGTGGCCCGCATCGACGGCCTGCCCCGCGACGACTACCGCCAGTTGGCCCTCGACCTGCGCAACCGGCCCGGCATCCGCGCCGTGGTCCTCGGGGGGGCGGCCGACGGCGGAGCCGTGGCCCTCGTGGCCGCGGTGCTCAAGGGCGGCGAGCTCAACGCCGGCGAGCTCATCAGCGACGCCGCCCGCCAGGTCAAGGGGGGCGGGGGCCGAGGCGACGAGCTGGCAGTGGCCGGTGGCAAGGAGGTCGCCGGCCTGGACGGGGCGCTCGACCTCGTGCGGGAGCAGCTCGGGCTGCCCCCTGCCGGGACGGCCTGACGGCGATGCCCGCCAGCGGCCCCACCGGCCGAAGGGCCCCGGCGCGCCCGCCCCGCGACCGCCGCGCCCTGGGCGTCGACCTCGGGAGCAAGCGGATCGGCCTGGCCGTGTCCGACTCGGCTGGTCGCCTGGCCACGCCCTACGACGTGCTGGCCCGCAGCGGGGACGAAGCCCGAGACCACGCCGCCATCGTCGGCGTCGCCGCCGAAGTCGAGGCGTGCACCATCGTGGTCGGCCTGCCCCTCTCCCTCGACGGCGGGACCGGCCCGGCAGCCCAGGGTGTCCTCGACGAGGTGGCCCGACTGGCTAAGGTCGCGGCCGTACCGGTGGAGACGTTCGACGAGCGGCTCACGACCGTCACCGCCGAGCGGGACCTGATGGCCCAGCGCATGCGGGCCCAGGCGCGGCGCCGGGTGGTCGACAAGGTCGCCGCCGCGGTGCTGCTGCAATCGTGGCTCGACGCGTTGCCGGCGGGCGAGGGAGGCGCTGCCGGAGACAGGGGCCCGACCGGGCCGCCGTGATGACAGCCCAGCCGAGGCGGCTACGCGACGTGGAGGCTTGAACCCGAGATGACCGACGAGCCGAGGGGTGGCCGCGACGGCGGTGACGACCTCGACGTCCCGCAGTGGGTGGCGGCGGGGGGTCGCGGCCAGCGCCCACCGACCAGCGGCGAGGAGCAGCCGGCGGCGCGGGAGCGCCCGCGCCCCGCTCCCGGGGGGCACGCCGACGAGCGACGGGGCACGGGCGAACGGGGCGGAGCCGGCCCCGGCCGCGGCGGCGACGTCGTGCCCGGCGGGGAGCCGGACGACGCCGCTGACGCCGCCGATGAGGACCTCGATGACGGCTACGGCCCTTTCCTCGACTTCGATGGGGCTGACGGGCGGGACTACGTGCGCCTGCCCCGCCGGCCCGGGGCGCTGCGCCGGGTTGTGTTCGGCGCCGGCCTGGTCGTCCTGCTCGCTGTGGTCACGGCCACGGCCGCCGGCTGGTGGGTGCTCCGCCAGATCGACCCGGCTGGCCCCCCCGGGGAGGCGGTGACTGTGACCATCGAGGAGGGCCAGAGCGCCCAGGAGATCGCCGACCTGCTCGACGACGCCGGCGTGGTCAGCCACGCCCGGCTCTTCCGCGAGTACCTCCGCTTCCGGGGCGCCGGCGACCGGGCCTTCCAGGCGGGCCCGTACGCCTTCAACCGCTCCTCCAGCATGGGCGAAGCCCTCGCCGTGCTCGAGCACGGCCCGGGCCAGCCGGCCGCGTACCAGCTCACGATGCCCGAGGGCCTGCGGGTCGAGGAGATGGCGGGGGTGCTGTCCAACGTCCCGTGGTTCACGCCCGAAGCCGTGGACGAGGCGGTGCTGGGCAACGTCGTCCGCTCCCGCTTCCAGCCCGCCGAGGTCGCCACCCTCGAGGGCCTCGTCTTCCCTGACACTTACCAGGTCGAGGAGGGCATGACCCCCGTCGACGCCGTGACCCGGGCGGTGGGGCAGCTCGATGCCGTCGCCACCGAGCTGTCCCTCGAGCAACGCGCCGCCGAGCTCGGCTACACCCCCTACCAGGTGCTCACCATCGCCTCGCTCATCGAGCGGGAGGCGAGCGTACCCGAGGACCGGGCCAAGGTCGCCCGGGTCATCTACAACCGCATCGGGGCGGAGATGCGCCTCGACATCGACGCGACCGTCGTCTACGCGCTCGGGGGGAAGACCGGCCCCCTCACCCAGTCCGACCTCGAGACGGACAGCCCCTACAACACCCGGCTCTACCCTGGCCTGCCGCCGACGCCGATCGCCGCCCCCGGCCGGGCGTCGATCGAGGCTGCCCTGTCGCCCGAGCCGGGGGACTGGCTCTACTACGTCCTCGCCGACAGTGACGGCCGGCACTACTTCACCGAGGACTACGACGACTTCCTCGCCGCCGTCGAGGAGGCGCACGAGAAGGGCCTGCTCTCCTGACGACCGCGGCCGACGACCCCGCCCCCCAGGCTCCCGGCGGGCAGACGTTGGCCCGCCCCGGCGCCACCGCACTGCCACCTCCCGACGGGGCCACGAGGGTGGCCGCGGTCATCGGCGACCCCGTCCGCCACTCGCTCTCGCCCGTGCTGCACAACGCCGCTTTCGCCGCTCTCGGCCTGCACTGGGTGTACGTCGCCTTCGAGGTGCCCGAGGGCCGCGCCGCCGAGGCCGTCGGCGCCGTGCGCAGCCTCGGCATCGAGGGGCTGTCGGTGACCATGCCCCACAAGGCGGCCGTGGCCCTGGCCGTCGACCGCTGCTCCCTCGTGGCGCAGCGCCTCGAGGCCGTCAACTGCGTCCGCCGGCAGGGAGCTGACCTGGTGGGGGAGAACACCGACGGCGACGGCTTCCTCGACGAACACGAGACGATCACCACCTGGCCGTGGGGCCAGAACTTCCACGAGTTCGCGTTCGGTCTGCTGTACCGCGACGGGCACTTCTACG
>WHTX01000236.1 GCA_009377505.1 Acidimicrobiia bacterium
GTGCGGCAGGACCACCTCGAAGAACCGCGCGAGCGCCTCACGGGTGACCTCCACACCGCCACGATACCACGCGCGTACTAACCTGTCGTGGACCCTAACCGCGCACGATGCGCAGGCCCATCACCTCGAGGCGAGGGGCCGTGTCCTCGACGGCGGTGCCGAGGATGCAGGCCAGCGCCCGCACGTCGTCACGGCGGATGGTGAGCACCCGGCCGTTGAAGTCCTGCCGCTGCACCTGGATCATGCTCAGGTACCGGCTGAGCATCTCGGCCTCTGGCCCCTCCATCTGCTCGAGGCGGGTGAGGTCGATGGTGATGGTGAAGTCCTCGGCCAGCGGGTTGTTGCCACTGGGCACGGGGGCGAACTCGGGGCCCTCGTCCTTGGGCAACAGCTGGTCGACCGGCACGCTGTAGAACCGGGCGAGGCGCTGGAGCCGGGGCACGGAGATGGCCCGCTCCCCCCGCTCGTACGCGCCCAGCACCGACGCCTTGAACTCCTGGCTCGAGGCCGCCTCGACCTCTTGGAGGGACAGGCGCTTCTGACGACGGATAGCACGGAGCCGCTCTCCGACCTTGCGACCGTAACTCGGCGGCATCTCCGCGCCGCCCACCTCGTTATCGCTGAGCATCAACTTTCGCTTTCAGGTCCGAAGAACCAACGCTCGCCATCGCCGATTCAAGATGGGTGTTCTTGCTGGTCGTGAGAGTACGCGCTCGTAGTGCCGTTTTCAACCACGCTGGGCGCTTATCTCCACTCGCGGTCAGCTAGCCACGCGTTGTGCCCGAAGGCGGCCAGGAGGGCGCCGGCGGCGATGGCCGCCGTCTCTACTCGCAGGACATACGGCGCTAGGCCGACAACGTGTTGGACCTGGGCACGCTCGCGCTCGGTCCAACCGCCTTCCGGGCCGACCAGCATCGTCGGCTGGCCTGTGGGCACGGGCCCTCCCCCCTGGTCACAGCGCGTCGCCCCAGGCCAGGTCGCTGCCACGCCGAACGGGAGCGGGCCGAGGACCTCGGGGAGGCGCGGCCGACGCGCTTGCATGGCCGCTTCGCGCGCCACGCGGTGAAGTCGCTCCATGTGACGGTGCACCTTGTCGCCTTCCCAGCGCACAACAGTGCGATCGGCCTGTAATAGGACGATCCGATCTGTGCCCAATTCCGTGAGCTTCTGCACGACAAGCTCCGGCTTTTCTGCCTTTGGGATGCTGAACGCTACCGTCATCACCGGCGTCGGCTCGGGCTCGTGCACGATCTCGGTCGCCTCCACCAAGCGGTCCCCGAAGCTGCACACGCGCCAGCGGCCCGAGCCGTCGCCCACGGCGATGGGCGCGCCGCGGCGCAGGCGGAGGACGCGGCGCAGGTGGTGGGCGTCCGGCGCGCTCAGCTCGGGGCGGTCGAGGTCGGCGACGAAGACGAGGGCCTCCGCCGTCGTCGGGCCCAGCCCGTCCCCCGCCGGGCTGGTCATCAGCGGAAGGCGGACCGCAGCTTGGAGAAGAACCCGTGGTCGGGGTCGGCCACCGGCTCGCCCCGCAGCTCGGCGAGCTGGCGGAGCAGCTGCTCCTGCTCCTCGTCGAGGTCACTCGGCGTCTCGACCACCAGCTCGATGAGCAGGTCGCCGCGGCCCCGCCCCCGCACCTCGGGCACGCCCTTCTCCCGTAGGCGCACCACGGTGCCCGTCTGGGTGCCGGGCGGGATGACCAGCTCCTCGGGCCCGTCGAGCGTCTCGTAGTCGAGCTTCGTGCCGAGGGCGGCCTGGGCGAAGGAGATCGGCTGGCTGTGGCGCAGGGTCAGGCCGTCGCGGGTGAAGCGGTCGTGCGCTGCCACCCGCACGTGGACGTACAGGTCGCCCCGGCGACCGCCCCGGGGCCCGGCGGCGCCCTTGCCGCCGAGCTTGAGCGTCGTGCCCGTGTCGACCCCGGCGGGCACGTCGACGGCGTAGGTCGTCGTGTCGCGCACCCGGCCGTCTCCGGCACAGGCCCGGCAGCGGTCGGCGATCACCTGGCCCAAGCCGTTGCAGCGGGCGCACGGCCCCGTCGTCACCATCTGGCCGAGGATGGACTGGCGGACCCGGCGCACCTGGCCGGCCCCGCCGCAGTCGGGGCAGGTCTGGGGGCTCGTGCCCGGGGAGGCGCCGCTCCCCTCGCACTCCCCGCACGTGGCGAAGGTGCGCACGTCGACGTCGTGGCGGGCGCCGAAGACGGCCTCCTCGAAGGCCAGGTCGATGACCGTCTCGAGGTCCTCGCCCGCGGGCGGGCCGGCACGCTGGTCACGGCCGCCGCCACCGAAGGGCGACTGGCCCCCGAAGAAGGCGTCGAAGAGGTCGCCGATGCCGCCGCCGAAGCCGCCGTTGAAGTTGGAGAAGGCGGCCGGCTCCTCGTCGGTGCCGTAGCGGTCGTAGCGGGCGCGGCGCTGGGGGTCCGACAGCACCTCGTAGGCGATGGTGATCTCCCGGAAGCGGGTCTCGGCGCCCGGCTCGCCCGGGTTCACGTCGGGGTGGTGCTGGCGCGCCAGGCGGCGGTAGGCCTTCTTGATGTCGTCGGGGCTCGCGTCCCGGCTGACGCCCAGCAGCGCGTAGTGGTCGGCCATCGTCACCCTTTGCTCAGGCGGTCGCCCAGTTGGTTGCTCACCACCGCCACGGCGGCGAGGGCTTGGGGATAGTTCATGCGCGTCGGGCCCAGCACCCCGATGGACCCCGCGGCCTGGCCGTCGATGAGGTACGGCGCCACCACGAGGGAGCACTCGGCCAGAGGGGCGACGCCGGTCTCGGTGCCGATGGCGACGTTGAGGCCACGGTCGAGGATGTCGCGCAGCAGGGTCACCACCACGAACTGCTCTTCGAGCACCGAGAGCACGGCCCGTACCGTCTCGATGGCGTTGAAGGCCGTGGTGATCTGGGCCGCGCCGCCCACGTAGAGGCTGGTGTCCGAGGCGGGCTCCTCGAAGGCGGCGAGCGCCTTCGCCGTCAGCGCCTCCACGAGGCGGTCCCCGCTCGGCGGTACCGGGCCGGGGCGGGCGACCGTGGCACCGACGAGGGCTGCGCTGAGCAGCCCTTCGGCCGTGCGCACCCGGTCCTCGTCGGTCACTTCGTCCAGCTCGACCACCCGCTTGTCGACCGAGCCGTTCGACAGGACCAGCACCTCGACCACGGTGAGGGGGTCGAGGGCGGCGAGGTGGACGGAGCGGATGCTGGCCGCGTCCACCGGGTCGCCGATGACGACCGCGGTGTAGCTGGTGAGGTTGGCGAGCAGGCGGCTGGTGTCGGCCAGCAGCTCCTCGAGGCGGTTGTGGGTGCGCTCGAAGAAGGCGTGCACGGTGAGCACCTCGCCCTCGCCGAGGCCCGGCCGCCCGAGGTGGTCGACGAAGAAGCGGTAGCCCTTCTCCGTCGGCACCCGCCCCGCGCTGGTGTGGGGCTGCTGGAGGTAGCCGTCGCGCTCGAGCGCGACCATGTCGTTGCGGATGGTCGCGCTTGACACCTGCACCTTCGTCGCGGAGACCACGTGGCTGGAGCCGACCGGCTGGGCGGTCTGGATGTACTCCTCCACGATGGCCCGCAGGATCGCGGCTTTTCGTTCGTCGAGCATCAGCTGAGGCACCCTCGAGGACTCCGGCATGATGATACCGATCGGCTGGTCGATGGCCGGCGTCGCCCGGGGCTGGCGGCGGGTGCTGGCGGCGGGGGTTGGGGGCGGGGGCGCCGTGGGGCCGAGCCGTCGATCGAGCTCAGTCCAGCCGGAGGGCGGAGATGAACGCCTCTTGGGGCACCTCGACGCGTCCGATCGACTTCATCCGCTTCTTGCCCTCCTTCTGCTTCTCGAGCACCTTCTTCTTCCGGCTGATGTCGCCGCCGTAGAGCTTGGCCGTCACGTCCTTGCGGTAGGCCTTGACGGTGGAGCGGGCCACGAACTTGCCGCCGATCGCCGCCTGGATGGCGATGTCGAACTGCTGGCGGGGGATCAGTTCCTTGAGCTTGTCGGCCATGGCCCGCCCGTAGTCGGCCGCCTTGTCACGGTGGGTGATCAGGGAGAAGGCGTCGACGGGCTCGCCGGCGATGAGGACGTCGACCTTCACGAGGTCGGAGCGCCGGTAGGCCGCAGGCTCGTAGTCGAGCGATGCGTACCCCTGCGTACGGCTCTTGAGCTGGTCGTAGAAGTCGACGACGACCTCGGCGAGGGGGATCTGGTAGCAGAGCTCGATGCGCTCGGGCGACAGGTACTCGAGCTTGCGCATCTCGCCCCGGCGGGCCTGGCACAGCTCCATGAGGGTGCCCGTGTAGTCGCTCGGGCTGAGGATCGTCACGTCGAGGTAGGGCTCGGCGATGGCCTCGATCTCGGCCTGGGCGGGCATCTCCGAGGGGTTGTCCACCTCGACGAGCTTGCCGTCGCGCATCGTCACCTCGTACTCGACCGAGGGGGCGGTGCCGATGAGGGCCAGGGAGAACTCGCGCTCGAGGCGCTCCCGGATGATCTCCATGTGCAGCAGGCCGAGGAACCCGCAGCGGAAGCCGAAGCCCAGGGCGCCGGAGGTCTCGGGCTCGAAGGTGAAGCTGGCGTCGTTGAGCCGCAGCCTGTCGAGGGACTCGCGCAGCCGGCCGAAGTCGTCGGCGTCGATGGGGTAGAGCCCGCAGTAGACCATGGGCTTGGGCTCGCGGTAGCCCTGCAGGGCGGTGAGGGCCGGGTGCACGGCGTCGGTGACCGTCTCGCCCGAGCGGGCCTGGCCGACGTCCTTGACGTTGGCGATGAGGTAGCCGGTCTCCCCTGCCGCCAGGGAGGGCGCGGGCGTCGGCACCGGGAGGCGCACGCCGATCTCGGCGGCGTCCTGGTTCGTGCCCGCCTGCATGAACTTGATGCGCTGGCCGCTGCGGAGCGTGCCGTTCATGACCCGGATGGAGCTGACCACCCCGCGGAACTGGTCGTAGTGGGAGTCGAAGATGAGCGCCTGGAGGGGCGCGGAGGGGTCGCCCTTGGGTGGCGGCACCCGCTCGATCACGGCATCGAGGAGGTCCTTCACACCCTCGCCCGTCTTGGCCGAGATGCGCAGCACGGTGTCGGCGGCCAGGCCCAGCACGTGCTCGATCTCCTCCGCAGCGCGCTCGGGGTCCGCTGCGGGCAGGTCGATCTTGTTCAGGCACGGCACGATCTCGAGGTTGCTCTCGAGGGCGAGGTAGCAGTTGGCGAGGGTCTGGGCCTGGATGCCCTGGGCGGCGTCGACGAGCAGGACCACGCCCTCGCAGGCGGCGAGGGACCGCGACACCTCGTAGCCGAAGTCCACGTGACCGGGGGTGTCGATGAGGTGGACCGTGTGGCCGCCGTGGGTCAGGCGGACGCTCTGCAGCTTGATGGTGATGCCGCGCTCGCGCTCGAGGTCCATCGAGTCGAGGTACTGGGCACGCATGTCCCGGGGGTCGACGGCGTTCGTCAGCTCGAGGAGCCGGTCGGCGAGCGTCGACTTCCCGTGGTCGATGTGGGCGATGATGGCGATGTTGCGGATGCGGCTGAGGTCCATATGGGCCCTGATCACGGTACCAACCTGCGCCGGCCCGACACGGCGGGGCGGGGGGGCCGCCGTCGCCGCCCTCGGGGCCGGCGCCGTGCAGGGCCGAGGGCGCCCACGGAGAGGGCGGGGCTGTCGGAGCGGGCACGTGCCCTGGTGGCCGGCGCCCGCTATCGTTGCTGAGCCGGCCCGTCGGCCGGGCGCGGGCCGCGCCCCGCGGCGCCGCTGGTCGGCCCGTCCGCCCAGACGCACCCGATCCAAGACGCATCCGATCAAGACGTGGAGTGCCCGAGACCTGTGGCCAACATCAAGAGCCAGATCAAGCGGAACCGCACGAACGAAGCGGCGCGCCTGCGCAACAAGGCGGTTCGCTCCGAGCTGAAGACCAGGCGCAAGAGCGCCATCTCGGCGGCGGGCACGGACAGCGAGACGGAGCTGCGCCTCGCCGTCAAGCGCATCGACATGGCCGCCGCCAAGGGCGTCATCCACAAGAACAAGGCGGCCCGGGACAAGTCCCGCCTGGTCAAGGCCATCGCCGCCCGCGCCGAGAGCTGATCCTCCCGCCCTCCCGAGCGCGCCGCCGGGCCGGGGCGGTCAGCGGGCGAGGCGGGCCAGGCGGACCACGAGTACCTCGAGCACCTGCTCGGGCGGCCAGGCGATGGTCCCGCGGAGCTGGAGGTCGGCCTCGGCGACCAGCTCGACGGCCCGCCCGATCCTGGCACCGCCCATGGCCCGGCCCCGGTCGAGCGCCTTGCGCGCCGGGAAGGCCTTGACGCCGAGGAGCGCGGCGGCGTCGTCCTCGTTCGCGGCCCCGCTGCCGTGCAGCCGCAACCAGCGCTCGACGTGGGCGTGCAGCGTCACCATGAGCTGGAGGGGGTGGCGGCCGCCGGCCTCCAGCATGCGGCGGAGCTTGTCGAGGGCGAGGGCCGCGTCGCCCTTGTCGATGGCGTCGGTGAGCTCCCACGGCGGCACGCTGCCCACCTCGCCCAGGAAGGGAGCCACCTCGTCGGGCCCGAGGCGGGCACCCGGCCCGAACGCCGCGGCCAGGGCGGCCAGCACGCCCGGCAACCGGGCCACGTCGTCGCCGAGCTGCTCGGACACCAGGGCTCGGGCGGCCCCGTCGAGGCGGACGTCGGCCAGGACCACCTCGTCGTCGAGCCACTGCTGGCGGGCCCTGCCCGTCGGCTTGCCGGCGTTGACCGCCTGCGCACCGGCAGACTTGAGCGCCTCGGCCAGGGCCTTGGGGAGCCGCCCGGCGCCCGGCCCGTGCACGAGCACGAGCGACGTGGAGTCCTCGAGGTCACCGAGGTAGTCGACGAGAGGCCCCAGCTCGTCGGCCTTGAAGCGTTCGAGGTCTCGGGCGACGACGACGCGGTGCTCGGTGAGGAAGGGCGGGGTGCGGGCGGCGACGACCGCGGCGGCCAGCTCGTAGTCCTCGCCCGCGAACTCGTCGACGGCCAGGCTGCGGTCGGCCTCGCCCACCAACTCGTCCACGGCGCGGCGGGCGGCGTCGCGCACGAGCGAGGCGTCGTCGCCCCGTACGTGCACCACGAGAGCCCGCGACGGCCCTCGAGCCGGGGGGCTCACGGCGGGCTCCCGGCAGCTGTCGGCACGGTGCCCCAGGCTAGCCCGGGGCCCCGTCGGCGTCGGCCTCGCCAGCCGACGGCGTGGCACGCGTCGGGACACCGCCCCGGCGGGCCCAGCGGCCTCGGTCCCGGCCGCGGCGGAAGGCCATGACCAGCGCCCACGCCGCGGCCACCATCACCAGCGCCTGCAGGTCGAGCGACGGCAGGGGCAGGGCGGCGCACCAGCGCGCCACGGCGGCGACCCACCAGAGCAGCGCCCGCGTCGGCATGTGGAGGACGGCGGCGAGGGGGGCGGGCACGAGCCCGGCGGCGAGCCCGCCCACGAGCCCGTAGGCCATCACCGCCCCTGCGGCCGGCCCGGCCAGCAGGTTCGCCGGCAGGCCCGCCAGGGGCACCGGCCCGATGGTGGCGGCGAGGAGCGGTGCCGTGGCCACCTGGGCAGCGAGGGTCACGGCCAGGGGCGAGGCCAGCCACCTCGGGCCGGGCAAGGCCACGGCGACCGGCCTGGCCAGCACCAGAATGCCGGCCGTGGCCAGGACGGAGAGCTGGAAGCCCAGGGAGTGGGCCAACAGCGGGTCGACGAGCAGGAGGGCCGAGGTGGCCAGGGCCAGGACCCGCAGCCCGGACGCGGGCCGACCGAGGCTCGCGGCCAGGACGGCGGCGCCGGCCATGGTCGTCGCCCGCAGCACTGAGGGCTCGTAGCGGGTGAGGACGGCGAAGAAGGCGAGGGCGCCGATGGTGGCGACGAGGCGGGTGCGGATGCGCAGCCGCTGCAGGAGCGGCGCCAAGGCGAGGAGCACGAACGCCACGTTCTGGCCCGAGACGGCGAGCAGGTGCGTGAGCCCCGCGGCGCGGAAGTCCTCCTGCACCTCGGGGCTCTGGTAGCGGTCGTCGCCGAGCACGAGCCCGGTGAGGAGCGACCGCTCGTCCTCGGGCAGGGACACCGCCCCCCGCTCGAGCACCCGGCGCAGGCCGTTGGCCGCGCTCCAGGGCAGCGCGCCCCGCCGCCACGTCCCGACGTCGGTGACCTCGAGGCGGCCGAGGACGTGGCGGGTGGCGAGGCGCCGGGCCATCGCCGGAGCGGGGCCGCGCAGGCGGCCCTCGAGCTGGGCCCGCTCGCCCGCCAGGCGTGGCCGCAGGCGCCGGGCGGCACCGCCGAAGGCCGAGGCCTCGACCCTGCGGCCGTCCGCCTCGACGACGGCGCGGACCCCGCTGGCGAAAGGCTCGGGGTCGCCCATGAAGACCACCTCGCCCGACCAGGCCTGCGCCTGGACGGGCGCGGTCGCCGCCCAGGCGCGATGCCCGAGGGCGGCGGCGAGCAGGCCCGCGGCGAGCACGACAGCCAGTGGGCGTCGCCAGGCGAGGGCGACGAGGGCCACGCCGGCGGCGGCCGGCAGGGGGACGGCGGGGGACCACCAGGCGCCCACCGCCACGGCCGCGGCCGTCCCCGCCATGGCCAGGTCGCCGA
>WHTX01000237.1 GCA_009377505.1 Acidimicrobiia bacterium
GGCGACGTCATCGAGCTGCGCGACAAGGCCCGGAACCTCATCATCATCCGGCACAACCTCGACGTCCTCGACCGGACGCCCCCCGCCTGGCTGGAGACGGCCGGTGGTGGGCTGCAGATGACCGTGCGCGAGCTGCCGATCCGTGAGCAGATCGACATCCCCGTGCGCGAGTCGCTCATCGTCGAGCTCTACAGCAAGTAAGCCCCGCCCAGATCTGCCCAGAGGACGTGCATGCTCGTCATCCAGCGCCCCACCGTCGAGCCCGTCGGCGAGGAAGAGGACAACCGCCAGAAGTTCGCGATCGGGCCACTCGAGCCCGGTTTCGGATACACGCTCGGCAACTCGCTGCGGCGGACCCTGCTGTCGTCGATCCCCGGCGCCGCCGTCACCCAGGTGCGCTTCGATGACGCCCTGCACGAGTTCGACACCATCAACGGGGTCACCGAGGACGTCACCGACATCATCCTCAACCTCAAGGACCTCGTGATCGTCTCCGAGTCGGACGAGCCGGTCACCGTGCGCGTCGACGTGCGCGGCCCCGCCGACGTGACCGCCGGGGACGTGCAGACCCCGCCCGAGGTCAGCATCCTCAACAAGGCCCTCCACCTTGCCACGGTGTCCGCCCGCGGCCGCCTCGCCTTCGAGATCACCATCGAGCGCGGCCGTGGCTACCTCACGGCCGACCGGTCGAGCCCGACGACGACGATCGGGATCATCCCCGTCGACGCCATCTTCTCGCCGGTGCGCCGGGTGGCCATCGAGGTCGAGCCGACCCGCGTCGAGCAGTCCACGAACTACGACCGGCTCGTGCTCGACATCGAGACCGACGGGTCGATCCTGCCCCGCGACGCGCTGGCCTCCGCCGGCAAGACGCTGCGGTCCCTCGTGCAGCTCGTCGAGGACATGAACCCCGAGGCCCCGACGCCCGGGGTGGCGCCCGAAGGGGCCGAGGCCACCCGCAGCAAGGAGCTCGACGTCCCCATCGAGGAGCTCGAGCTGTCCGAGCGCCCCCGGAACTGCCTCAAGCGAGCGCAGATCAACAGCATCGGCGAGCTCATCGAGAAGACCGAGGACGACCTGCTCGCCATCACGAACTTCGGCCAGAAGTCGCTCGACGAGGTGATCGCCAAGCTCGACGAGCGCGGCCTGTCACTGCACAACAAGGACTGATCGATGCGCGGAACCCCTCGTAAGGCGCGCCGCTTCGGCGGCGACGCCGCCCATCAGAAGGCGATGATGGGCAACCTGGTGGCCTCGCTCATCGCTGCGGAGGCCATCACCACCACCGAGGCCAAGGCCAAGGCCCTGCGCCCGGTGGCGGAGAAGGTCATCACGAAGGCCCGCAAGGGCGGTGTGCACAACCAGCGCCAGGTCGTCTCCTTCATCCGTGACAAGGAGATGGCGTCCAAGCTGTTCGTCGAGATCGGGCCCCGCTACGCCGACCGCTCGGGCGGCTACACGCGGATCCTCAAGCTCGGCCCCCGCCATGGCGACAACGCGCCCATGGCGCGCATCGAACTGGTGTGACGCAGACCCTGCCGCTGTTCGGCCCCGGTGACGGGGTCAGCGGCGACGCGTTCCGAGCGGCCCCGGCGGGGCCGCTCGTTCGCGTCCGGCTGACCATCGCCTATGACGGCCACGGCTTCCACGGCCTCGCCGCCCAGCCCGGCCTGCGCACCGTGGCCGGCGTGCTCGGCGAGGCGCTCGAGCGAGCCTTGCGGCACCGGGTGACACTCTCAGTCGCCGGGCGCACCGACGCCGGCGTGCACGCCTGGGGCCAGGTCGTGAGCTTCGACACGAACGAGGCGGGCTTTGACGCCACCAACCTGCAGCAGACGCTCAACAAGCTGCTCGGGCCGTCCATCGCCGTGCGGGCCACGAGCGTCGCCGCCCCCGACTTCGACGCCCGCTTCTCCGCCCGCAGCCGCAGGTACCGCTACACGGTGCTCAACCGTGCCGTGCCCGACCCTTTCCTCGCCGCCACGGCGTGGCACGTGCCCGCGGCGCTCGACCTCGCCGCCCTCCGCCTCGGCTGCGACGCGCTGTACGGCGAGCAGGACTTCGCCTCGTTCTGTCGGCGGCCGAGGGAGGGGCAGGGCCACCCCCCGGCCTCCCTCGTGCGCCGCGTGCTCGACGCCGGGTGGGGCGAGGTCGACGAGGGCGTGCTGCGCTTCGAGATCGAGGCCTCGGCGTTCTGCCACCAGATGGTCCGCTCCATCGTCGGCACGCTCGTGGACATGGGGAGGGGCCGGCGCCGGGCCGGTGAGATGGCGGGGATCATCCGAGCCGCCGACCGGGCCGCGGCCGGCCAGCCCGCGCCCCCGCACGGCCTGTGCCTGTGGCTGGTGCGCTATTGAGCTGCTGCGCTCCCGAGCTGCACCGCCGCCCCCGCCCGGCCGAGGCGCCTTGCTCGGTGGGTGGGCGCGGCCTAGGCTGGGCGGCCGTCTCGTGGCATCCGAGCGCGTCTTGGCGCGGGTGCGACCACTTTCGTTCCCAGGAAGGCGCGCCCGTGCGCACGTACAGCCCAAAAGCCAGCGAGATCTCGCGCCAGTGGTACGTCGTCGACGCCGAGGGCCTCGTGCTCGGGCGCATGGCCTCCGAGGTGGCGCGGGTGCTGCGCGGCAAGCACAAGGCGACCTTCACGCCCCACCTCGACACCGGTGACCACGTCATCATCGTCAACGCCGACAAGGTCGTCCTGACCTCCGACAAGGCCGAGAAGAAGGACGTCTACTGGCACTCGGGCTTCCCGGGCGGCATCAAGCACGCCACGTACGGCGCCCTGCTCGCCACCAAGCCCGAGGAAGCCGTCCGCCGCACCGTGCGGGGCATGCTCCCCAAGAACCGCCTCGGCCGGGCCACCCTGCGCAAGCTCAAGGTCTACGCCGGCCCGGACCACCCCCACAGCGCCCAGCTCCCACTGCCCCTCCTGGTCGACCACGCCCGCGCTCGGGCCTGAGCCACCCCGACGTCGAGGATCGATCCCCCATGACCAAGCCCCTCACCCAGACCGTGGGCCGCCGCAAGCAGGCTGTGGCCCGCGTCAGGTTCCGCCCCGGCACCGGCACCATCCGCGTCAACGGCCGCCCGGCGGACGACTACTTCCCCTCGCTCACGCACCGGATGGTCATCAGCGAGCCCCTGCGGATCACGGAGACGACCGAGGCTTACGACGTCGACGCCACCATCGACGGCGGCGGGACGACCGGCCAGGCCGGTGCGTTGCGGCTCGGCATCGCCCGCAGCCTCATCGAGCTCGACCCCGAGTTGCGGGCGGCGTTGAAGAAGGCGGGGATGTTGACGCGCGACCCGCGCAAGAAGGAATCCAAGAAGTACGGGCTCAAGAAGGCCCGCAAGGCCCCTCAGTACTCCAAGCGGTGAGTGCGGAGGCGGGGGGCTCGGGCCCGTCGCTGCGCTTCGGCACCGACGGCGTGCGCGCCGTGGCCAACACCGAGCTCACCCCCGAGCTCGCGCTGGCCCTGGGTCGCGCCGCCGCTCGACGCCTCGGGACGGGGGTCGTCTTCGTCGGGCGGGACACCCGGGTCTCGGGCACGCTGCTCGAGGCCGCGCTGTGCGCCGGCCTGGCGTCCGAGGGCGTCGACGTGCGCGCCCTCGGGGTGTGCCCGACTCCCGCCGTGGCCTGGCTGGCGGCACGCCGTGGCGTCGCCGGGGCCATGATCTCCGCCTCTCACAACCCCTTCGCCGACAACGGCATCAAGCTGTTCGCCCCCGGCGGGCTGAAGCTGGCCGACGACGCCCAGGCCGCGTTGGAGCACGAGCTGGTCATCGTCCAGGCCGGAGCGGCGGGCGATCGGCCCCACGGCGCGGCGGTCGGCCAGGTCCTCGACGCTCGTCCCGACGTCGCCGCCTACGAGGACGCCCTCGTCGCCTCCATCGAAGGGCGGTCCCTCGCCGGCGCCCGCGTGGTGCTCGACTGCGCCAACGGCGCCGCCCACGAGATCGGCCCCGAGGTCCTGGCGGAGCTGGGCGCCGACGTCGAGGTGCTCGCCGCGGCACCCGACGGCGTGAACATCAACGCCGGCTGCGGCTCGACCGACCTGGGGCCCCTCCAGGCCGCGGTCACGGCCAGGGGCGCCGACCTCGGGCTGGCCTTCGACGGCGACGCCGACCGCGTGCTGGCCGTCGACGCTCGTGGCGAGGTGGTCGACGGCGACCAGCTCATCGCCATCTGCGCCGTCGACCTGCGGGCCCGGGGGCGTCTGACGGAGGACACCGTCGTCGTCACGGTGATGGCCAACCAGGGGTTCCGCCTGGGGATGCGGCGGGCGGGCATCGCCGTGCACGAGACTCAGGTCGGCGACCGCCACGTGCTCGCCGCCCTCGAGGCTGGGGGCTGGGCGCTCGGCGGCGAGCAGTCCGGCCACGTGATCTTCCGTCACCTCGCCACCACCGGCGACGGCATCCTCACCGGCGTACAGGTCGTCGACCTGGTGCAGCGGGCCGGCGCGCCCCTCCACGAGCTCGCCGCGGCGGCGATGAGGCGCCTGCCCCAGGTGCTCGAGAACGTCCGCATAGCCGCCCCCGTCCCCGGCCTGCTCGACGCGCTGGCGCCCGCACTCGAGGCCGCTACCGCCGTGCTCGGTGAGGAGGGACGCGTCCTCGTGCGCCCGTCGGGCACAGAGCCCCTGGTCCGAGTCATGGTGGAGGCCGCCGATCCAGCCGCGGCGGAGGCGGTTGCCGCCACACTGGTGGACGAGGTGCGACGCATCGTCGGATGACCCACTTGCCAGCCGGCGGCGTAGTCGTTCCACTACCGAACGTGAATTTGTTGCTGTCCGCCGAGGAGGCCTAGCCCATGTGCGGCATCATCGCCGTCCTGCGTCGCCGTAGCGATCGCGCCGTACCCTCCAGCGCGCAGGTGCTGGAGCTGGCCAGCCGCGCCGAGGCCCGCCTCGCCGACAGCGGCACCGACCTCGTGCGACGCCTCGGCGAGGCGACGGCCGTCCTACGGGAGCTCGACGGGCTGTTGCGAGGCGTTCCCGGGGTGACGGCGCTCGTCGCCCACCCCGGGCTCGCGGCCGAGCTCGAGGCGCGTGCCGGGCGCATGGGCGCCGACCTGGCCGCCAGCGAGCGGCTGGTCGACGTCGGCGCCGTCGAGCGGTCCCCGGCGGAGGTGGAGCTGCTCTCGGCGGCCGCCATAGACGCCAAGGACGCCCTCTGGGCGATCGGGCAGGACCGCCTGCGCACCGCCCGGGCCGTGGCCACGCTGGCCGGCGGGGCGCCGGGGCCGAACGCGCTCACCGCCTACCTGGCCATCCAGGAAGCGCTCTCGGCCATCGACCGCCTCGAGGTGCGGGGCCGCGACTCTGCCGGCCTGCACGTCCTCGTCCGCGACCACGGCCTCGACCTCGGCCGTCCGGCGCTGGCCGAGGCGATCGGCGCCCGCGGGGACGACCTCTTCGGCTCGGGCAGCCTGCGGGTCGCCGAGGGCTGCCTGTCCTTCGTGTACAAGGCCGCTGCGGAGATCGGCGAGCTGGGGGACAACACGGCCGTCATCCGCCGGGCCATCGAGGTCGACGACGTGCTGCGCCGTGCCCTGTCGGGGCCCGATGCGGAGGCGGTGGTGCTCGGGCACACGCGCTGGGCCTCGGTGGGCATCATCTCGGCCGCCAACGCGCACCCCCTCAACTCCGAAGAGGTCGACCACGTCTCGGGCCCCTATGTCACCGCGGCCCTGAACGGCGACGTCGACAACTTCGCCGACCTCAAGGCCAGCCACGGCTTGCGGATCCGGACCGAGATCACCACCGACGCCAAGGTCATCCCCACCCTCGCCTCACGTGCGGTGGCCGACGGCCTCGCGGTGAACGAAGCGTTCCGGCGCACGGTCGCCCAGCTCGAGGGCTCGGTGGCCATCGGCGGCCAGGCGGCGGCCAGCCCCGAGAGGCTCCTCCTCGCCCTGCGGGGGAGCGGCCAGGCCCTCTACGTCGGGGTGGCCGAAGACGTGTACGTGGTGGCCAGCGAGCCCTACGGCGTCGTCGAGGTGTGCGGGCGCTACCTGCGCATGGACGGCGAGACCCCGTCCGACCCGACCAACCCGGCCGGCAGCCGCGGCCAGGTCGTCGTCCTCGATGCCGAGCGGGCCGGCACCCTGGAGGGGATCGGGCGCTGGTCCTACGATGGCAGCGAGCTGGCGGTCGAGGCCGGCGAGCTGACCAGCCCGCAGATCACCACACGCGACATCGACCGGGGTGACCAGCCCCACTACCTGCTCAAGGAGATCAGCGAGTCGCCCAGCTCGTTCCGCAAGACCGTGCGGGGCAAGCTCGTCGACACCGAGGGCGGGCTAGCCGTGCGGCTCGGCGAGGAGACGCTTCCCGCCGCCATCGTCGCCGACCTCGCCCGGGCCAGGGTCCGCTCGGTCGTCGTCATCGGCCAGGGCACCGCGGCGGTCGCCGGCCAAGGCTTCGTGCTCGCGCTGCAGTCCGCCGTGCACGCCGCCCGCCTGCGGGTCGAGGCCGTGCCGGCCACGGAGCTGTCCGGCTTCCGCCTCGGCTCGGACATGTCCGACACCCTCGTCGTGGCCATCAGCCAGTCGGGCACCACGACGGACACGAACCGTACGGTCGACCTCGTTCGCGCCCGGGGCGCTCGGGTGATCAGCATCGTCAACCGGCGCAACAGCGACCTCACGGACAAGTCGGACGGGGTGCTGTACACCTCCGACGGCCGGGACGTGGAGATGAGCGTGGCCTCCACCAAGGCCTTCTACTCCCAGATCGCCGCCGGGTTCCTGCTCGCCTTCGCCATCGCCGACATCGTCGAGGCCGGCGCGGGCGTCGAGGGCATCGTCGGTGGGGCCCGCTCCACCAACGGTGCCCCGCCCCTCGACCGCCAAGAGGTGCTCGCCGGGCTGCGCCAGCTGCCCGATCTGATGGAACAGACGCTCGAGCTGCGGCCCCAGGTGGCGGCCATGGCCCGTCAGTTCGCCCCCCAGCGCCGCTACTGGGCGCTCGTCGGCAACGGGCCCAACCGCATCGCCGCCGCCGAGGTGCGCATCAAGCTCTCCGAGCTCTGCTACAAGTCCATCGCCTGTGACATCACCGAGGACAAGAAGCACATCGATCTGTCCTCGGAGCCCCTCATCCTCGTGTGCGCCGCCGGCCTGCGCGGCTCCACCGCCGACGATGTGGCCAAGGAGGTGGGCATCTACCGGGCGCATCGCGCCGCCCCCCTGGTGGTGGCCTCGGCGAGCTCGCCCCCGTACCCGGCAGCCCTGGCCGTGGTCAAGGTCCCGGACACCCACCCGCTCCTCGCCTTCGTGCTCGCCACCATGGTCGGGCACCTGTTCGGCTACGAGGCGGCGCTCGCCATCGACGCCCTGGCGACGCCGCTGCGCCGGGCCCGGGGCGCGGTCGAGCAGGCCCTTTCCCACGAAGACCCCGAAGCCCTGGCCGACGCGCTGCGCACCGGGCTCGAGCCCGTGGTGGGCCCCTTCTTTGACGACCTGCGCTCGGGCGCCTACGACGGGCACCTCGAGGCCTCGACCGCGGCCCGCCTGTCGTCCCTGCTGCGCTACGGGCTCGGCGTGCTGCCCCTCGAGTCCTACGAGCTCGAGTTCGGCAAGGTGGCCACGCCCGCGGTGGTGGTCGAGGACCTCACCCGCGCCCTCACCCAGGGCGTGGACGAGCTCACGCGTCCGGTCGACGCCATCAAGCACCAGGCCAAGACGGTCACCGTGGGTATCTCCCGCTCGGACGAGACGCTCCTCGAGACGCCGCTCGTGCAGGCGGTGCTCGCCGCCGGCGCCGCCCGCGACCGCCTCAGCTACGACACCTTGCGGACCCTCGGCGCCCTCAGCCCGACGGTGGCCGAGGTGACCGGGTACACCCGCTACCGCATCGAGGGCCGGGCCGGCCAGGGCGACGCCACCATCACCGTCGTCGACCGGGACGGCATCGCCCAGGACCTGCCCCTACGGACCGAGCGGAACCCCCGGCTGCGGGGGACGAAGCACCAGGTGGCGGCGGAGCGCCGGGTGCTCGCCGCCCGGGGCCGCTTCGACGGGCGCACGATCGTCATCGTGCCCGAGGTGAAGGACGGCCAGACCACCGGCATCACGCTGCTCCACGTGCGCTTCGCCGACCGCCTGCCCACGGCGGTGCTGCGCACGGCGCTCACCGGCTACCGGGACCGCTTCCGGGTGCTCGAGGACGCCGTGCTCGAGACCGAGCCGGCCTTCCGTGAGGACCTGCTCGAGTCGGTGGACGTGACCGACCTGCTCACCGAGCCGATCATCCCCCTGGCCGACCGCTGGCGCGTGTAGCGCACCGTCCGGGGCGGTGTCGGCCACGGCGTAACATCGGGCCCGATGATCGGCATCGGGCTCGACGCCGTCGACGTCCCCCGCTTCCGTGCCGTGCTCGCCCGTCGGCCGCGGATCTCCCAACGGCTCTTCACCGACGCCGAGCGTGCCTACGCCGGGCGCCGAGCAGACCCGACGGAGCGCCTGGCGGCTCGCTTCGCGGCCAAGGAGGCGTTGCTCAAGTCGCTCGGCGCCGGCATCGGTG
>WHTX01000238.1 GCA_009377505.1 Acidimicrobiia bacterium
ACGTGAATTTAGTTCGGCGTGCCCGCGGCCAAGCTGGGCCTGGGCTACGGCTACGGCGGCGTCCAGCAGCTCGTGGGGCTCGTCGGCTCGGCCTGGGCGTCCGAGATCCTCTTCTCCGCCCGCCGGCTGAGCCACGACGAGGCCCTGGCCATCGGCCTCGTCAACCGCGTCGTGCCCGTTGCCGACCTCGAGGCGACGGTGAAGGAGCTGGCCGGCACCATCGCCGCCAACGCCCCCCTCACCGTCACGGCCTGCAAGGCCGCCATCCGCGAGGCCAGGAAGGACCCGGCCCAGCGAGACCTCGAGCGGGTGAGCCGGCTCGTCGAGGCGTGCTTCCGCTCCGAGGACTACAAAGAGGGCCAGGCCGCCTTCATGGCGAAGCGGCCCGCCCGCTTCCAGGGTCGCTGACGCGCCAGCTTGGGCGTTCACGTCCCTGGTTCGGTCGTGGCCCGCTCGATGTCGTACAGCTCGTCCAGCCCGGCGATGACGGGCAGGTCCCGGTACACCTCCATGAGCTGGTCCATGTCGCCCGCGGGCCCACCGGCGGCCAGCGCGGCGTAGGCGCGCCGCACGGCGTCCACGGCGACGACCTGGCCCGTGAAGGGGTCGATGACGAGCCTCCACCCCTGGGCCGCCCAGTCCTCGGCCGACTGCCGGCCGTGCGCGGTCATGGCCACGGCAGGGGCGCCGACACGTTCGGGGGCGCTGCGCCACTGCTCCGCCGACTCGGGGAACAGCATGACCAGGTCAGCCCCGGCGGCGGCGTAGGCCCGGGCGCGGGCCACCGCGGCCTCGAAGCCCTCGTGGCGCACGGCGCCGGTGCGGGCGATGACGAGGAAGTCGGGGTCGCGCCGGGCGGCCACGGCCACCTCGAGCTTGGCCACCATCTCGGCCACGGGCACCAGGTGCTCGACCCCCCGGTGGTGGCTGACCCGCTTGGGGGCGACCTGGTCCTCGAGCTCGATGGCCACGGCGCCGGCGGCCTCGAGGTCCCACATGGCCCTGGCCGTGTGCACGGGGTCACCGAAGCCGACGCCGCCGTCCACGATGAGGGGCAGGGACGAGCGGCGGGTGATGGCCGCGGTGGCGTCGGCGAACTCGCTCACGGTGAGCAGCGCCTCGGACACGGCGAGGGCGTAGCCGAGCGCACCGCCCGACAGGTACCCGGCGCCGTAGCCGAGCTGCTCGCACAGGCGAGCCGTGAGCGGGTCGAGGCACAGGGGGGCGAGCACGGCCGGGCCGTGGGCCAACCTGGCCTTGAAATCGGCTCGTGGCGACAGCGTCAGCGGCATGGCTCCCCCTTCGCGCCCCCGCCCCGGGCGAGCGAGGCGCAGGGCATCATGCCTCGCCGTAGAAGACCCGCTCCACCACCCGCCGCGATCGTCGCGTCACGCGCAGGTAGGCCTCTCGCAGCGAGGACTCGGGCTTGTCCACGAAGCCGAGCATCCGGGCCAGGTGCACGGCGTCCTCGGGCCTGCTGGGGAGGGAGTCGGCCGACGTGGCCGTGTGCAGGTAGCGGTAGTCCCGGGCCCGCTCGCAGAACCGGTAGCTGGCCCGCAGGTGCTCGGCGTCCTCCGGTGCCAGGTAGCCGCCTTCGGTGAGGGCGGTGAGCGCGGCCATGGTCGAGGGCGAGCGCACACCGGGGTCCTCGTGGCCATGGCGGAGCTGGAGGAGCTGCACGGTCCACTCCACGTCGGCCAGCGCCCCCGGCCCCAGCTTGAGGTGGAAGGTGGGGTCGTCGGCGGGCTTCACCCGCTCTCGCTCCACCCGCACCTTGATGCGACGGATCTCCCGGACGGCCGCGTCCTCGAGCGTGCTGCCGTGGACGACCTCGGCCCGCAGGGCGGCGAAGCTGGCGCCGAGCCCGTCGTCCCCGGCGACCGGCCGGGCCCGCAGCATGGCCTGTCGCTCCCAGATCTGGGCGCGGCCCGACCAGTAGGACCGGAACCCGCCGAGGGTCAGGGCGAGGGCGCCCGAGCGGCCCTCGGGGCGCAGCCGGGTGTCGATGTCGTAGGCGCGGCCCTCGCTGGTCTGGTCGCCGAGGTCGTGGACGAGGGCCTCGGCCACCCGCTCAGCCTCGAGGGGGTGGCCGTCGTGCACGAAGAAGATGTCGAGGTCCGATGCGTAGCCGAGCTCGCCGCCCCCGAGCTTGCCGAGCCCGACCACCACGAAGGGGAAAGGGGGCCCGACCGAGGCGAGGGCACGTTCGAGGGTCGCCTCCGCCAGCGCGGTGAGCTCGGCCCCCACCCCGCCCGGCTCGGTGAAGCCCAACAGGTCACGTGAGGCGACGCGCAGCTCGTGGCGGCGCACGAAGCGGCGCAGGCCGGTCGACCGGGCGGCCGGGTCGGCGGCGCGCCAGGCCAGGGCCTCGCCGGACTCGGCCACGAGCGCCTCCCTGGTCGCTGGGCGGGCCAGGGCCTCGTCGTCGGCCAGGTCGGCGAGAGCGTCGGGGTGGCGGCGCAGTGCCCGGCCGACCACCTTGGAGGAGCCCAGCAGCAGGCAGAGCCGCTCGCCGGCGACCGGCGAGTCGCGCAGCGCGCCGACGACGGCGGAGGCCCGCACCGGCCCGTCGGCCACCGTGCGCAGCTGCAGCACCCCGAGGTCGGGGTTGGGCGTGGCGGAGAGCCAGGCCAGGAGCAGCGGGAAGAGCTGGCGGAACTGTGTGGCCGTCCGGCTCATGCCCGTCGTCAGCTCGGTCACCGCGGCGCGGGTGGCGTCGCGGTCCCGGAAGCCGAAGGCGGCGAGCTGCTCGCCCAGGCTCTCGGGGTCGAGGGGCCGTGAGCCGGCCAGGCTGTCGAGCAGCGGTCGGAAGAAGAGCCGCTCGTGGATGCTGCGCACCGAGGCCTGGTGCCGGCGGTGGGTGGCCTCGAACTGCTCGAGCGCCGTGGCCTCGGCGGTATCGCGGTAGCCGAGCACCCGGGCCAGGCGGGTGCGGGCCACCTCGTGCTCGGGCAGCACGTACACCTGCTGCTCCTCGCGGAGCTGGAGGCGGTGCTCGACGGTGCGCAGGTAGCGGTAAGCGGTAGCGAGGTGCTCGGCGTCGGCCCCGTCCACGTAGCCGCCCCGGGCGAGCTGGGAGAGCGCCTCGAGCGTGGTGCCGGAGCGGATGGCCGGGTCGTGCCGCCCGAGGGAGAGCTGGAGGAGCTGCACGGCGAACTCCACATCGCGGATGCCGCCAGGGCCCCGCTTGAGCTCCTTGGCCCGCAGTGCCTCCGAGCGGGCCTTCATGGCCCGGATCTCCCGCAAGGCGTCGTGGTCGAGCGCGCCGTCCCACACGAGGGGCAGCACGGCGTCGAAGAAGGCGTTCGCCAGGTCGCCGTCGCCGGCCACGAAGCGGCTCTTGATCAGCGCCTGGCGCTCCCAGTGCCCGGCCCAGCTCTCGTAGTAGCCGGCGTAGGCAGGGACCGTCCGGGACAGGGCGCCGGAGCGGCCCTCGGGGCGCAGGTCGGCGTCGGTTCGGAAGACGATGCCCCCCGCCGTCGGCTCGGTCATCACCGTGAGCAGGCGCCGGGCGGCGGCCACGGCCTCGTACTGGTCGCCCTCGTGGAGGAAGAGCACGTCCACGTCGGAGGCGTAGTTGAGCTCCCGCCCCCCGAGCTTGCCCATGCCCACGACGGCGAGGGGCCCGGTGGGCTCGGCCAGCGCCAGTGCCGCGCCCAGGCAGGCGTCGGCCAGGGCGGCGAGCTCGCGGCCCACGGCGTCGAGGTCGGCGAAGCCGAGCAGGTCGCGCAACGCGATGCGGGCCAGCTCTGCCTGCTTCCAATGCCGCAGCCCCTCGACGTCGAGGGGCGCGCCCCGGCGGTAGGCCTCAGGGGCCGTCTCACGGCGCAGGGCGTCGGGGTCGCGCAGCGGGGCGAGGACGGCGGGGTCGCGCACGGCCGCCTCGGTGAGGGAGCGGGAGGCGTCGACGAGGGCGACTGCCCCGGTGGCCGCGATGGGGGAGGCGCGCAGCTCGGACTCGAGCTCCGGGCGGCCCTCGACCAGGCGCTCGATGGCCACCCGGGCCGAGCCGACGTCGGCGGCGGCGGCCAGCGCCTCCTCGAGGTGGTCGCTGGCCCTGGCCCCCTCCTCGCCGCGGGACCGGCCCCTGCGGCCACCGCTCCCGGCCAGCTCGGTCACAGCAGGTCCAGGTCGCGGTGGTGACGGCCGGGCACCTCGTGGACCGGTTCTTTCGCTCGGCGCATCATCACTGACCTGGGACGATAGCCCAGCTGTCCCGGGGTTGGGCGCGTCTCGCCGATCGGCCCTCTCGAGGAGCGGGCCGATCGGCGAGGTCGTTCGCGACGTCTCAGTGGCTGGTCAGCGGATGGCGACCGCCCTGGTCGGCATGACGACGGCCTTCAGGGGACGGAGCAGAGCGCTCTCGCACTTCGTGCTGCCGCACTCGGTGCCCCCCCAGCTGCCCTCACACCAGGTGTTGCCTTCGTCATCCGTCGTGTACGTGCCCTTCTTGCCCTTGTTCAGCCCGTCGGTGACCGTGCACGCGCCGCCCGTCTGACCGCCCTGCTGAGGGGCTTGTGCGCTGGCCACCGCAGGGCCGGCCGCACTGGCGGCGACGGCGACGCTCAGGCCGACGAGGAACAGCCGGATCCGACGGGTGCGATTCGTCCGGAGCGCCGCGGCGGGCGCGATCGAACCGGTGTGGACGTTTCCCATGGTGTTCCCCTTCGCGTTGCGTGTGTCGAGCGAGCCGAGTGCTCTCACCAGCCACGGACGGCTCGGGGGAAACGTAGGAAGAGGACGGTCCCGGGCCATCGGGGATCACCCTCATCCCGGGCGGCGCCGTTGGGGGCCACGCGGGTTGCCCGACCGAGGGCGAACCTCGCCTCCGGGACGGAAACAGCGATACACACGACGTCGACCTGACCGCAGCACCCCGGTCGAGCCCAGCAGCGCCGGGCAGTAGCTCAGCGGAGCTCAACGTCACAGCAGGTCCAGGTAGCGGTCGAGCTCGAACTGGGTGACCTGGGCGGCGTACTCGCGCCACTCCTCACGCTTGTTGGCGAGCACGTAGGCGAAGACGTGCTCGCCGAGCGCCTCGGCGGCCAGCTCCGAGCCCTCGAGCTCGTCGATGGCCTCGTCGAGCGAGGTGGGCAGGGAGGCGATGCCCAGCGCCCGGCGCTCCTCGTCGTCGAGGCTCCACAGGTTGTCCTGGGCCTCGGGCGCCAGCGCCAGCCCTCGTTCGATGCCGTCGAGCCCGGCGGCCACGATCACGGCGAGCGCCAGGTAGGGGTTGCAGGACGGGTCGGGGGCCCGGTACTCGATGCCCACCCGGTCGAGGCTGGCCCGCGCTGGCGCCGGCACCCGCACGAGTGCCGACCGGTTGTTGCGCGCCCAGCACACGTGCACGGGGGCCTCGTAGCCCGGGACCAGGCGCTTGTAGGAGTTCACCCACGGGTTGGTGACCGCGGTGATCGCCCGGGCGTGCTCGAGGAGGCCGGCGATGAAGTGCCGGGCCACGGAGGAGAGCCCGTCGGGGGCGTTGCGGTCGGCGAAGGCGTTGGTGTCGCCCTCGTAGAGCCACAGGTGGGTGTGCATGCCCGAGCCGTTGACGCCGGCAAGGGGCTTGGGCATGAACGTGGCGTGCACGCCCAGGGCCCGGGCCAGCTCCTTCACCACGGTGCGGAAGGTGATGATGGAGTCGGCCATCACCAGCGCCTCGGCGGGGCGCAGGTCGATCTCGTGCTGGCTCGGGGCGACCTCGTGGTGGCTGTACTCGACGGCCGTGCCCATGGCCTCGAGCTCGAGGATGATGCGGCGGCGCAGCGAGGAGGCCACCGCCGAGCTCGAGTGGTCGAAGTAGCCGACCCGGTCGACGGGCTCGGGGCGGTCGGCGGAGGCGAAGGCGAAGAACTCCATCTCCGGCCCGGCCTGGAGGGTGAAGCCCAGCCGCCGGGCCCGCTCGAGGTTCCGGCGCAGCACGTAGCGCGGGTCGCCGGGGAAGGGCTCGCCGGAGGGCAGGCAGATGTCGCAGATCATGCGGGCGACGGGCGCCTCGTCGCCGACCCAGGCCAGCAGCTCGAAGGTGGAGGGGTCGGGCACGGCCAGCATGTCCGACTCCTGGACGCGCGAGTAGCCCTGCACGACCGAGCCGTCGAACATCATCCCCTCGGCGAGGGCAACCTCGAGCTCGGCCGTGGTGATGGCGAAGGACTTGAGGAAGCCCTGCACGTCGGTGAACCACAACCGCACGAAGCGCACGCCCCGCTCGGTGACGGTCTGCAGCACGTGCTCGCGCTGGCTGGTCATGTGGCTCAGTCTGGCGCAGCACCTGGCGGCTCGTCCCCCGCCGTCCTCGATGAGGCTGCCCTGGCCGGCTCATCAAGGACAGCTCACAGAAGCCTCACATCTGGCCCCGAGTCTGGTGGCGTCCCGTCCCCCACAGATCCCCCCGGAGGGCACCATGAAGATCCAACGTTGGGCGGCGTCCGTCACGGCCGCCACGGTCATCGTCGGCGGCGGGCTCACCGCTGCGGCGGTCGGCCTGCCAAACCTCGTCGGCGCCCAGGAGGAGACCACCACGACCACCGTGGAGCAGGCCCCGGCACCGGACGGGGACCTCGGAGGTTTGCTCGACGGCGTCTTCGGGGGGCACCAGGGACCGCTGCGCGGGGTGCTCGACGGCCTCGTCGCCGACGGCACGCTCACCCAGGACCAGGCCGACGCCGTCCTCGACGGCGTCTCCGCCGAGCTCGACGAGCGGGGCCAGGTCTGGGCCGGCCACCTGGGCGAGGCACGCGACGAGGCCCTCGCCGCCCTGGCCGGCGCCCTCGACATGGCTCCCGAGGAGGCGGCTGCGGCGCTGGAGGGCGGTGCCACCGTCGGCGAGCTCATCGAACAGCAGGGCCTCGACCGCCCGGCCGTCGTCGACGAGCTCGCCGCCGCCGTAACCGCCCGCCTCGACCAGGCGGTCGCCGACGGCGACGTGCCCGGGGAGTGGGCGACACGCATCGAGGAGCACGCGGCCGACCTGGTCGAGCGCGTGGTCGACGAGGAACTGCCTTGGGGCCTGTTGCGCTGGATGGGCGGGGGCCATGGAGGCGGCCCGCTCGGAGGCCTGCTCGGCCCCGGCCGCTGACCAGGGTGAGCACGACACATGTAGGCGCACTCGCCGTTCGTCGGCCTCGACACGAGTCGCCCTGGTCACAGCCCCTCTCGACCACGAGGGAACTCGGTGACGTCGATTCGACGTCGATTCGCTGCCTCTGCCGACGGATTCGTCGGAGAGGGCCGTGACCAGGCGCTCGAGCCGGCCCGGAACTGCTCGCGAACGCGAGCGGGCTTATCGCCCGTGACGAGGGGCAGGGACGGGTCGCCCGCCCACTCCTGCAGCGAGGCGTCATAGACGGCGACGTCCTTGAAGCCGAGCCGATGGAGGGTGAAGGCGTCCGAGGAGGCGGCGATGCCCCCGCCGCAGTACGTGACGACGCGGCGGGGGCGCCCTCCAGCACGGGCGAGAAGTGCTGGCGCAGCTCGTCGAGGGGCAGGAAGCGGTGCGTCTCGGGCTCGAGGAGCGCCGCGGCGGGGACGTTCGCCGCACCCGGCAGGTGGCCTCGGCGGGCGTAGTCGTCCGTCTCGCCCCGGTGCTGCTCGGCGCTGAGGGCGTTGACGAGGCAGGTCGCACCGTCGTCGAGCGCGGCCAGTACCTCCTCCTTTCCCACGAACAACCCGGGACGGTGGCTGGCCACGAAGCGGGCCGGACGGTGGTCCGCCGGCTCCGTCGACACCGGGCGGCCTTCGGCCTTCCACGCCTTCCACCCGCCGTCGAGCACGGCGGCGTCGTCGAAGCCGAAGGCCCTCAACATCCACCACAGGCGCGCCGCCCACATGTTGAGCCGGCTGTCGTAGAGGACCACCCTGGTGCCGTCGCCCACGCCGAGGCGGCCCATGGCCTCGGCGAAGCGCTCGGCGGACGGCATGGTGAAGCGCAGCGGGCTCTCGGGGTCGGACAGGTCGGTGGCCAGGTCGGCGTAGGCGCTGGTGGGGATGTGCCCCGCCGCCCAGCGATCCCGGGCGTCCCTGGCCTCGAAGCCGGCGGGCGCGGGCTGCAGCAGCACGGTGCAGTCGAGGACGCGCAGGTCCTGCGCCCCCAGCTCGTCTGCCAGCCAATCGGTCGATACCAACGGGTCCATGCTGGGCTCCTCTACGACTACGGTCCCGCCCATGATGCTCCCCGTGCCGGCCGTCGTGCCGGCCCGACCTCGCGCCCCGGGCGTGTCGGGCCCGCCCGGGCCGGCCGAGCGCGCCCGCCCGTGAGCGCCACCGCCCCCCGGGGCCCGGCGCCGGGGGCCGATTACCCTGGCGGCGTGCGGCGGCTGCGCATCGCGCTCTGCCAGGTCAACACCACCGTCGGCGACCTCGAGGCCAACGTCGACCGGGTGGTCGCCGCCCAGCGCGAGGTATCCGACGCCGGGTGCGACATCGCCGTGTTCCCCGAGCTGTCCCTCGCGGGCTACCCGCCCGAGGACCTCGTCCTCAAGCCCGGCTTCGTGGAGGCCAACCGCCGCGCCCCGACCGGGTGGC
>WHTX01000239.1 GCA_009377505.1 Acidimicrobiia bacterium
GGAGGCGGCGGCCGCGGCGTCGGCGCCGGTGTACCTGGGCCGGGGCGCGGTCCTCGAGCGGCTCGCGGGACGGGCCCGGCTCCGGGAGAGCCTGGCCAGCTTCGACCGGGCGCCGGTGCCCACCGCGGCGTCGGTGGTAGCGGGGGCGCAGGGCCTGGTGGCGCTCGAGGGGGTGGTCAACCCGACCAACGTGGGGTGATCTGCCGCTCGGCTGCGGCGCTGGGGGCGGACGGGATGCTGCTCGACCCGGGGACCTGTGACCCCATCTACCGGCGGGCGTCCCGGGTGTCGATGGGTGCGTGCTTCTCGCTGCCCTACGCCTGGGCCGAGACGTTCCCCGCCGGGCTCGACGTCGCCCGGGAGGCGGGCTTCGTGGTGGTGGCGCTGACCCCGGTCGGATCCGCGCGCCTCGACGAGCTGCCCCTCGGGGGGCCAGACCGGGTGGTCCTCGTGCTGGGCGCCGAGGGCGACGGGTTGCGCGAAGCGACGCTGGCGGCTGCCGACCACCGGGCGAGGGTGCCCCTGCACCTGAACGTCGATTCGCTGAACGTCGGCGCCGCCGCGGCGATCGCCTGCTACGAGATGTTCGCTCGACGCAGCTGACCTGGTGTTTTGTCGCCTGGGGCGCGGCTGGCAGCGCCGGGCATCGATTCGACGTCGATTCGACGGACCTGGCGGCGAATCGACGTCGAATCGCCGTGGTGGGCATTCCTGCCCCGGTCAGGGCCGCTGTCGGACGACCCGCTCGGTCGTCTCGTCGAATCGGCGGGACGATGGGGTAGCCACACGTGCGAGACCGAGCGCCGGCCTCCCCGGACCCAGGAGTCGAGCCATGCCACCCTCGGGCCGCCCCGCCCTCGAGCACCTGCAGGCCGCCGTCGCGTTGCCCGTTCCCCCGGCCCAGGCGTTCAGCCAGTTCACCGGACGCTTCGCCCTGTGGTGGCCGGCCGAGTTCTCCTGGTCGGGGGCCGACCTGCTCGAGGACATCGGCATCGAGGACGGTGAGGGCGGCTTCCTCTACGAGCGCGGGCCGCACGGCTTCCGCCTCGACTGGGGGCGCGTGCTCGAGTGGCAGCCGCCGCACCGGCTGCGCTTCACCTGGCAGATCGGCCCCGACCGGGTCCCCGTGCCCGACCCGGCGCACGCCAGCGAGGTGGACGTGGCCTTCGTGGCCGAGCCCGGAGGCGGTACCCGGGTCGAGGTGCGCCACGGGTGCTGGGAGCGCCACGGCGAGGGCGCGGCCACCTACCGCGAGCAGTTCGCCCACGCCTGGCCGTACGCCCTCGGCCGGCTCCGGGAGCACGTGCTCGCCGACGCGGGCCACGACGGGGCCGAGGGATGAGCGACTCGACCACAGCACCAGGGCCGTCGAGCGCCCGGGCCCTGGCCCTCGACCTCAGGTGCGCCAGCGGGTGGCCCGTTCGGGCCGGTAGCAGCAGAACGTGCCCGTGGCGATCGACGTGCTCAAGTGGCGGCCGAGCTCGGGGTGCACCTTCGAGATCCGTCGGATCGTGCCGCGCACCCGCTGCGTGACAGCCGAGCGGGCCCGCTCCGCGTTGCTGCCGGTGCGCCGGACCTGCCCGCCGAGCCCGAGCGCCGCCGCCAGGTGGTCGACGAGAAGGTCGAGCTCGACCCTCGCCCGCTCGGCGCGCCCCAGGTCGTGGTCGGCCGCCGCGTCGTCGACCTCCGCCTGGAGGTCGCGTGCCCGCTGCTCGTACTGGCGGCGGGCCGCAGCATCGATCACCTCGCCGGTGGTGTGCTCCTCGACGACGACACCGACCAGCTCCATGCAGTGCACCTCGCGGTCCGGCGCAGCGAGGAGCCGGGCCAGGTCAGCCATGCCCTTCGAGGGCTTCACGAGCACCGTCCTGCCGGCGAAGCCCACCTGCCACAGCTCGCCGACGAGGGCGAAGACGCCGTCCTCGGCGGCGCCCTCCGCCGGGGCGACGGCGTCTGTGGCCGGCTCGAGTGGGGCCGCTCGCCCGGCGGGCACCGGCAGGGCGGCGACCGACACGGCCTCGAGGAACGCCGCCAGCTCGGCCCGGGCCAGCGAGACGGCCTCGCCGATCCCGAGGACGGGGCCGTCGTGGGCCGGCAGGGGGAACAGCTCGTGGCGGACGCTGGCCAGCAGGCTGACCACGGGCAGGGTGTGCGACGTGGCGGCGAGGGAAGCCCATGACGGGCGGCCGACCCGCTCGAGCACCACAGCCACCGTGTCGAGCACCAGCCGCAGCTCCAGCCCGCCCCGGCTGACCAGCTCGTCGAGCAGGTCGGCCATCGTCCGAGCCGCGTCTTGCGGGCGACCCTCGCCGAGCTCGCCGAGTGCTCGGGAGCGCATGTTCGCGAAGACGCCTGCCGCGTACCCGATGCGGCGGGCTGCGGCCATGGCGGCGTCGACCACCTCGAGCGCCATCCTCGGGTCGCTGCGCAGGAGGATGTAGCCCTCCGTCGTGCGGGCCCACACCTCGTTGATGTCCGAGCCCCCCGTGCTTGCCTCGAGGGCCGCCGAGCGCACGAGGTCGAGCGCCACGTCGACCTGGCCCAGGTCGGCGAGCACGGTGGCCCGGGCCACATCGAGCTCGAGCGCCATGCCCGTGAGGCCCTCAGCCCTGGCCTCCTCCGTCCCCTCGACGAAGAGGGCCAGCGCGCCCGCCGCGTCGCCCCGGGCGCGGCGGGCCTGGCCGAGGGCCCTCCGCAGCGTCACCGGCGCGGCGAATGACACGCCCCCCACCTCGAGCGCCCGGGTGGCCAGGGCCGACGCCTCGTCGAGCGAGCCGGCCAGGTAGCGGCACGTGGCCAGGGTGGCCGCCGCGTCCGCCCAGTAGGGGACGGTGGGCTCGGGCCAGCGGGCGAGCACCTGCTCACCGAGGGCGCCGACGTCCTCGGCGTGGGCCTGGTGGACCACGCCCCAGAGCACGGCGAGCAGCAGGACCGCCCGCGACGGCCCCGGGTCGTTGGCCACGCACCAGCGCAGCGCCGCGGCCACGTCGTCGAACAGGTCGAACAGCTCGGCGAGCACGGAGGACCGCCAACCCGTCGTTGCCGCATCGATGATGCCGAGCACCTGGCCGAGGACGTGCTCGACGAAGCGGTCCCAGGTCGGGGTGAGCTCGCCCCGGGCGTCGAGGCGGCCGAGAGCGAAGGCGCGCACCGTCTCGAGCTGGCGGTAGCGGGTCGTCGAGCCCTGCCTGTGGGCCACGAGCAGCGACGCGGCCACGAGGCTGTCCAGGGCCTGGAAGGTGTCCGCGGGCGTCGCCGCCCCGACGTCGAGCGCCTGCGCCGTGACCGCCCTGAACGAGCCGCTGCACACCCCGAGGCGGTCGAAGAGGTCGCGCTCCCGCTCGCCGAGCAGCGCGTAGGACCATTCGATCGTCGCCCGTACGCTGCGGTGCCGGGCGCTGCCCCGGAACCGGGGCCGGGAGAGCGTGTCGAGGTCACCGAGGCGAGCGAGCACCTCTGCCGGCGTCATCGACCGGATGCGGGCGGCGGCGATCTCGAGGGCCAGGGGTACGCCGTCGAGCCGGCGGCAGAGGTCGGCCACCGCCTCGAGCTCGTCCTCCTCGATGGCCACACCGGCGTCACGGGCGCGTTCGAGGAAGAGCGCCATGGAGGGGATGTCGCGGTCGACGTGCCCGGCGGTGGGCAGTTCCAGGGGGCCGAGCACCACCAGGGATTCGCCGGGAACGTCGAGTGGCGACCGGCTGGTGGCGACGACCGTGGGGGACTGGCAGGCGGCGAGCAGCTCGGCGATGGACACGGCAGCCGCGTCGAGGACGTGCTCGCAGTTGTCGACGACGAGGAGCGCCGGCTGCTCGGACGGCGAGCTGACCAGCGCCGAGAAAGTAGGGAAGCCGAGCTGGGAGGCCATCGCCCCGCCCACGGCCCCGGGGGCGTCGACCCTCGTGAGGTCGACCTCGTGGGCGCCGAGCTCGAAGGTGTGCGCCAGCCGGGCGCTCGCGGCGCGTGCGAGGGCGGTCTTGCCGATCCCCCCGGGCCCCATCACCGTCACCAGCCGGTGTCCCCGCAGCCGGTCGACCAATTCCCCCAGCTCGCGTGCGCGGCCGAACAGCTCCATCGTCCACCTCGGTGGCCGCAGCCTAAACCGGCCGGGACCGGCCGATGGGCGGGACTCACAGCGTGAGGGCACATCTCACGCCTCGTCTGGTGACCGAGCACCCCGAGGAGGACCCGTGCCTGTCTACCGTGACCACCTGCCCCAGCTCGATGCCGCCCTGTTCCTCACGGACGGTGGCATCGAGACCACGATGATCTTCGACGAGGGCATCGACCTGCCCGACTTCGCCGCCTTCACCCTGCTGGCCGAGGGGCGCGGGCGCGACGCCCTCCAGCGCTACTTCGACGCCTACGCCGCCATCGCCGTCCGCGACCAGGTGGGCATCGTGCTCGAGACCCCGACGTGGCGGGCGAGCAGCGACTGGGGGGCACGGCGCGGCTACGACCTCGAGCAGCTCGACGCGGCCAACCGCGCCGGCGTCGCCCTCCTCGAGGACACCCGGCGCCGCCACGCCCGCCCGGGCACGCCGATCGTCATCAGCGGCTGTGTGGGGCCCAGGGGCGACGGGTACCAGCCCGGCGCGACCATGACCGTGGCCGAGGCCCGCGCCTACCACGCCGGCCAGGTGCGGACCTTCGCCGCCAGCGAAGCCGACCTGGTCACGGCCATCACCATGACCTACGTGGACGAGGCCATCGGCATCGCCACCGCCGCTCGGGCGGAGGGGGTGCCGGTGGTCATCGCCTTCACCGTGGAGACGGACGGCGCCCTGCCCACGGGCCAGTCCCTGGCCGGGGCCATCGCCGCCGTCGACACCGCCACCGACGCATACCCCGCCTACTACATGGTGAACTGCGCCCACCCCAAGCACTTCGGCCACGTGCTCGAGGCCGGCTCCGCGTGGGCCGGGCGCCTCCGCGGGATCCGTGCGAACGCCTCCGAGCTGAGCCACGCCGAGCTCGACGAGGCGACCGAGCTCGACAGCGGCGACCCCCACGCCCTCGCCGAGCTGTACCGCGGGCTCCGCCAAGCGCACCCCCAGATCACCGTCGTCGGCGGCTGTTGTGGCACCGACCACCGCCACGTGGGCGCCATCAGCGCGACCTGCCTCCTCGACGCTGACGCGGTTCGCTGAGCCCGTCGCCAGGGGGGTGGGCGGCGCTCCCGTCCGCGCATGGTGCCCGCGGGGCCGGCGGGGGGTTCCACCCGCCCTGGCCCCGTGTGCAGGCGCGAGCGAGGCTGGGGCCATGGAACGGGCAGCACCCCTCGTCGAGCTCGACCCCTCGCACGGCAACGACCCCGGCGGCGCCGAGACGCACATCTCCGTGCTGCTCTTCGCCGGCGCGAGGGCCTACAAGCTGTGCAAGCCGGTGGACGTCGGGTTCCTCGACTACTCGACGCGGGAGCGTCGCGCCACCGCCCTGTGGCGCGAGCTCGAGGTGAACCGCCGCTTCGCCCCCGACGTCTACCTCGACGTCGTCGACCTGGCCGGCAGTGACGGCACGGTGCACGACCACGCCCTCGTGATGCGGCGCATGCCCGCCGAGCGGCGCCTCGCCGGCCTGCTCGGCCGGCCCGAGACCGCCGCCCTCGTCCGCGAGGTGGCCAAGGCCGTGGCGGCCATCCACGCCGCCGCGCCCCGCCACCCCGACGCCGACGCCGCTGCCAGCCGTGACGCGGTGGCCCGGAACTGGGCGGACAACGAAGCGGCCATCGCGCCCTTCGTGGACAGCGTGCTCGCACGGGGCACCTTCGAGGCCGTCGGCCGAGACTGGCGCCGCTACTTGGCGGGCCGAGGGCCGCTCTTCGCGGCGCGCGTCGCCGCCGGCCATGCCGTCGACGGCCACGGCGACCTCCTCGCCGAGGACGTGTTCTGCCTCGACGACGGGCCCCGCATCCTGGACTGTCTCGCCTTCGACGACCAGCTGCGCTACGGCGACGCGCTCCTCGACGCCGCGTTCCTGGCCATGGACCTCGAACGCCTCGACGGCCCGGCCACCGCCGACGCCTTCCTCGATCGCTACCGCGAGTTCTCGGGCGAGCACCACCCGGGCTCCCTCGCCGACCACTACATCGCCTACCGCGCCCAGGTGCGGGCCAAGGTGGCCTGCCTGCGGGCCGAACAGGGTGACGACGAGGCGGCCGCCGACGCCGCCGACCACCTGGCCCGCTGCGCGCGGCACCTGGCCAGTTGCCGGGTCCGCCTGGTGCTCGTCGGGGGCACGCCGGGCACGGGCAAGAGCACGCTGGCCAACGAGCTCGGCGAACGGAGGGGGTGGGCGGTCGTGCGCTCGGACGAGGTCCGTAAGGAGCTGTCGGGGATGGCGGCGAGCGAGGACGCCACGGCGCCGGTCGGCGAGGGCATCTACCGGGCCGAGGTCACGGCCAGCACCTACGGCGAGCTGCTCCGCCGCGCCCGGGCCCTGGTCGAGCTCGGCGAGTCGGTGGTGCTCGACGCCTCCTGGACCGACGGTGGCCAACGCGCTCTCGCCCGCCAGCTCGGGGAGGAGGCTGCCGCCGACCTGGTCGAGCTGCAGGTCGACGCCCCGCCCGAGGTCGTCGCCCGGCGGATCGCGGCCCGCCGGGCGGCCGGCGGCGACGCCTCCGACGCCACGGTGGAGGTCGCCCGCCACCTGCGGGAGGGTCGGGGCCCCTGGCCGGAGGCGACGGTGGTCGACACGAACCGCCCGCTCGCCGATTCCGTCGAGCAGGCCATGACCGCCATCGGCTGACGACGTCGCGGAGGTCGGGCCTGTAGCTTCCGGCCCAGCAGGGAGGGGACCGCGCGGTGGGCGGGCGGCGGGCGCCCCGGCCGCGCGGACCGCGAAGGATCTTGCACCGCCACGGTGCACGAACCTTCGCGCTTGTCACGACCTCGCGCCTCGAGGTCGTCAAGAAACTAGATCCTCGGCATCAAGACGCCCTACCGGCTGGGGACGGTCGGGGGCTACACGCTCGTCCTCACGCCGAGGTCGGCGCCGTACACCATCGAGGACCTCATCGAGCTGGCGCCCCAGACGTTCCTGCGCATGTCCGACGGCTCCTATCTCCTGAGCGAGCACATCGTGGTGACGCCGCGAGCCACGCTGAACCTGTCCGCTCCCGGCGGGCTCACCCTGCGCCTGGCGAGCGGCCCCGAGGGCTTCTCCACCATCGTCTCCCTCGGAGGCGAGCTCCAGGTCCTCGGCGAAGAGGGCGCCCCGGTGGACATCACCAGCTGGGACACCATCGAAGGGGCCCACGACGAGCTCACCACCGACGGACGTGCCTACATCCGGGCGATCGGCGGGCAGTTCGAGGCGTCCCATGCCAACCTGACGCAGCTCGGGTTCTGGGCGGGGCGGACCGGCGGGCTCGCCCTGACCGGCACCGACAGGCCGAACACCGGGGCGATCGAGTTGGCGGGGCCCGGCGACGAGGGCCCCCTGTCCCTGTTGGACGACGTGACCTGGCAGCCGGCGGGCCCCCTGCAGTCGGCCCAGGCGGACACCGACCTCGAGTACACCGTCCCCGCGGTGAACTACGTGTCGAGCCGGATCAGCAACGTCACAGTGGACCACAACGCCTTCGGCCTGTTCGTGTCCGGGGCGAACGGCGTCCAGGTGAGCGACTCCACGTTCGCTGACAACCAGCTCGGCGGGGTCGTCTTCCACCGCTACGTCACCAATGGCGTGATCAGCCGGACCACGTCGACGCGCAACGTCGGCGACGGCTTCTCCCTCGACCGTGCCACGACGGGCATCACGATCAGCGAGTCCACGGCGAGCGAGAACTCCGGCACCGGCTTCAGCCTCGACGGTCGGCCCCTGGCCGAGGGCCCCTCCGCCGTGGGCGCCTCCCTGCGGAGCTGCGGCAACAACTCGGTGAACAGCAGCACGGCGATCGACAACGGGCGTTACGGCATCGAGCTCCTCGGAGGAGTCAACCTCGGGGCGAGCAACAACCTCGTCGAGGGCCACGACATGGGGATCATGGTGAACGGCCCCGCCCGGCGCGTCGCCGTCACCGGGAACACCGTGCGGGACTCGGCGCGCCACGGCGTCGCCTTGGTCAACGGCGTCACCGACTCGACGGTGACCGGCAACGTCGTGGAGGGCTCGGCCACCGGCGTCTACCTGCGCGACTCCACCGGGCAGGTCAAGGGCAACACCGTCCAGGAGGCCGGCTCCCACGGCGTGTCCCTCGTCGGGCGGGTGGGCGGAAGTGACGTGTCCTTCAACGTGCTGGCCGGGAGCGGGGCGAGCGCGCTCGACACGATACGGTCGACCGGCGAGGTGTCGACCAGCACCAACAACGTCGACGGCTGGCATGACACGACGCCGTGGTACTTCCTGCTCAAGAAGCTGCTCAAGCCCATGAACGCGCTGTGGACGGCACTGGCGGTCCTGATCATCCTCTCGGCCGTGCGCAGCCGGCGCGACAACGGCGTGATCGAGCATCCCTACGCCCACCAGATGGCGCACCAGGGGATCCTTCCCCTCCCCCC
>WHTX01000240.1 GCA_009377505.1 Acidimicrobiia bacterium
GCGAGTCCGGGGCGGGCAAGTCCTCCCTCCTCAACGTCCTGGTCGGCTCCCCCCGCCAGCAGGTGGCCGAGGTCCGCGCCCGGGACCGCAAGGGCCGCCACACCACCATCGCCCGCCTGCTCCTGCCCCTGGGAGGCGGGGCCACCCTCATCGACACGCCGGGGGTGCGGGCGCTCGGGGTGTGGTCCGAGGAGGGCACGAGCGTCGACGAGGCCTTCCCCGACGTCGTGGCGCTGGCCGAGCAGTGCCGCTTCCGTGACTGCACGCACCGCCGCGAGCCGGGCTGCGCCGTGCTCGCCGCCGTCGCCGAGGGCGGGCTCGAGGCCGAGCGGCTCGAGCGCTACCAGAACCTGGCCGACGAGTACGACAGCCTCGACCGGCGCCGGGAGGAGGCGGGGTGGCGCCGGGGCCGGACCTCGCGCCGCCGCTGAGCTCAGTACTTGGGGCGGCTGCCCCGCAGCGCGGCGTCCGCCGACGGCAGCAGCAAGAAATGGAGCTCCGCGCCGTCGGTGAGGACCCGCCAGGAGTAGGGCTCGCCGTTGGCGGTGGCGACGAGCGCCGCTGCGGCGGCGGCGAAGGCCTCCCGCGTGCCCGGGGCCCGGGCGAGCAGCTCGCGGTGCAACTCGAGGCAGCGCAGCAGCCGTCGCCTTGCCGCCCGGTGGCTGACGGCGGTGACGTTGGCCAGGTAGGGGTCCGACGAGGGGCCGAACCCGGCCGTCCAGCGCACCGTCCGGCGCCCCTCGCCCGCCAGGGTGGTGCGGGTGCCCTGTAGCAGCGTCATGGCTGGCAGTGAACGTGCCCGGCGGGACGCGGCAAGGGGACCTTCGCCCGGGCGGGCCCCCCTGGGGCGCGCTGTAGGCGTCCAGCGTCCGGGTTGTTAGCCTGACCAGCGGCGGAACGAGGGCGGGAGAAGCCCGGCCCGGGGCCAGGAGGCAAGGCGTGACACTCGTCGAACGCGCCCCTGCGGTACGGGGGGCGCTGCTCGTCCCCGGGGGTGTCCGGTACCAGCGGCTGGTCGTGGACCGGACCGACTGCAGGCTCGTCGTCGACCTGCACCCGGCGATCACCGTGGCGCTCGTGCGCGGTGAGGAGGTCGCCGCCGCCTCACGTCTGGCCGCCGGCGCGCTCGGGGGCGACACACCGGGCGTGCACCTCGAGCTCGTGGACGCGGAGGGCCGCGAGCTGGTGCTCTTCCGCCCCCACGGCGGCCGTGCCCGCGTCATCGACGTCGTCGAGCAGGTCGAGGTGGCGGCCCCGCGCCCGCCAGAGAGCGACGACGACGCCGCGGTCCTGCGCCAGCTGGCCGGGCTGGCCGCCGACGAGCTCGTCCTGGCCGTCGACCGGTTGTTCGCCGCCGTGGAGGCCGAGGGCTTCCGCGAGTCGGCTCGCCGCGACCGGGGCGGCCGCCGCTCGCGCCGTGCCCGGGCACGCGCCGACCGCGAGGCGGCCGAGGGCGCGGCTGTCGAGGCGGCCTACGCCGCGTGGGAGGCCGCGCTGCCCGAGGTGAGCGTCAGCTGGGCCGTCGACCACGCCACCGCGGTGAGCGCCTGTGCCGAGGCCGCTCGCCGGTCGGCCGCCGTGGAGGCACTCGAGCGAGGTCACCTGCGCGCCCAGGGCGTGGTCGCCGCCGTGGCCGAGATCGTGGCCGCGCCGGCGCGCCTCCCCCTGGTGCTGACGCTGCCCCTGCCCCACCTCGGCGTGGCCGAGTCCGAGTTGCTGCTGGACCTGCTCACCGACGTGCTGCGAGGCCGCCAGGTGCTGGTCGTCACCGACTCGCCCCGGGTGGCGGGCTGGGCCCGGCTCGAGGCCCTGGCCGGGCGGGCCGCGGTGGTCGAGCCCGACGTGGTCATCGGCGCCATCTGACCCCGAGGCGGGGCCTTGGCCCCCCCCGGCGGGCCGTGGCGGCTCACGCCACCCGGGCGCTCTGGCCGCCGTCGACGGGCAGGGCCACCCCGGTCACGAAGCGGGCCTCGTCCGAGGCGAGGAACACGGCGGCCCAGGCCACGTCCCAGCCTTCGCCCATGTGGCCCATCGGCACCTGGCGGTGCCGGTCCTCGATGAGCTGCTCGCGGGTGATGTCACGGCTCTCGAGGTTCGACTCGATGGCCATGGGCGTCTCGATCAGCCCGGGCATGATCACGTTCACCCGGATGCCGTAACGGGCGTTGGCCACGGCGATGGACTGGCTGTAGGCGTTGATGGCGGCCTTGGTCACCTTGTAGCCCACGCCGGGGAACGGGGCGATGGCGGCGATCGAGGAGATGTTGACGATGCTCCCTCCCGCCTGGCGCCGCATCACGGGCAGGGCGTGCTTGCAGGCGAACACGACGCTGTCCAGGTTCACCTGCTGGATGTGGTGCAGCGCCTCAGCGGTGATGCGGGTGGCGCTGGCGTCGCCGACCCCGATGCCCACGTTGTTGTGGAGCACGTCGAGCCGGCCGTGGCGGGCGACGACCTCCTCGACGACGGCCCCGCATCCCTCGTCCGTGGAGACGTCGCCGCCGATGGCGTCGGCGGTGCCCCCTTCCTCGCCGATGAGGCGGACCGTGTCCCCGGCGCGGTCGAGGTCACGGTCGACCACGGTCACCTGCGCCCCTTCGCGGGCGAAGAGGACGGCCGTCGCCCTGCCGTTGCCGATGGTGGGGCCGGGCGTCTGGCCCCCGCCCATCACCACTGCGACCTTGCCCGACAATCGGTCCATGTCGACCACCCCCCGAGCGCAGGAGGATAACCGTGGCCGGGGGTGCGGGCCCGACAAGCGCGGTGCGGTTGAATGTGCGCATGGCCCCGGGAGGTGAGCGAGCAGCTGCGCCCGGGAGCGCGCCCACGCTCTACGAGCGCCTCGGGGTCGGGCGTGACGCCGACCTGGCCGAGATCCGGGCCGCGTACCGCAACCTGGCCCGAGCCCTGCACCCCGACCTCGCCGGGGACACGGCGGGTGGCGACGCCATGGCCCAGGTCAACGAGGCCTGGCGGGTGCTTTCGGACCCGGCCCGGCGCCTGCTCTACGACGCGACGCTCCCCCGCCGGCCAGGCGGTCCGCCGCCCGGGGAGCGCTGGCGGGGGCCTCCCGCGGCCACGGGCCGTGCCCGGGGGCCGCTGCGGCGCACCACCGTGGGGCCGCGGGCCCCGGCTCCTCCCCCTCGTCCCTCCTCGCCGGGCTGGCGGCGGGAGGCGTGGCTGGCCAGCCTCCAGCTGCAGATCCGCCGCCTCGGCACGCAGGCGGCCCGCAGCGCCGTACAGACCCTCGTGGTTCGCCATACCGGCGCGCCACGAGCCGACTACGACGACCTGGTAGAGCCGGTCGTCGCCCACCTCCTCCTCGACACCGGGGAGCGGGTGCGCAAGGCGCGAGAGGCCGGCGCCACGCCCCTGGACCTGGCCATCGGGGCTGCGCTCCTCGGCCTCGGGTCGCTGGCCAACCGGCTCGAAGCGGACGTGGGGGCACGGGGCCGCCAGCCGGACCTGGTGCGAGCCGCCGAGATGGTGGACCGCATGTGGGACACGCTGGCGCACGAGATCCCGCGCCCGCTCGAGCACGCCCTGGGCGACAACCCCCGCGCCGCGCGGCGCACCCGCTGACGGGCCTGGTGGCGTCGCCGGCGCTGGCGGCCGGCCCGTGCCCCAGGGGTAGGGTTCGCCGAGCGAGCTCCCGGCCGCCCATCGGGCGCATGGCCCGGGCCGGGACCGATGCACCTGGGGGTGGTTGATGGACGAGGTCGACCTGGGCATGTGCATCCTGCGCGTGGCCGCGGGCCTGACGGTCGCGGCGCACGGGTGGGCGAAGTTCACGAAGGGCGGCCGGCTCCCCGGCCTCGCCGGCTGGTTCGACTCGATGGGCATGCGGCCCGGGCCCGTGCACGCCCGCGTGGCCGCCACCACAGAGACCGCCGGCGGCGTCTTCCTCGCCGCCGGCTTCCTGACGCCCCTCGTCGCCCTGGCCATCGTCGCCGTGATGACCGTCGCCGCCTACACGGTCCATCGAGGGCACTTCTTCATCCTCGACGACGGCTGGGAGTACACGTTCATCATCGCCACGATCGCCACCGTCGTGGCCACCGTCGGCCCCGGTGACTGGTCTGTCGACGGGCTCATCGGCTTCGAGCTGGACGGATGGGCCGGCCTCGCCATCGCCGCGGGAGGAGGGCTGGCCGCGGCGGCGCTCCACCTGGCACTCTTCTACCGACCATCAGAAGACAAGGCGCCAGCGTGAGACCGTCGGCGCCGGACCGCCCGGTGCCGTTCATCCGGCCAGCCTCGTACAAGGGGAAGCACCCATGGCCATCGTCGACGACGCACCCCAGGTGGACACGGCCGAGGAGGCCGCCTTCCGGGACCGCGTCCGCCGATTTCTCGAAGCGAACGCCCAGCGGCGCAAGAGCAAGCGTGACGGCGACGAGGACGACCTGCCCGCCGTCGACCCCGAGAGCGAGCAGCTCATCGCCCAGTCGAAGGCCTACCAGAAGGCGCTCACTGACGCCGGCCTGGCCTTCCTCACCTGGCCGAAGCGCTACGGCGGCGCCGAGCTCACCAAGCGCCACCAAGAGATCTTCAACGAGGAGGCCTCCGACTACGAGCTCCCGAACTCGGTCTTCCAGATCGGGCACGGGATGTGCGCCCCGACCATCCTCGAGTTCGGCACCGACGAGCAGCGTGACACCTTCCTGCCCACGCTCATGAGCGGGGAGAAGATCTGGTGCCAGCTCTACTCCGAACCCGGCGCCGGTTCCGACGTGGCGTCGCTGCAGACCCGGGCCGTCCGCGACGGTGACGAGTGGATCGTCAGCGGCCAGAAGGTCTGGACATCGGGCGCCCATTACTCGGAGTGGGGCATCCTCATCGCCCGCACGAACGTGGACGCGCCGAAGCACAAAGGCATCACCATGTTCATCGTCGACATGAGGACGCCGGGCATGGAGATCAAGCCGCTCAAGCAGATCACGAAGGCTTCGAACTTCAACGAGGTGTTCTTCACCGACGCCCGCGTCCCCCACGCCAACGTGCTGGGCACGGTGGACGACGGTTGGCGGCTGTCCGTCGCCCTGCTCATGAACGAGCGCGTGGCCATCGGCGCCTCCGGTGGCGGGCCGCGGGGCGGCGGGGTGAACGCCCTCGTCCGCTCGGCCCGCAGGAACGGCAGCATCGGCGACCCCGTCGTCCGCCAGGGCCTGGCCGACGTGTACACCCTCGAGCGGCTGATGGGCTTCACCGGCCAGCGCATCCGGGCCGCCCAGAAGGCGGGCCGGGCGCCCGGGCCCGAGGGCTCGCTCGGCAAGCTGCTGGGCGCCATCATCGCCCGTCGCCAGTCGGACCTCGGCATGGCCATCGCCGGCGCCAGCTCCCAGGCCTGGTCGGCGGAGGACCACCAGGGCGACCGCTGGGCCCTGGCGGTGCTCAACGCCCCGGCGAGCGCCATCGCCGGCGGTACCAACGAGATCCAGAAGAACATCATCGGCGAGCGCATCCTCGGCCTGCCCAAGGAGCCCCAGGTCGACCGGGAGCAGCCCTTCAAGGAGCTCAAGGTCGGCACCCAGCGCGCCTGAGCGGGCTCCCGAGCGGGGCCAGGCCAGACGCCGGGCCCCCCAGGGCGCGGGAGGGGCCCTCGAGGCGGGGTAGGGCCCTCAAGGCGGGGGGCGGCCACGCCGATGAGGACCGGGTGCCAGCCCCCGCACTCGACCCCGCGGCCGAACCCGCCGAGCCGAGCCCGAGCCGCCCCCCGACCGGTGGGCGGCTCGCCCGTCTCAGTCGTTTCGCCGCGGTGTCCGCCGTGGCCGCCGCGCTCTCCCAGGCCGTGCTCGTCGGGGCACAGGGCTGGTTCGGCTGGCCGGGGGCGACGGCGAACTTGGCCGGGGTGGCCGTGTCGGTGCCCACCGCGTTCGGGCTCAACCGGCGCCTCGTGTGGGCCGGCCACCACCTCGGTGGCTGGTGGCGCCAGGCCGGGCCCTTCGCGCTGACTTCCCTGGTCGGGGCGCTGCTCTCCACGGTGGCCGTCGGGGTGGCCGACGCCCGGTGGCACAACGGGGCGGCGGTCTCGGCGGCCAACCTGGCCGCGTTCGGCTCCCTCTGGGGGCTCCGCTTCGCCATGCTCGACCGCATGGCGCTCGCCGGCGCCTCGCGCTGAGCGGGCCCGCGCCGCCCCGGCGGGGGTGCAAAGATCTGGCATGACCAGCGCCGTGCCCCCGCCCAGCGACGCCGATCTGACCGCCATGCTCGAGCACATGCTGTCCGCTCGCGTCTACTCGGGGCGGCTGTTCAACCTGCAGCGCCAGGGACGCGTCGGCACGATGGCGCCGATCGACGGGAACGAGGCCGCCGTGGTGGGCGCGGCGGCTGCGCTCGACCCGGCGACGGACTGGGTGGTCCCCCAGTACCGCGAGGCCGTCGCCCTCGGCCGCTACGGCGACGAGATCATCGACATCCACACGCTCTACCTGACCGGCCACCCGGGCGGGGGGCACTACCCCGAGCACCTGCGCGTCTTCCCCATCCAGATCTCCCTCGCCGCCCAGCTCCCCCACGCCGTGGGCCTGGCCTGGGGGCTGCAGCTGCGGGGCGAGGCCGGCGTCGTGGCTGCCTTCTTCGGGGACGGCGCCTCCTCCGAGGGGGACTTCTACGAGGCCGCCAACTTCGCCGGCGTGCTGCGGGCGCCGGTGATCTTCGTGCTCGTCAACAACCACTGGGCGATCTCCACGCCCGTGGCGCGCCAGAGCGCCGTGGCCAGCCTGGCCGACAAGGCGGTGGCCGCCGGCTTCCCCGGCGTACAGGTGGACGGCCGCGACCCGGTGGCCGTGTGGGAGGTCGTCACCGCGGCCCGGGCGCGGGCGCTGGCCGGCGAGGGCCCGACGCTGGTGGAGTGCGTGACCTACCGGCTCGGCCCCCACACCACTGCGGACGACCCGACCCGCTACGTGCCCCCCGAGGAGCTCGAGGCCGAGCGTGCCCGCGACCCGATCGTGACGTTCGGGGCCCGCCTGCGCGAGCTGGGCCTGTGGTCCGACGCCAAGGAGGAGGAGGTGCGGGCGGCGGCCCTGCGGCGCATGGACCTCGCCCTCGAACGGGCCGAGGCGGCGACGCTCGAGCCCACGGCCCTCTTCGAGCACATCTTCGCCGAGCTCACGCCGCGCCAGGCGCGCCAGCGCGACGAGGTCTCGGGGAACGGCGTCGCCCAGGCAGGGGCCAGCCGATGACCGCGGTGACCATGGTCGACGCCATCAACCGGGCCCTGCACCAGGAGATGGCACGGGACGAGCGGGTCGTCGTCTTCGGGGAGGACGTGGCCGCGAACGGCGGGGTGTTCCGGGCGACGGAGGGCCTGCTCGCCGAGTTCGGGCCGAAGCGGGTGGTGGACACGCCCCTCGCCGAAGGGGTCATCCTCGGCACGTCGGTGGGCCTCGCCGCCGCCGGGCTCGTGCCCGTGCCCGAGATCCAGTTCCTCGGCTTCCTCTACCAGGCCATGCACCAGGTGGCCGGCCAGCTGGCCCGCCTGCGCTACCGCTCCAACGGCCGCTTCTCGGCGCCCGTCACCGTGCGCGCCCCCTTCGGCGGCGGGGTGCGCACCCCCGAGCTGCACTCCGACGCCCTCGAGGCCCAGCTGGCCAATGTGCCGGGGCTGAAGATCGTGTTGCCGGGCACGGCCAGCGACGCGGCCGGGCTCCTCGCCACCGCCATCCGCGACCCCGACCCGGTGCTGTTCCTCGAGCCCCTCCGCGGCTACCGGACGCTGCGGGGCGAGCTCCCCGAGGGCGAGCACCTCGTCCCCTTCGGCAAGCTCAGACGGGCCCGGGACGGGGACGACCTCCTCATCGTGTCCTGGTCGTACATGGCGGAGGTCTCCCGGCGAGCGGCCGAGGCCCTGGCCGAGGAAGGCCTGTCGGTCGGGGTGGTCGACCTGCGCACGCTCGTGCCCCTCGACCTGTGCGGCCTGGCCGAGGCCGTCGGCGCCGTCGGCCGGGTGGTCGTGGTGGAGGAGGCGCCCCTCACCAGCGGCTTCGGCGGGGAGATCGTGGCCACGATCGTGGAGGAGTGCTTCTACGACCTCGAGGCGCCCCCGGTGCGGGTGAGCGGGTACGACGTGCCCTACCCGGTCGGCCAGCTCGAGGACACCTACGTGCCGTCGGTGGAGCGGGTGGCCGCGGCCTGTCGGCGGGCACTGGCGGTGGCGCCGTGACGACCGTCGCGTTCCGCCTGCCCGACGTGGGCGAGGGCCTCGAGGAGGCCGAGGTGGTGCGCTGGCTCGTGGCCGAGGGCGAGGCCGTGGCCCGTGACCAGCCCCTCGTCGAGGTACTGACGGACAAGGCGCAGGTGGAGCTGCCATCTCCCGTGGACGGCCATGTGGTGCGCCTCGGGCCGGCGGAGGGCGACATCGTGAAGGTGGGGTCGCTGCTCGTCGAGCTGTCGGCCGAGGGCGGGCCAGCCGCGCCGGCCGCCGGCCCCACCGTCACGCAGGGTGCGCCGGCCGGTGCCCCTGGC
>WHTX01000241.1:0-780 GCA_009377505.1 Acidimicrobiia bacterium
CCTCACCGCCGAGCGCCTCCGGCGGCAGGGTCAGGTCCACCGTGGCCAGGCCCGAGTCCAGCGGCGCCCCTCCCGTGGTCGGCGCCGAGCCCCCGGCTCGGCCCAGGGCCAGCACGCTGCCCGCCTGCACCGGCCCCCCCTCGTAGAGCACGGCCGGCTCGTCGGCGAGCTCACCCCAGTCGGGCAGCGCCACCGAGACGGCGAGGGCCGTGGGCCGGTTCAGCACCACCCCGACGCTGCCCGCCTCGTCGTGGTCGAGGAGCAGGACCACCGAGCGGTCGAAGTTCTCGTCACCGATCAGCAGCGTGGCCACAACGAGCCGGCCCGGCCGCAGACCGGCCGAGTCAGTGGCGGCCACGGGGCACGCCCGATGCGAGTGCGGGGCGCACGGTCAGGACTGGGGGCGGGCGATGTCCGGCTCGATGTAGACGAGCGTAGCCATGGGCACCCGGGCCCGCACCCGCGCCTCGGCCTCGTTGATGGCGGCGGACAGGGCGACCGTGTCGAAGCCCCGGGCGAACTCCACCTTGGCCCCCACCAGCAGGTCCTCGGGGCCGATGTGCTGGGTGCGCATGTGGATGACGCTGAGCACGTCCACCCCCTCGCCCAGGGCGTCGCGGATGGCCTGCTCCTGGTCGGGCAGGGCGCCCTCCCCGATGAGCAGGCTCTTCATCTCCGCCGCCAGGACCGTGGCGATCACGGCGAGCAGCAGGCCGATGCAGAGGGTGGCGATGCCGTCGAAGACGGGCTCACCGGTCACGACGGTCAGCGTGACGCCGG
>WHTX01000241.1:790-8464 GCA_009377505.1 Acidimicrobiia bacterium
CATGGCGAACATCAGGCCGACGAGCGCGCCGAAGTCCTCGAGCAGGACCACGGGCAGTTCGGGCGTCCGGGCGGTGCGCACGAACGTGACCCAGCCGCGATTGCCTCGCACGCGGTTGGACTCGCCGACCGCCGTGCGCAGCGCGAACGCCTCGAGGACGATGGCGATACCGAGGATCCCGAACGCCCACGCTGGGGACTCCAGGTCGTGAGGGTGGCGGATCTTCTCCACCCCTTCGTAGACGGCGAACACCGACCCCCCGGCGAAGAGGACCAGGGCGACCACGAAGGCCCAGAAGTAGCGCTCCCGCCCGTAGCCGAAGGGGTGGTCGATGCTCGGCGCCCGCTTCGCCCGTCGGCCGCCGAGCAGCAGCAGGGCCTGGTTTCCGGTGTCGGCGAGGGAGTGGACGCCCTCGGCGAGCATCGAGGAGGACCGCGTGAAGGCAAAGCCCACGAACTTCGCGACGGCGATGCTGAGGTTGACGAAGAAGGCCGTGACGATGGCCTTGTTGCCGTGACCGCTACCTGCCATGTCGCCATCCTGGCAGCCACGTGCTCAACCGGCCGCGATGGCGGCGCCCCCGGGGACGACGCGGCGGGCGAGCACCTCGTCGACGAGCCCGTAGGCCACGGCCTCCTCGTCGCGCACGATGTAGTCCCGGTCGATGTCGGCCCGGATGCGGGCCTCGGGCTGGCCCGTGTGGCGCACGAGGATGCCGACCATCCGGTCCCGCATCTCGGCGAACTCCCGGGCGTGCAGCTCGATGTCGGCCGTCTGGCCCTGCACGCCTCCGTGGGGCTGGTGGATGAGCACCCGGCTGTTGGGCAGCACGGCGCGCTTGCCCGGCGCACCTGCGGCGAGCAGGACGGCGGCCGCCGAGCAGGCCTGCCCGACGCAGATCGTGGCGACGTCGGAGACGATGAACTGCATCGTGTCGTAGATGGCGAAGAGCGCGGTCATGTCCCCGCCCGGGGAGTTGATGTAGAGCGCGATCTCCCGCCCCGGCGCCTCGGCCTCGAGGTGGAGGAGCTGGGCCACGACGACATCGGCCACCTGGTCGTCGATCCCCGTGCCGAGGAACACGATCCTGTCGTCGAGGAGCCGGGAGAAGACGTCGGCGACCCGCTCGCCGCGTGACGTGCGCTGGATGACGGTGGGAACAAGTGCAACCATAGAGTTGCACGTTACTGGCCGAGGATGCGATGTGCAACCAGACAGTTGCTAGGCTTCTGCCCGTGGAGATCGTGCGCGAGATCGAGCTGGACGCGGATGCGGACGAGGTCTGGGAGGTGGTAAGAGACCCCGACGAGCTCGCCGGCTGGGTGGGCGACGAGGTGCGCGGCGCGCGATTCTCCGAGCCCGAGGCGCCAGGGAAACGGGCGCTCAGCTGGACCTGGGCGCCCGACGGCAGCGAGTCGGACGTGGAGCTGACCGTGACCGAGGCCGGGCCGCGCACGCTGGTGCGGGTCGTGGAGCGGATGTCCGAGCCCACCGCCAGGGCCCTCGTGGGATCGGCCGACCGGATGAGCGACGCTCTGTTGTCGCTCGAGCTGTGGGCGCTGCGCCCGGCCCTGTCCATTCAGGCTTGAGCCCGGCGGCCGGGCCGGGCGTGAAGACCGGCGAGGGGGCGGCGGACGCCGTCTTCGACGCCCTCGCCGACACGACGCGGCGAGCGGTGTTGCGAGCCGTGGCCGAGGACGGCCCGCTCACGGCGACAGAGCTCGCGGCGCGGCTGCCCGTGAGCCGCCAGGCCGTCGCCAAGCACCTCGACGTCCTACGGGAGGCCGGGCTCGTGTCGAGCGCGCGGTCGGGGCGCGACGTGCGCTTCTCGTTCCACGCCGAGCCCCTGGGCGAGGCGGTGGACTGGATCACCGCCACAGGCGCCCGTTGGGACCGCCGCCTCGCCGCCCTGCAGCGCCGGCTCGAGCCCGAGCGCGGCCCTTAGGGCGGTGGTCCGTCCTGCCAGCTACCGCTCGCTCCGCTGCAAGTTCACCGGAGCGCCCAGCCCGGCGAGAGGGCCGCCTCGACCTCGCCGCTGTACGTCACTGGCGGGCGCCTCCCGCCGCCTGGCTCCGGGTGCGGGAACCACCGCCTGGCGGCACCCAGCGCACCCGAAGCGCCAGCAGCGAGGCGGCTGGCACCACACCAGCCCGCCTCACGTCCCTCGGACGGCGGCCAGGGACGCCGAGCCCTCGTTCACCAGCTCCCACACCCGCCCGGGCCCGGCCTCGGCCACGGAGCGGCCGACCTCACGGCGCCAGGAGGCGGTCGAGCCGAACTCCTCACGCCAGCTCCAGAGGCGGCGGGTGAGCTGGTGCAGGGCGTACTCCTGGGTCATGCCGATGGCGCCGTGCGCCTGGTGGGCCCGGGCGGTGACCAGCGAGGCCCCCTCACCGGCGACGGCTTTGAAGGAGGCGACCTCGAAGGCGCACCGGCTGGCGGCGTCGCCTCCCGGCTCGCCGGCCCGGCTCAGCGCGGCGGTGGCCGTGTGCTGGGCCATGAGCACGAGCTGGGCCTCCGACGCGAGCCGCACGAGCTGGGCGGCGACCGCCTGGAAGCTGGCCACGGCCTTGCCGAACTGCTGGCGCTCGTTGGCGTACTCGACGGTCAGCTCGCCCGCCCGCTCGAGTGCGCCGGTCATGAGGGCGGCCCGGGCCAGCGCACCTCGCAGGCGCAGGGCGGCGGCATCGACGCCCGCCGCTGCCGGCGCCCGTTCGACGACGGCGCCCTCGAAGGTCACCACCTCGCGGGGCTCCCCGGCCAGGTTGCGCCGCGGCGCGACGTTCGCCACCGCGGGCTCCGCGCTGCAGACCTGGTCGCCCACGAGGGCCACGATGCGCTCCGAGGCCGCGGCCCAGGGCACGTTGTGCGCCGTCCCCGAGAGACGGTCGCCGTCGAGGCGCAGGGTGTCCTCGGCCCGGCCGGGCACGACGGTGACGGGCCCGTCGGGCAGGGCGATCCCGGCGCCAGCCAGCAGCCAACCACCGAGCAGGCCCGTCTCCACGACGGGCAAGGGGCAGGCGAAGCGGCCGCAGAGGCGGGCCACCGCCAGCGCGTCGGCCCAGGTCCCCCCGGAGCCGCCGCCCTCGGTGGGCACCCCCACCCATGGCGCGCCGGTCGGGGCCAGGGCTGACCAGACGGCCGGCGCCCACCCCGCCGCCTCGGCCTCCTGCACCACCTCGTGCGAGCAGGTCGAGCCGAGCAGCTTCGTGAGCGTCTCGACCAGGATCGAGTCGGCCGGGTAGGGGTTCTCGAGCGCCCCGGTGGCGTGTGCGGTGGTCATCGGCGCAGCCCTTTCGCGGCGATGGTGCGCAGGATCTCCGTCGTCCCGCCGCGGATGGTGAAGCTCGGTCCCGTGAGCACGGCCTGGGCGAGCAACTGCTCGCCGACGGCGGCCGAGTCGAGCGAGGGCTCGTGGTCCAACAGCTCGAGGATGGCCTCGGTGACCTCCTGCTCGAAGGTGGTGCCCAGGTCCTTGACGATGGCCGCCTCCAGCGAAGGGGCCTTGCCGGCGTCGATGGCCCGGGAGACGGCGAAGGAGAGCTGGCGCAACGCCCAGTAGCGGGCGGCGATGCGCCCGGCCACGGCGCGGGCGGCGCCGCTCGAGGCCTCGTCGAGCTGGCCGACGAACCAGAGGAACACCTGCCAGGTGGACAGGTAGCGGTCGGGGCCCGCCCGTTCGAAGCCGAGCTCGGAGTTGACCTGCTGCCAACCCCGGCCGATCTCGCCCAGGACGTCCTCGTCGGGAACGAAGACGTCGTCCATCACCACTTCGTTGAAGTGGTGGGTGCCGTCGAGGAAGGGGATCGGGTTGACGGTGATCCCCGGGGTCTTCAGGTCGATCAGGAACTGGGAGAGCCCGTTGTGCCGGTCGCCCTCGTTGGGGCTCGTCCGGCACAGCACGATGAAGTAGTGGTTCTGGTGGGCGCCCGAGGTCCAGATCTTGGTGCCGTTGACGATCCAGCCGTCCTGGCCGCGCACCGCGGCGGTGCGCACCGAGGCCAGGTCGCTCCCGGCATCGGGCTCGCTCATCCCGATCGAGAAGTACAGCTCGCCCGCAGCGATCGCGGGCAGGAAGCGCTGCTTCTGCTCCTCGGTCCCGAAGTTCAAGATGGTGGGCCCGGTCTGGCGGTCGGCCACCCAGTGCGCCCCCACCGGGGCGCCCGAGCGGAGCAGCTCCTCGACCACGACGAAGCGGTCGACGGCCTTGCGCGACTGGCCGCCGTAGTGGCGGGGCAGGGCCATGCCCAACCAGCCTCGCCCCGCCATCTTCTTGGAGAAGTCGGGGTCGAACTCCGCCGACATGCCGAGCCCGGGGCGGTGTCGCTCCGGGGGCAGCTCCTCGGCGACGAACGAGCGCACCTCGTCGCGCAGGGCTCGCTCCTCGTCGGTCAGCTCCGTGTACTCGAAAGTTGCTCCAGGCACCGTTCCCCCTCACCTGCGCGCCCGCGGCCAGCGCTCGCCGAGCGGTGTTGGAACTGAGCGTAGTTGCTGGCCGGCGCCGGCTCGAAGCCCGGCCTCGCCGTGCCCCGTACCCTGCGCCGTGAAGAACCTGTCAAGAACTTCCCCCAAATTGGGGTGATGGGAGCACCCTCAGTGCTATCGTGCTGCCAGCGCCGCCCTCTGGCGGGACGGTGCGGGCGGATTCTCGGGTGGCGGGACACAGCAGCGACGCACATCTCGCTCTCGTCGCCCTCCAGCGCGTTCCTTCGAGCTTGAGGGGGACCGATGTTGTCGGTCGGCGGACAGGCCCAACGGGTGAAGGTGACAAGGACGACGAGCGCGGTGCTGGGGGTGCTCGCCCTGCTCCTGGCCATCGTGGGAGCGCAGGGCACGGCAAGCGCCCAGGCGGCGCAGGCCTCCCTGGAGGTCGAGCTGTCCATGGTCGAGGGCTCGACCTACGACCCGTCGGCGGGCGGCGGAGGCGTCTGGGGAGACGGCCCCCGAGGTGACCCCGGCGACGTCTGGGACGAGCAGCAGTGGCCACCGTCCTTCGCCTGTGACGACACCGTCAGCTTCATGCTGCTCGTCGCCTCGACGAGCGTCACCGGCGTCGACCCCGCGCCCCGCACCGTGCAGGTCGACCTGCAGCTCGACGCGGCCACGAGCGGACTACCCGGTGCCGGCTACAGCAAGTTCCTCGGCGTGGACGTGCGCCACGACGACCCCGGCGCCATGACCGACGGCGGCAGCACGGCCAGCATCACCTCCGAGGAGCTGGTGGGCCTCCACCAGCCGGGCGGCAAGCTCTACGGCACGGTGGAGCTGACCGACGTCGAGGTCGGCGAGCGCATCGTCGCCCGGGTCGACGTGCTCGTGACCTGCTCGGGCGAGTTCGCCGGCATCCTCTACGGCCAGCTCCACCAGCAGGGCAACGGCCAGAGCGGCTTCCGCGAGGTCGCCCCCGACGGGCCCCGCGACCTCGGAGCCGGCCAGAACCTCGTGCAGATGGTCCAGGTCAACGGCGAGGCCCTCGGCCCCGCCGAGCCCCCGACGAGCAGCACCACCACCACGACGACGTCCACCACGTCCACGACGACGGCCCCGGGCGACGGCCCCGACGAGCCCGACGTCGGTGACGAGGGGGACGAGACGACCACGACGACCGCGGCGCCGACGACCTCGACAACGCTGGCCCCCGACACCCTGACCGTCACCAAGACGGCCGACCGTGCCTCGGTGGCCGTGGGCGGGCTCATCCGCTACACGATCACGGTCACGAACGGCACGGGCTCGACGGTGACGGGCATCGTCGTCGAGGACGAGCTCATCGACCTCGAGGAGCTCGTCGGCGAGCTGGCCCCCGGTGAGGGCCAGAGCCTCACCGGCGAGTACCGGGCGACGCTCAGCGACCTCGAAGTGGGCCAGGTCACCAACGTGGTGACCGTGTCCAGCGACCATTTCGACCCGGTCACCGCCCAGGCCCGGGTGGACGTGGAGAACGTCCTCACCGGCGTCTCGGTGCTCCCCTCCGGCCCCCTCACCCTGCCGAGGACGGGCAACGAGACGAGCCGGCCCCTGTGGTGGTCGGCAGCCCTCGTGGCCGCGGGCCTGTCCCTGCTCACCGCGGCCCGAGGCCGGCGTCAGCTCGACGAGCTCTCGTAGCCCAGTCGTTCCCCAAGCGGATCTGCGGCGGATCCCTTCGCATGCCCCCTCCCCGAGGGGGCATGCGTCGCGCCTGCCCTCTGGTAACCCTGGTCCGGGCTGGTGTCAGTCCTCGAACGCCTCGGGCGGGGGGCAGGCGCAGACGAGGTTGCGGTCTCCGTAGGCCCCGTCGATGCGACCCACCGGCGCCCAGTACTTCGTGTCGCGCAGCCCGGCCAGCGGGTAGGCGGCCACCTCGCGGCTGTAGGGCCGTGACCAGCCCTCCGTGACCACGTCCTGTGCCGTGTGCGGCGCGTTGCGCAAGGGGTTGTCCCCCGCCGGCCACTCCCCCGCCGCCACCCGCTCGATCTCGGCCCGGATGGCGATCATGGCGTCACAGAAGCGGTCGAGCTCGGCCTTGGACTCGGACTCGGTCGGCTCGACCATCAGCGTGCCGGCCACGGGGAAGCTCATCGTCGGGGCATGGAAGCCGTAGTCGATCAACCGCTTGGCGACGTCGTCGACGGTCACGCCGCTCGCCGCGGTGAGGGGGCGCAGGTCGAGGATGCACTCGTGCGCCACCCTGCCGCCCTCGCCGGCGTAGAGCACGGGGTAGTGGGAAGCGAGGCGCGCCGCCACGTAGTTGGCGGCGAGCACCGCGACCTCCGTCGCCCGGGTGAGCCCCGAGCCGCCCATGAGGCGGATGTAGGCCCAGGAGATGGGCAGGATCCCCGCCGACCCCCACGGCGCCGCCGAGATGCCCCCGGCCCCGGGACCGTGCTCGGGGCCGGCCTCGGGCACGACCCGGGAGCTGGGCAGGAAGGGCGCCAGGTGCGCCTTCACCGCCACCGGGCCGACGCCAGGTCCCCCGCCGCCGTGGGGGATGCAGAACGTCTTGTGCAGGTTCAGGTGGGAGACGTCGGCCCCGAACAGGCCGGGCTTGGCCAGCCCCACCAGCGCGTTGAGGTTGGCGCCGTCGACGTAGACCTGGCCGCCTCGCTCGTGCACCACGGCGCAGACCTCGGTGACGGCCTCCTCGAACACCCCGTGGGTGGAGGGGTAGGTCACCATGGTGGCGGCCAGGCGGTCGGCGTGCGCGTCCGCCTTGGCCCGCAGGTCGGCGAGGTCCACGTTGCCGCCCTCGTCACAGGCCACCACGACCACCTTCATGCCGGCCATGACGGCGCTGGCCGCGTTCGTGCCGTGGGCGGAGGAGGGGATGAGGCACACGTTCCTCGCCGCCTCGCCCCGGCTCTCGTGGTAGCGGCGGATGGCCAGCAGGCCCGCGAGCTCGCCCTGGGAGCCGGCGTTGGGCTGGACCGAGACGGCGTCGTAGCCGGTGATCTCGGCCAGGGCCGCCTCGAGCTCGCCCACGAGCTGGAGGTAGCCCTGGGCCTGGTCGAGGGGGGCGAAGGGGTGCAACTGGCCGAGCTCGGGCCAGGTGATGGGCACCATCTCCGTCGTGGCGTTGAGCTTCATGGTGCAGCTGCCGAGCGGGATCATGGCCCGGTCGAGGGCGACGTCCTTGTCGGCCAGGCGGCGCAGGTAGCGCAGGAGCTCGGTCTCGGAGCGGTGCTCGTGGAAGACGGG
>WHTX01000242.1 GCA_009377505.1 Acidimicrobiia bacterium
CAGCGCCGCCCGGGAGACGCTGGGCCGTGCGGTGCACGCCTCGGGCGGCCTCGACGACGGGACCGCCGCAGCCCTGCTCGACGTGGCCCGGGCGAGCTTCACCGACGGCATGCGCCTCGCCGCCCTGCTCGCCGCCGTCGCCGTGGCCGTGGTCGCCGTGGCCACCGCCTACGCCCTGCGCGACACGGCACGGCGCGAGGGCCCGCCCGGAGCCTGAGCGCCCCGTAGGCTTTCCCGGCCCCTGCCCCGCGGCGGGTGGCACACTTGGGCATGGCCCTCGTCGACAGTGGAACCACCGGCCTCCGTCACAACGGCGCGGGAGGCCTGTCCCCCGAGCAGCTCGCGGACTTCCACGCCAACGGCTTCGTGGTGCTGCGACAGGTGATGGACGAGGCGTCCCTCCAGCGCTTCGCCGCTGCTGCCCTGCGCCACCCGCCCGTCGACCAGGACGTCCCCGGCCAGACGTGGCCCGGCCCCGGGCGCTGGACGCTCGCCCGCAACGCCATGGCCGACCCCGACCTGGCCTTCATCATGGCCAGCCCCGAGGTCACCGAGCCCATGCGCGCCGTGCTCGAGGACGACCCCAAGGTCATCATGTTCGCCTACTACGACCGCACCCCCGGGGGCGCCGGCATCCCTGCACACAACGACTACAAGCGCTGGCGGCCCATCGGCTCCTCCATGCGCTGGGCCTTCGCCATCGTGCCCCTGTGCGACTTCGACGACACGGCCGGCAAGCTCGAGCTGGCGCCCGGCTCGCACAAGGTGGCCCACACCCCCGACCCGTACGCACCGGTGCTCAACGCCGACCGCCCCACGCGCCCCGCGGACGACGCCTTCGTCGACCCCGAGCTGCGCCGGGGCGACCTGGTCATCGTCGACATGCACACCTGGCACCGGGCGGGCGCCAACAGCTCGGACCACCACCGCATCGGGCTCTTCACCAAGTGGTGCGCGGCGTCCCACCCACCGGCCACCGGGTACTTCCCTTACACCGGGGACGTGGCCCGGGCGCTCGGGCCCGAGGGCAGCCGCATCCTCGGGGTCAGCTCGGACCGGCCCATCCGTACCACCCGGGCGGTCATCGAGCGGGTGCGCCACGACCGCCACGAGGTCCTGTTCCTCGAGGGCGACGGCGCGCTGACCCTGCCCGGCGGGCCGGCCGAGGAGGAGCGTTCCATCCCCGACTGGGACGACGGCAATTACATCGCCTCGCTGGTCAGCGCCCTGGACGAGCGCTACAAGGTGCGGCCGCCGTGGATGAGCTGGGTCGGCGACTACGACGAGGGTGACCACCAGCGGTGCCGGGTGTACGGCTACCGAGTGCCGGTCCACGCCTGGGGCGTCCAGGGCGAGGGCGTCGCCTGGCTGACCCCCGAGGAGGCCGCGGACCGGGCCGACGAGCTGGCCGAGGGCTTCGAAGCCTCCGCCGCGTCGGCCTGGGTGCACGACCCCGTGGTCCGCGGCAAGGGCGTCACCCAGTCCCTCGGGCGCGCCGACCAGTACGCCTGCTGAGCGTCTGCCGAGCGGGCAGCGCGGAGGCCCCAGCCGCGGTTGCCCGGCGTCGAGGTGGGCGACCCCGGCATCACGTCTCCCGCAGCATTCCGCCCGACAAGTGGCGCTTCACCTAGCTCGGGCGTCACCGACCACGACGACACCACTACGCTCTGCCCGCTGCACTTCGGGGCACTCCGGGGGGTGGACAGGGCGTCATGGACGTGGTCGTCGGCCGCGAGGCCGAGCTGGAGCAGCTCGCGACCGGGCTCCGCGACGCGGCCGAGGGGCGCCCCGGTGTCGTGCTCGTCACCGGTGAGCCAGGCATCGGCAAGACTGCGCTGCTCCGTGCCTTCAGCGCTGAGCTCGCGGCCCACGTGTTCAAGGCACGTGCCGACGAAGCAGAGCAGGACGTCCCCTTCGCGGCGCTGGGCCAGCTCCTCGGTGCCCAGCTGTGGCCCGGGGGCAGGCCCGGACCGGAGCAGCGCACATGGCCCTCTGCGAGGTCGAGTACCGCGCCGGGCGCTGGGACGAGGCCCAGGTCCACGGACAGCTCGCTGCCGCGGCGATCACCGCCGCTCCGGGGCTTCAGTTCGGGGCGAGTGTGGCATACGCAGCGTTGGCGCTCGTGCCCAGCCGGCGCGGCGACTGGGCGGCGGCCGAACGAGCGGTAGACCGGGCCCAAGCGGGCGCCCGGGAACTGCAGGACATCGCCGCGACGCTGTACGCCACGAACGCTCGCGCCGGTCCGGGCGAGATCGTCGTCTCCGACGTCACCCGGCAGCTGTCCCTCGGGTCGGGGTTGCGGTTCGCCGAACGGGCCCGGACGCCCCTGAACGGCCTGCCCGGCACCTGGGAACTGGCGACGGTCATCGGCTGACGCGGCGCGCCCACGCCCCGCGGGGTCGCCAGTGCCCCGCCCAGCGGCGAAGCGCCGCCCGCTACCGCCGAGGTCTACTTGCAGCCGGGGGTGATCTGGCCGAACGGCCGCCTGTCAGGGTCGGCGGGCGGTCACGGCTGCCCTCCGATCTGCGCGAGCAGGGTGGCGTGGTCGAAGTACACGGACTCGCTCGTCAGGCGGTCGTCGTCGAAGTGGTAGAGGCAGCACGTGGGCACGTCGATCCGGCTGCCAGAGCCATCCAGGCCCGCCCACGTGCCCTCGTGAGTGCCGATCATGCGGCCCTCCACGATGACGGTGTCGCTCGCGTGGTAGCTGCAGGCCGGGATGAACTCGAAGTCCGGAAAGGCGGTGAACACCGCCCCGAGGAGGTCGGCCACTGCCTCTGCCCCCGGCGCGTCCAGCGCCAAGGGGTACATGTGGTAGTGCGGCGTGTCGAAGGTCCTCAGCGCCCTCGGTACGTCGTGAAGGCACTCAGCCTCGATGTGCTCGGCGATCACGGCGTCCCGGCGGTCCGCCAGCGTCGTGGTCGTCGGCCCGGAACTCGTCTTTGCGGTCATGTCCTGGCCCTCCTGCCCTGCCGGCACCGGGACCGAGTGGTCAGAGGGAGCCAGCGGTCACCCACTCCCGGGAACGGTAGGAAGGACCGCGACCCGTAGCACCGGGGGAATCCCTAGTCCTCGGCTCGGCCAGCCTCGTCCGAACTCCGCCCGGCTGCCGGCCAGCCTCGCCGAGCTTCAGCCCAGGCCGTCGACCACCACGGCGAAGCCCTTGGTGGACGCGAAGCGCTTGCCGATGACGGCCTGGTAGGCGTCGGACTCGTACCAGGCGGTCAGCGCCTCCCGGGTCGGGAACTGCAGGACCACCACCCGCTCGCCCGCCTCGCCCTCGAGCACCGTCGCCTCGTTGGTGACGACGAGGGGGGTGACGTCGTGCTCGGCGAGGGTCGCTCGGGCACCTGCGCCGTACTCCTCGAGCAGGGCGAGGTCGGTGATGGTGGCGTTCACGATGAGGTACGTCGGCATTGGGCCAGTCTGGTCGAGGAGGGTGGCCCCTCGCCGCGAACTTGGCACCATCTGTCGACCCTCGACGGATGGTGCCGAGCAGCGCCCACGGCCGTGGCCAGCGGCCGACCGGGGCCGCGGCCTACGGTGCCCCCTGACACGTCCGCAGACGGAGAGCCGAGGGGGCCATGGGACGACTCGACGGCAAGGTGGCGCTGATCACCGGTGGCGCGCGGGGCCAGGGCGCCGAGGAGGGCAGGCTGTTCGCCGCCGAGGGAGCGGCGGTCGTGCTCACCGACGTGCTCGACGCCGAGGGCGAGCGCACCGCCGCCGGCATCGAAGGCGCCAGCTACCTGCACCTCGACGTGCGCTCCGAGGCCGAGTGGGAAGCCGTCGTCGCCGACGTCATCGCCGGCCACGGCCAGCTCGACGTGCTGGTCAACAACGCGGGCATCGACCTCGTCCGCCGCATCGAGGCCACCTCCCTCGAAGAGTGGGACCTGGTCGTCGGCGTCAACCAGACCGGGGTGTTCCTCGGGATGCGCACGTTCGCCCGGGCCCTGGTCCCGCGGGGCCGGGGCGGCTCGATCGTCAACATCAGCTCGGTAGCCGGGCTCGAGGGCGTCTTCGGCCACGGCGCCTACACGGGCACCAAGTTCGCCGTGCGCGGCCTCACCAAGGTGGCGGCCAAGGAATGGGGCAAGCACGGCATCCGCGTCAACTCGGTGCACCCCGGCATCATCGAGACGCCCATGACCACCGGGCTGCGTACCTTCACCGACCCCGAGACGCACGCCCGGGTGCTGCGCAGCGTGCCCCTCGGCCGGGTCGGCACGGCGACCGACATCGCCAACATGGTGCTGTTCCTCGCCAGCGACGAGTCGAGCTACTGCACGGGCCAGGAGTTCACCGTCGACGGTGGCGTGCACCCCTGAGGGGCGCCCACCAGCGCCCACCGGCGCCCCACCGGCGCCCACCGTGCCTGGCCACGGGTGAGAATGTCGCCGCATGGCCGCTCCCCTCGACCTCCGGTTCCTGCTCTCGGCCACCGAGGTCGGCCAGCTCCCGGCCACGAGCGCCGAGGTGGCCGTCGTCGGGAGGTCCAACGTCGGCAAGTCCTCCCTGGTCAACGCCCTCGCCCACCGCCGGAACTTGGCCCACGTGTCCAAGTCCCCCGGTCGGACGCAGTTGCTCAACTGCTTCGAGGTGGACGGGCGGGCCACGCTGGTCGACCTGCCGGGCTACGGGTTCGCGGCCGCGCCGGGGCGGGTCCGGGCCACGTGGCAGGGGATGATCGAGGGCTACCTCCTGGGCCGGGAGGCGCTCGAGGTGGTGCTCGTGCTCGTCGACGGCGAGATCGGCCCGACCCCTCTCGACGTGCAGATGCTCGACTGGCTCGACGCCAACGACCTGACCCGGCGCGTGGTCGCCACCAAGCACGACAAGGTGAGGTCGACCAAGCGTGACAAGCGCAAGCGCGAGCTCGCCGAGGCCTGCGGGCTCTCCCCCGGGGAGGTCGTGTGGGTGAGCGCGGTGAAGGGCACCGGGGTCGACCGCCTGCGCGACCTGGTGCGGGGCTGGCTCGGCCTCTACTGAGCCACGGGGGCGGCGGCCGGCACGCCGAGGCTGGCCCTCGACCACCACGTCCGGTACCGGTTGCGGCGCAGGCGGCGCCGGCCCACTACCCTCGCGAGCACCCAGCGGATCGTGGGTGCCCGCACGCCGAACCTCCGCTTGCCAGCAGCAGCCCGAGGCTGCTGATGATCGATGCGCCCGTCGCCGCCGTGACGGGCGAACTGTGCCCGGGGCGAGCGCGTCCCGAGACGGAGGAAGCCCTGCCCATGCACCCAGACAGCCACGACGAGGTCGCGGGCGCCCCCAGCGAGGAGGTGCCCGACAACGCCGGCGCCACCGACGCCGCAGAGGGCACGGCCTTCGCCGCCCTCGGCCTGCGGCCCGAGCTGCTCGAAGCGCTCACCACCCTCGGTTACGAGGAGCCCACCCCCATCCAGCGCGAGGCCGTCCCCCACCTGCTCGCCGGGCACGACCTGCTCGGCCAGGCCGCCACCGGCACCGGCAAGACGGCGGCCTTCGCCCTGCCCGTGCTGCAGCGGCTGGAGCGCGCCCCGGGCGGGGCGGCAGCGGTCTCCCGTGCGCCCATCGCCCTCGTTCTCGTTCCCACGCGCGAGCTGGCCGTGCAGGTCGCCGAGGCCATCCTCCGCTACGGCCGGGGCCTCGGGGCCCGGGTCCTCGCCGTGTACGGAGGCCAGCCAATAGGTGGCCAGCTCCACGCCCTGCACCGCGGGGTCGACGTCGTGGTGGCGACGCCCGGCCGGGCCATCGACCACCTCAACCGCGGCTCGTTGCCCCTCGATGCCGTCGAGGTCGTCGTCCTCGACGAGGCGGACGAGATGCTCGACATGGGCTTCGCCGAGGACATCGAGACGATCCTCGGGCAGGTGCCCGCCGGCCGCCAGACCGTGCTCTTCTCGGCCACCATGCCCCCTCGGATCGGGGGCATCGCCCGGCGGCACCTGCGCGAGCCGGTGCGCGTCCAGATCGCCCTGCGCAACGCCGAGCCGGGCGAAGTGCCCCTCGTGCGGCAGAGCGCGTACGTGGTCCCCCGCTACGCCAAAGCTGCGGCCCTCGGGCGGGTGTTGGACATGGAGGCGCCCGAGGCGGCCCTCGTGTTCTGCCGCACCCGCACCGAGGTGGACCAGCTCGCCGAGTCCCTCAACGGGCGGGGCTACCGGGCCGAGGCGCTCCACGGCGGCATGAGCCAGGAGCAGCGAGACCGCGTCATGGGCCGCCTCCGGGCGGGCACCGCCGACCTGCTGGTGGCCACCGACGTCGCCGCGCGCGGCCTCGACATCGAACAGCTCAGCCACGTCGTCAACTACGACGTGCCCTCCGCCCCCGAGGCCTACGTCCATCGGATCGGCCGCACGGGCCGGGCCGGGCGGGAGGGCGTCGCCATCACCATCGCCGAGCCACGCGAGCGCCGCCTGCTCGAGAACATCGAGCGGGCGACCCGGCGGCGGATCAGCATCGAGAAGGTGCCGAGCGTCGCCCAGCTCGCCGCCCGGCGGGCCGACCTCACCGTCGCCGCCCTGCGCGAGAGCATCCTCAAGCACGACCTCGAGCCCTTCCGCGCCGTCGTCGCGCGCCTCACGGAGGAGTTCGACCCCACCGACGTGGCCCTCGCCGCCATGAAGCTGGCCCAGGACGCCCGGGGGGCGACGGCCGACGAGCAGGAGATCCCCGACCTTTCCACCAAGCCGGTGGGCGACCCCCGGGGCCGCGGCCGGGGCCCGTCCGGTCGCGACGATCGCCGTGCCCGGGGCCCGGCCACCAACATGACCAGGCTGTACGTGGGGGCGGGGCGCAGCACGGGCATCCGCCCCCAGGACCTGGTGGGCGCCATCGCCGGGGAGTCGCGGCTCAGCGGTCGGGACATCGGGGCCATCGAGATCACCGACCGGTTCGCCCTCGTCGAGGTGCCCGAGTCGGCGGCCGACGACGTCATCGCCGCCCTCAAGAACAGCACCATCAAGGGCCGCAAGACCCTCGTGCGCCGAGAACGCCACGGCGCCCAGTGACAACTGGGCTCGGGGCGCCGGCGGGCGGTCAGCGCGACAACGCCACCCGGCGCCCGATCCCCGGGTAGTCCACGACCAGCCCGTCGGCGTCGAGCTCGATGGACGCCGTGAAGTCGCCCGAGCTGAACCGGACGACCGCGCCAGGGGCGGCCGTGCTGCCACGGGGCGGGCCGCCGGGCCGCGGGACGGACTCGTAGGCCTGGGCGGCGGGCGACACGACCAGCTCGGGCACCGCCACCCACGCCATGGTCAGCTCCGCTCGGCGGGCCTGACGGTCCCGAGCCGCCGCCACCAGGCCCTCGCGGCGCACCGGCATGGTGTTCGTCAGGAGGCACAGGCCGAGGTCGCAGTCGAGGGCGCCCGCCAGCTCGGGAAGCGCCAGCTCCTCGCCTCGCCCGGCCGCACCGACCCCGGCCGCATCAACCCCAGCCACCTGGGCCCTGGCCGCCCCGGCCCCACCCGAAGGGCCCTCGCGGCGCCGCAGCGACCACTCGCCGTCGTCCCCGCGCCGTAGCTCGAGCGTGCGCCACCAGCCGTCCCCCTCGACGCGCACGCCGAGCTCCCTCGTCGCCCACGCCGGCCCGGTGGCCAGCCGGTAGCTCAGCGCGTACCCGGGGGCGAGGCTGGTCCCTCGGGCGCGCAGCCGGTCGGGGCCGAGCTGCACGTCGGCGGCGTCCACGCGTTCGGGGTCCACGCCGTGCCAGACGAGGAGGCGCCGATCGTGCTCATGTTCACCGATCATAAGGAACGACGGTAACACTTCGCTGGAGGATCGTGGTAACCGTTCATCGCCTAGGGTGGTGAACATGGTGGACGTCACCGCCGACGAGAGCGCCGCTCCCGGGGCGTTGGAGCAGGTCCGCACGTTCCTCAACACGTGGGCGGTCCCCAACGACACGAGGGCCCCGGTCGACGTGCTCCCCGTCCTGGCGGCCAGCCAGGTGCGATGGGCCGCCGCCCTGCCCGGCCTGCCCTCACCCGGGGAGGGAGACGGGGCCGCGCAGTCCTCGGCAGCCGACCTGGCCCGGCTGCGGGACGAGCTGCGCCGGGCGCTCGGGCAGAGCCACCCGCGGTCCCTGGCCCCTGTGCTCGGGTCGGTCAGCTGGCGGGTCGTGCTGTCGGGTGCCGACGACGAGGAGCCGCTCCGGGTCCTGCCCGAACGTCTCACGACGAGGACGGCGATCCTGGCGGCCGTGGTCGAGGCGGTCGCCGCGGGGCGATGGCACCGCCTGCGCGCCTGCCCGGACTGCAGCTGGGTGTTCTACGACAGCAGCCGGAACGCCCGCCGGACCTGGTGCTCGATGACGGCGGCGAACGGTGCCCGGGGTTGCGGCAGCATCGCCAAGACCCGGGCCTACCGCTCCCGCCAGCGTGGCTCGGCCCCGACGCCTGGCGCCCGCCCCGAGCGTGGCGGCGACGCGCCAACGCCCTGACGCGCCCGGCGCCGTCCTGCGTGGCGGCCTCAGG
>WHTX01000243.1 GCA_009377505.1 Acidimicrobiia bacterium
GTCGCGTTCCACGGCTCGCCCAGCTCCGCCCTCAGGAACGCGACCCGCTGGCGCCAGCGCACCAGGGAGGCAGGCCAACGCAGCAGGCCGAGGCCCTGGTCGCGCACCCCCTCGGCGAGGGCTGTCGCCAGGGCGTCCCGGGCCGGGGCGGCCAGCGGTGAGGAGGCCAGGGTGAGCGCGCCGAAGCGCCGCTCCCGCCGTGCCCGCACGTCGGCGGCCCGGCTGTCCCAGGCCACCACGTCGACCTCCTCGGTCCGGCCCGGCAGGTCGTCCTCGTCGAGCGGTGCCGCCAGGCGTATGCGAGCGTCGCCACCACCAGGGGCGAGGTCGAGGTCCACGACGGCCAGCATCGGGCTGGCGGCGAGCGGGTCGTTGCTGGCCAGGACGGCTCCCAGCCCGCCGGCCAGCAGGTAGCGGGCGCCGCTCTCCCCGTGCGGGCCGCTGGGCCTGTCGCGTCGGGCGACGGCGCTGCCCCGTCGCCCGGCGACGGGGCCGTCACGTCGCCCAGCGGTCGTGCTCCCCCGGCGGAGGGCGACACGTTCGGGCCAGCCGAGGGCCAGGACCGCGCCGGCGGCGTCGCCGGTCGAGTCACCGGGGCGCCCGCCCGCGCCGCTGTGGCGCCGGAGGCGGGCGGCCTCGTCCCGCAACCGGCCCGGGCGGGCGACCCTTCCCAACCGCTCCCGCAGGTCGGCGCCCCGGCCATCGCCCAGGTCGCGCTCCCCGAGCAGGGCGGCGAGGTCGCAAGCGAGCCCCCCGGCGCCCGCTGCGGCGCCACGCACCACGGCGTGGGCGAGGCGCGGGTGGAGGCCCAGGTCGGCCACGGCCCGGCCGTGCGCCGTCAGCCGGCCACGCCCGTCGGCCAACTCGAGGCGCGCCAGGAGGTCGGTGGCCGCGGCCAGCGCGGCCGACGGCGGCGGGTCGAGCCAGGCCAGCTGCGTGCCCGTCGGGTCGCCCCAACGTGCCAGGTCGAGGGCCAGGGGGGCGAGGTCGGCGGCGGCGATCTCGGGGGCCTCGGCCACAGCCAGCCGGCCGTGTTCTGCCTCGGACCACAATCGGTAGCACACCCCGGGCCCGAGCCGGCCAGCTCGTCCCCGGCGCTGCTCGGCTGCGGCCTGGGACACCCGGCCGGTGTGCAGCCCGCCGACACCGCGCCTCGGGTCGAAGCGCGCCCGGCGCGACAAGCCGGCGTCGACGACCACGCCGACGCCCTCGATGGTGAGGCTGGTCTCGGCGATTGCCGTGGCGAGCACCACCTTGCGCCGGCCGCCCTCCGCTCCCGCGGCCAGCGCCCGATCCTGCTCGAGCGCGCTGAGCCGGCCGTGCAGCGGCAGGACGACGGCTCCGTGGGCCAAGTCCTCGAGGAGCCCGGCGGTGCGGGCGATCTCCCCCGCCCCGGGCAGGAACACGAGCACGTCACCGGCGGGCACCTCCCGCAGCGCCCGGCGCACGACCTCGGCCACGGCCGGCGCCGAACGCGCCCCGGGCCCCCACCCCGCCCCGGCCGCGCCCGGCCCGTCCGAGCGTGGCGGCGCCCACCGGACTTCCACGGGATGGAGGCTGCCCGTGGCCTCCACCACCGGGATGGGGCCAGCGGTCCCGGCGCCGAGCAGGCCCACGACGGCGGCGCTGTCGAGCGTGGCCGACATGACGAGGAGGCGCAGGTCGGGGCGCAGCGCCCCCCGGACGTCGAGGCAGAGGGCAAGGCCGAGGTCGGCGTGGAGCGAGCGCTCGTGGAACTCGTCGAACACGACGGCGCCCGCCCCCTCGAGCGCGGGGTCGGCGTGCAGCATCCGGGTGAGCACGCCCTCGGTCACCACCTCGACGACCGTGGCCGCCGACACCTTGGTCTCGCCCCGCATGCGATAGCCGACGCGTCGCCCGACCGGCTCGCCGAGGAGGGAGGCCATGCGCCGGGCGACGGCGCGAGCGGCCAGGCGGCGGGGCTCGAGCACCAGCACCGTGGGCGCGCCGAGCCACGGGGCGGCGGCGAGGGCCAGGGGGACGTGGGTGGACTTGCCGGTCCCGGGCGGCGCGGCCAGCACGGCAGCTCCGGCGCTGCCCAGGCCGGCCACGAGCTCGTCGAGCACAGCGTCGACGGGGAGCGGGCCGGCCGTTCGCCACGGGTCGAGGTGGTCGGCCACGGCTCGCCACGGTAGGCACATCCCCCAATCAGGGGAACGCGGGCCCCGCGGAGACCCTGTGCATGAGCAGCGTCACCCAGGACCTGCAACCCTGCTGGTGCCAGGTCGTTTAGTGGTCAAGTCCCTGCGTTCGAAGGTCCCGACATGCTCACTGGTCTGCACCCCAACCACGTCGTCCTGCTCTCCCGTCCCGAGGTGGACGACTACCTCCACGCGGCCTTCGGTGACGACGACGCCTGCTGGGTCGCCTTCCTCCGCTGCCCCGTGCTCGAGCCGGACCTCGACCTCGCCGACGTGGCCGACATCGCCGCCAAGGTCGTCTGGACGGCCTCGGACACGCGCTTCCGCTTCCTCGAGCGGGCCATCGCGGAGCTCGACGGGCCCGTCTCGCCGGCGGAGGGGGCCGAGATCGCCGCCTCCGCGCTCGCCGCCGCCGACACCGTTCTGCGCATCACCACCATCCGCTGACGCGCCGCGGGGCGCGCCGTCCCGGATCCGGGGACGGCGGCTCAGATCTTGCGGGCGGGGCGCCCGGGGCCTTCGGCGTCGTCCCCGTTCATGTCGGCGCTGAGCCTCGCTCGGGCCATGAGGTCGGCCACGACCGGCTCGAGTTGCGCAGGGTCGTCCACCGCCGGCACCTCCGGGCCCTTGTGCCAGCCCTCGGCGATGGCCAGGCCCTGGCCCGACACCTGGAACACCCGACCCGTGACCCCCGAGGAACGGGGCGAGGCGAGCCAGGTGACGATGGGGGCGATCCACCGGGGGGAGCGCCGCTCGCGCTGCTCGTCGTCGATGGGCTCACGGGCCAGGGGCTCGGTCATGCGGGTCAGCGCGCCGGGCGAGACGCAGTTCACCGTCACGCCGTAGCGGCCCAGCTCCAGCGCGGCGATCTGGGTGAAGGCGGCGATGGCTGCCTTGGCGGCGCCGTAGTTGGTCTGGCCGGGGTTGCCGTAGATGCCCGACACCGACGTGGTGTTGATGATGCGGGCGTCGACGGTCTCGCCCGACTTCACCAGGTCGCGCCAGTAGGCGCCCGCCCACCGCGCCGGGGCGAAGGTGCCCTTGAGGTGGACCCTGACCACCCCGTCCCACTCCGACTCGGTCATGTTCACCAGCATGCGGTCTCGCAGGATGCCGGCGTTGTTCACGACGACGTCGAGGCGGCCGAAGGCCTCGATCGCCTGGTTGACGAGGCGCTGGGACCCCTCCCAGTCCGAGACGTCGTCGCCGTTGGCCACCGCCTCGCCCCCGAAATGGCGGATCTCGTCGACGACCTGCTCGGCGGGGCCGATGTCGCTGCCCGTGCCGTCGGCGGTGGCGCCGAGGTCGTTGACGACGACCTTGGCTCCGTGCTCGGCCAGCATCAGGGCGTGCTGCCGGCCGATGCCCCGGCCGGCGCCCGTCACGATGCAGACCCGTCCCTCGCACAGCTTGGCCATCAGGTCCCCCTCGCGTCGCGCTCCGGACCGCGGGATCGTAGGGGCCTGCCCAGGCCCGGACCAGCGCGTGCGCCCCACGTGGCGATGTGCACGACCAGGCCGCGCTCGTCGCGTTCGCCATGCGCGGCACGGCGCCTGACATGCTGGCGCCGATGGCGTCGGAGCGAGCGACCTCGGGGAGGTCGGCGGTGGCGAGGCTCCGGCGGATCGACGGGCAGCGCGCCGAGGTGGTCGTCGTCGTCCTCGTGACCGTGGCCGCCTGCTTGGTGATCTGGGCGCTCCGGCGGCCCGACCAGCTCCGCCACCCCTACGTCTGGGCGGAGGAGTACCTGGTCGTCAACCGCTACCAGGACTTCGGGCCGGTGAGCGCCGCGCTGCACCCCTACGTGGGCTACTTCATGTGGCCGACGTCGTTCTCGCTGAGCCTGGCCACGTTCCTGTCCTTCGAGCACCTGCCCGCGCTCGACTACGTGCTGTGCACGCTGTGGTTCCTCGTCACCGTGCTCCTGGTACTGGTCCCCGCGTCGACGGTCGACCTGCGCTGGCGGGCCGGTATGGCCCTCGCCCTCGTGCTCGTCCCGGGAGAGCCCGAGGTGTTCGGCGTCCTCCTCTTCGTGTTCTGGTGGGCGACGATGTGGCCGCTCATCACGCTGCTCTGGTCGAAGGACCACTGGGCGCTCAGGACCGTCGTGCTCGCCGTCGGCGGTATGAGCAGCCTCGCCGGGGCACTGTTCGTCGTCCCCTACGTTGTGTCCTACGCCATCAGCCGGCGGCGGCGTGACCTGCTCGGGGTGGTGGTGCTCTCGGCCTGCCTGGTCCCCCAGGCCATCGCCTACCTCACCTCGGCGCGCGCCGATGCCGGGCTCGACGCCGGGGCCATCGTCCTCCAGGTGCTGCGCAACGCCTCCTTCTACGCGCTCGCCTGGGTGCCCGACGTCCAGACGTCCTTCCTGGCCTTCAGCGGCGCCGCCGTCCTCGTGGCCGCCGCGGCCATGGCCGGCCAGGGGATGGCGAGGTCGGGGCACCGGCGCGAGCTCGCCGTGCTCCTCGTCGCCCTCCTTCTGGTGCACATCGTGGCCTCGGCCCCGGCGCCGCTGCTGACCCACCCCATCGTCGGCGGGTCCCGCTACTACTTCTTGCCCTTCGCCGTCACCAGCTGGGCACTGCTCCTGGTGATCATGGCCTCGCCGCTGCCCTGGGCTCGGACCACAGCCGTCGTGCTGCTCTGCCTCGCCGGCCTCACCCTCTCCCAGGGCTTCTCCCGCCAGCACGACCCCGTCGACTGGTCGGCCCAGCTCGACCGGTGCCGCACCGAGGAGCCGCCCTTCTTCGTCCCGGTCCACGTCGCTGAGGCCGAGGCCGAGATGTGGGGCGCGCACCTGGTCATGTCCCCGGCGATGTGCGACCGCCTCGGGCACGGGCAGTGAGGTCCGCCCTGGCCGATACCCTCGCGCTCACCGCCATGGACGCTCACCACCCCCTCCTCCGCCGGCTGCCCCCGACGCCCGAGCCCAGTGCTGACGAGCTGCTCGACGCGTTCCTCGACTACACCATGGACGCCGGCCTCGAGCTCTACCCCGCCCAGGAGGAGGCGATCCTCGAGCTGCTGGCCGGCCGCCACGTCATCCTCGACACGCCCACGGGCTCGGGGAAGTCGCTCGTGGCCCTGGCCGCGCACTTCGCCGCCCTGGCCCGCGGCCAGCGCTCCTTCTATACCGCTCCGATCAAGGCCCTCGTCAGCGAGAAGTTCTTCGCCCTGTGCCGCGACCTGGGCTCTGACCAGGTGGGCATGCTGACGGGCGACATGGCCGTGAACCCGACCGCCCCCGTCGTGTGCTGCACCGCCGAGATCGTGGCCAACATGGCGCTGCGGGAGGGGGCGTCGGCACCGCTCGACGTCGTCATCATGGACGAGTTCCACTTCTACGCCGACCGTGACCGGGGCTGGGCCTGGCAGGTACCGCTGCTCCAGCTGCCCCGCGTCCAGTTCCTGCTCATGTCGGCGACGCTCGGGCCCACGAGGCGGCTGCAGGAGGACCTCGAGGCCCGCACCGGAGTGGCCTGCACGCTGGTGAAACGGGGTGAGCGGCCCGTCCCCCTCGAGTTCGAGTACCACCACACCCCCATCCACCAGACGGTTGCCGACTTGTTGGGCAAGGGCCTCGCCCCCATCTACGTCGTCCACTTCACGCAGAACGCGGCCACCGACCAGGCCCAGGCCCTCACCTCGCTCGACATCTGCTCCAAGGACGAGAAGGCGGCCGTCAAGGAGTCCGTCGGGGGGTTCCGCTTCGACTCCGGCTTCGGGGCCGACCTGCGCCGCTTCATCGGCCACGGCATCGGCGTGCACCACGCGGGGATGCTGCCCAAGTACCGCCTGCTGGTGGAGAAGCTGGCCCAGGAGGGCCGGCTCAAGGTCATCTGCGGCACCGACACCCTCGGCGTGGGCATCAACGTGCCCATCCGCACGGTGCTGTTCACCCAGCTCTGCAAGTACGACGGCGCCTCAACGCGGGTGCTCTCGGTGCGCGAGTTCCGCCAGATCGCCGGGCGGGCGGGGCGCAAGGGCTACGACGACCGGGGCTGGGTGTGGGCCCAGGCGCCCGAGCACGTCATCGAGAACCTGCGGGCCGAGGCGGCGGCCGCCACCGATCCCAAGAAGAAGAAGAAGCTGGTCAAGCGGAAGGCCCCCGAGTGGGGCTACGCCCACTGGGACGAGAAGACCTTCGACCGCCTCCACACCGCCGAGCCCGAGGCCCTCACCTCGTCCTTCCGAGTGACCCACGCCATGCTGCTCGAGATGCTCGACCGCCCCGGCGACGGGCGTCGGGCCATCAAGGAGTTGCTCCTCGCTGCGCACGAGCCACGCCCGGCCTTCCGCCGCCACGTGCGCCGGGCCATCTCCATCTACCGCTCCCTCGTCGCCGAGGGCATCGTCGAGGAGCTCGACGAGCCGGACAGCCAGGGCCGCCGTGTGCGGGTCAACCTCGACCTGCAGGAGGACTTCCGCCTCAACCAGCCGCTCTCGCCCTGGGTCCTCGACACCGTGGCCCGGCTCGGCCGCGACTCCCCCGAGTACGCAGCCGACGTGCTCAGCGTTGTCGAGTCCGTGCTCGACAACCCCCAGGCCATCCTCAACAAGCAGCTCGAGCGGGCCAAGAACGAGGCCATGACCGAGATGAAGCGGCAGGGCATCGAGTACGAGGAGCGCATGGCCCGCCTGGCCGAGGTGACCTACCCCAAGCCCAAGGGCGAGCTCCTCTACGAGGCCTTCAACGCCTGGCGGCCCCGCCACCCCTGGGTCGAGGAGTCGATCAAGCCCAAGTCAGTGGCCCGCGAGTTGTTCGAGCGGGCCATGACGTTCCGCGAATATGTAGGTGACTACGGCCTCAAGCGCTCCGAGGGCGTCCTGCTGCGCTACCTGACCGACGCCTACAAGACGCTCGTGCAGACGGTGCCCATCGCCGCGTCCACCGAGGACGTCGACGACCTGATCTCCTGGCTGGGCACCACCGTGCGCTCGGTCGACTCGTCCCTCATCGACGAGTGGGAGCGGCTCAAGCACCCCGAGGAGGAGGCGCCCCCCACGCCCCAGGCGCCGCCCGACCTCACGGTGAACCGACGGGTTTTCCGCGTGCTCGTCCGCAACCTCGTCTTCTCCTGGGTGCGGGCCCTGGCCCGGGGTGACTGGACGGCCTTCGAGTCGGTGGAGACGGCGCCGGGCGTGGAGGGCGAGCCCTGGGGGCGCCAGCGCCTGTGGGAGGCGACGACCGCCTTCCGCGAGGCCTACGGCGAGCTGCGCACCGACGCCGAGGCCCGGGGACCGCGGTGGTTCCAGGTCGAGGAGGGGCCGGAGGCGTGGACGGTGCGCCAGGTGCTGCTGGACGACGAGGAGAGCGGCGAGTGGTCCCTCGTCGCCCGCGTCGACCTGGAGCGCAGCCGAGCGGAGGAGCGGGCCGTGGTGCAACTGGTCGACGTCGGCCCCACCGCCTCGATGGCCGTCGCCCCCGTGCTCGGCGGCTGAGCGCGACCGGCGATCCTGTCGCCCAGCGATGAGCTCATCGGGCGATCGGTGACCCGCAAGGACCGCGAAGGATCCTCCACCGCCACGGTGCACGAACCTTCGCGCTGGTCTCGAGCCGGCGCCCCCGGCAGGAGCTTGGCCGTCACAGCGGAGTGCCGTCGGCGTCGAGGTAGTCGAGGGAGAGGTGGCCATCGGCGTCGAGCGCGGCGTACTCGGCCTCGCTCAGGCCGAGCACCTCGCGAAAGACGTACTCGTTGTGGTCGCCCAGGCGATTGAACGGCCCCCAGGCGAGCGGCGGGCCGTCCCAGCGCCAGAGGTGGTTCGGCACCAGCGTCGGGGGGACCTCGGGCGAGGAGTTCACGCGGTAGAAGCCTCGAGCGGCGAGGTGGGGGTCGGCGAGCTGGCTCTCCTGGTCCTGGACCGGCGCCGCCGCCACCCCTTCGGCCTGGCAGCGGTGGAACAGCTCCGTGGCATCGTGCTGGCAGGACCACGCGGCCAGGCGCTCGTCGAGTTCGTCGTGGTGGGCGCGCCGGCCGGCCACGTCGTCGAAGCGGGCATCGGCGGCCCAGGTGGGATGGCCCATCGCCCGGCGCAGCCCCGCCCACGCCTCCTCCGAGTCGACCGACAGCACCAGCCATCGGTCCTCGCCCCGGCACGGGTAGCAGCCCTGGGGCGCGTAGGTCACGTGCCGGTTACCCGGCGTGAGTGGGTTCTGACCGCGCCACCCGGCGTCGATCAGCAGCTCGCCCACGTGCTGCAGGATCACCTCCACC
>WHTX01000244.1 GCA_009377505.1 Acidimicrobiia bacterium
ACCGGCGAGGACGTCGAGCTGGTCTCCCACCCCCGATTCCGTGCCCGGGCGTTCACCGTGTTCAACGCCGCCCAGGTCGACGGGTACGAGCCGCCCCCCGATCCTGCTCAACACCGAGCAGCAGATCACCGAGGCGGACGCGTTCTTCGCGAAGGTCGGCGCCCACGTCGAGCACCGCCACGAAGGCCGCGCCTACTACCAGCCCGGCGCTGATCGCATCGTGCTCCCCCCGTTCGAGGCGTTCACCGGGGCGCACGCCTACTACGCCACCTCCGCGCACGAGCACGCCCACTGGACCGGGCACCCGACGCGGCTCAACCGCGATCTCGCCAACCGGTTCGGCGACGCCGCCTACGCCGTAGAAGAGCTGGTCGCCCTCGACCCGACCGCTCATGGACCGTGCCTCCGGCGTCCCGGCACGCCCAACCGGGGCGGCCACCAAGCGAGAGGGACACCACATGAACCAGCTCAGCGTCATCGGGAGGCTCACCGCCGACCCCACGAGCACCACGCCCAAGGGCACCACCGTCTGCCGGTACCGCCTCGCCATCGACCGCTCCGGCGAAGGCGCCGACTTCCTCACCGTCATCAGCTTCGGCACCCGAGGCGAGAACGACGTCAAGTGGCTCCACAAGGGCCGACGCGTCGCCGTCAACGGCCGGCTCCACCACAGCACCTGGACCGACCCCGCAGGCAGCCAGTGCGAGGCCTACGAGCTCATCGCCGAGCACGTCACCTACCTCGACGGCCCCCGCCGCAACGGGCCGACCGCCAACGAGCAGCCAGGATCCACAGGGTCGTAGCCGAAGCCCAGGCTCCTGGCGTCCTGGCATGCCAGGAGCCTGGTGACCGGTCCCTTCCCCGACGAGATCCGGCCGCGGGCCAGGATGCTGGCATCCCGCCAAGCCAGCATCGTGGCCTCAGGGCTCGTCCTCGTCGACCTCGAGCATCTCCGCGAGGTGCTCGACGAAGGCGTCGTCATCCCATGCCGCCTCGACCATCTCTGGTGCGGGCACACCGCTGGGCTGGCTCCACGGCTCCGAGATCCTCAGCACATCGGCGAGGAAGCGCAGCGCCTCCTCGGCGAGCCGCTCGTCCTTCGACCACATGCCGAGCTCGACGTGTCCCTTGGCTGCCTCGGTCCAGTTCGCCGAGCCCGACCACACCCACAGCGGCGTCAGCAGGTCGTCCCAGCCGCCGCCGTCGTTCTCCCATGTCCACGCGACACAGAGCACGAGCAGCTTGGCGTGCAGGAGCGGCCCCGAACGGCCATCGGGGCGCTTCGCCCAGCCCACCAGCCGAACGGGACCGAGGTCGCGCTCCCCCGGCAGGCCGCCCCTCGGGTGGATCAGGGACGGCGCGCCCCGGGCGTCGCGCGAGCCCATCGTCTCCAAGCCCGGGATCCGCCGCTGCCACACACCCTCCGCCTGCTCGTGGAGCCGCTGGGCCGCCCGCGACCCCCACGACGATCCCTTGTCGACGGCGATGCACACCGAGCCGAGCTCGATCAGCGCGTCGACCACTCCCCTGCTCGTGAGCCACGGCACGCAGCCGACAGCAAGCGGCCACGGCTCCGCCTTCGGCGGGTACCGCCGGTTCTCCTCAGCCCAGAAGCAGCGGATCCCTTCGATCAGCCCGTCGATGACGCGGAGCCGAACGAGGCAGACCAAGCTCGGTCGGGCCCCCACTTCGTGCTGCGATCCAGCTGGCCGCCGAAGTCCTTCGCTCCGCTCGGCCACTCCCCGCCCGTCATGCCAGGATCCTGGCTTGCCGTCTTCCTGGCATCCCAGGATCAGGCTTGGCCTCGCCGCTTCTCATCGACCTGCGCTCGGAACCCCTCATCCTCGGCGTAGAGGCGGATCATCGCCCGCAACGTGGGCTCGATCTTCGTGCCCCCCGCGAGGATCGCCTGTTTGAACGCCAGCGCCTCGGCCTGCGTGATGCGCCCGGTCACCTTGGCGCTCAGCAGCTCAGCCTCAGACGGCACGGTACGCAAGGGAGCGTTGCGCCGCACCAGTGCGCTCATGCCCTGGCCGTCGTCCCGGCGTCGGGTCGCGCTCATCGCCCGGTCTCCACTCGAGCCAAGGCGGAGACCTCCGCCCACGCCGCCCGATAGGGCTCCAGCACCTCGGGCGGGGGAGCGAAGCCGTAGGAGCGCACGACGCTGGCCCGGTCCGGCACCTCGGCGTCGAGCACATGGGCGCCAGCGTCAGCGAGCGGAGCCCGCACGTCGCGGACCAGCGTCGGAGCCTTGGTGCGGGTGAGCAGCACCACGGCCTGGCGGTCGTGCTCCTCGCAGACGTCGAGCGCCGCACCGATCGTGTCCAGGTCGACGCCCGAGGGCTGACAGGGGACCACCACGAGGCTTGCTGCCTTGATCGCCGAGCGGAGGACCTTCACGTCCTCGTTCGAGCGGGAGGGCCCGGTGTCGATCAGCACTGCCGTCGACGACAGCGACTCGACGTAGCGGGGGAGATCAGCCCCGGCATGGGCCGTCACGAGGACCGACAGCGGCTCGTCGCGGTCGAGCGCCAGCTGGCCCCAGCGCATCGCGGAGCCTTGCGGGTCGCTGTCGACGACCATCGCCGTCTCGCCCGCCTCGGCCGCGGCCTGGGCCAGGCAGATGGCGGAGGTCGTCTTGCCGACCCCGCCCTTCAAGTTCGCCACCGTCACCACAAGCATGCACAGCATCCTGGCACGGCCAGGCCCAAGAACCCGGCATACCGACTTGCTGGCATCCTGGCATCCCGGCACATGGCAGGTGTGACGGGAGGCTCCACTGGGGGAGTGACGTCGTCGGTCGCCTCCGCTACTCTGGTCTGCATCCCCCCAGTCGCCTCGGCGGCTGGGTGCGAGGCCCGCTTCGGCGGGCCTCTGCGTTTCTACGGACGTCTCACCAGCTCGCCGGCTTCTGGAACGTGCCCTGCGCGTCACGCAGCTGAGCGGGGAGCTGCGCCGCAGCGAGGGTGGTCGGCCGGAGCTGCTTGAAGAACGTCGAGTGCAGCGCCCGTGACCGGCGCTTCGCCGGATGCGGGTTGATCACGCCCACCTTGATGCCCAGCTCGGCCTCGGCGACGCGGATCGGCTCAGCGAGGTCCGAGTCGTTGGAGATGACCACCGCCGTGTCGCAGTCCTTCCGGAAGGCGTCGAGCAGCAGGTAGGTGGCGAGGTTGACGTCCGAGCCCTTCTCCTCGGTCTTGCGCACCTCGACCGTCCTCGGCCCTCCCGGGGCCGGGTGGGCGAGCGGCATGCGCACCGTCGAGGTCAGGTAGTGGCCCAGGTGGACCGACACGCTCGGCAACGTCCCCAGCGCTCGCAGGTAGATCTGCTGGCGCTGCGGCTGCTGGGGGTCGTGCGGCCGGGCCGACACCAAGGCGGTGAAGTACCGGACCCGCTGGAGCTGGTCGCGGGGGAGCAGGCGTCGACACATCGCCTCGAGGTCCAGCCACTTGTGCGGCGTGTCCTTGAGGGCGCCGTAGTACAGGTTGAAGCCGTCGATGTAGACGTTGGTCGGCACAGCTCAGGGACCGTATCGGCCTGCTCATGTCCCGATCTCGATCCACCGACACGCTCCCGGCTTGCCAGCATGCTGGCATCCTGGAGCAATGGGACGAACTACACGCGTGTGACCATCCACCACCTCGGCCGCCCGTCGCGCGCACGCTACGGCCATGCAGAACGACGTCGACACCGACGAGGTCGTCATCGAGGGCAGGGACCACGTGTCTATCCCGGCGTGGACCGTGTTCGCAGCCGGGCTCGACCCGGGGGCGTTCCGCACCTGGTGCGCCCTCGCTGTCTACGCCACCGGCGGGAGCTTCCCGAACATCGATGAGATCGCCGCCGAGCTCGGCATCCACCGCACCACGCTGTACCGCCAGCTTGACGACCTTGAGAGCCGCGGTCTCATCCGCCGGCACCGGTGGCGGCGCCCCAACGGCCTGCCAGCCGTGCGCTACGAGCTCGCCTGGTCGCACCCACTGGCGGAGGCGTCATGAGCGGCGACCCGGCGGAGGAGAGGCGACGGCTCGTCGTCACCCGCGACGACGGCGTCCCAGCGCTCTTCCCGCCCGAGGCGCTGGAGCGCCTCTCGTTCACCGCGATGGGCTTGCTCCTGCGCATCACCGCACAGGCCGAGCCTCCCTCGCTCGATGAGCTGCTCGCCGAGGCAGAGGGGCTCGACGGCGAAGACGAAGCCCGGCGCGCCCTCGCCGAGCTCGTCAGCGAGGGCTTCCTCGACAGCGACCTGCAGGTCCGCCGCACGAAGTGACCCCAGAACGCACACGACCCGGCGTTGGCCCGCCGGGTCGGAACGTGCCCTCACGAGAGGAGCAGCAGTTGCAATCGGGATCCAAGCTACCAAGGGCGACCGGGGGAGTGGCGCCATCTGAGAGCGCTGGCGTCGAAGACGACGGCCCCGCGAACTACGCCTTCCCGAGGCGCCGCGGCTTCGACATCGTCCACCACGACGTCGGCCGCTCGAAGGCGCTCAGGCTCGAAGCGAAGATGATGCTGACGATCGCGCTCGGCCTGCCCACCGGCTTCCGGCTCAGCGCGGAGCGCTTCGTCGCCCAATTCTGCCATCCCAGCGAGGGCCGCAAGAAGGTCCTGCGGATCATGAGCGACTGGAGGCCGCCCACCACCTCCGCCGCATCCGCACCCAAGGCGAGCGCGGCCGCTGGCAGACCCGCAACGAGTGGTACGAGGACCCGCTCGACAACCCCGAGCACCCCGACCACCCCGTCAACACCGCCTTCGACGAGGCTGAGCCTCTCCCTGTGGACAACAGCGCCCCCGCACCGAAGCGGCGAGGATTGCGGGCCCCCGTTCTGGGCTGCCAGTGGGGCGGGCTGGCTGGCTGTCAGACGGCGCGGATCTCGTAGGCGCAGCGCCGGGCACCCTCGACCATGTGCTGGGTCCGCACGACGCTCGCGCCGGGCAGGACGGCCCGGATGAAGTCGATCTCGCTCGTGCACGCCTGGCCGTACTGGCGGGCCACCGCCCAGATGGCGCAGTTGTGCTCGACGACCCGGTAGACGCCGTCGTCGACCGCTTCCCACGACGCCAGGTAGCCGTCCTCGTCGAGGATGCGCGCCAGCTCGGCGACCTTGGCCTCGAGGCTGGGCTTCGGGGTGAGGCGGGCCCTTCCGGCGGCGATGCGCTGCTCACGACGGCGGGCGAAGAGCTGGTCGACCACCTCGGGGTGATCGGCGGCGAGGTAGCCGAGCAGCTCGTTGGTCAGCTCGCCGTAGGCCTTCGGGAACAGGACGTCCCCCCGCTCGGTGACGCTGTAGACGAGCGCTTTCCGCCCCCGTCCTCCCTCAGGCCGATCCGCGCCGGACACCTCGAGGAGGCCCTCCGTGACGAGGGCGCTCAGGTGCTGACGGGCGCCGCTGACCGTCATGTCGAGCTGTTGCGCCACCACCTCGGCCGTGGCTTCGCCCCGCCGCCGCACGGCGTAGAGCACGGCCCGCCGGCCCTCGGGGAGCACCACCACCTCGCGCCCCCGCCCGCCGCCGCTCGGGCCGTTCGCTCCGCTGGTCGTTTCCCGCTCTGGGCCGCTCGGGCCGTTCGCTCCGCTGGTCGTTTCCCGCTCTGGGCCGCTCGGGCCGTTCGCTCCGCTCACCGGCTCGCCGGCAGCAGGAGGTGGCTGTCCCCGAACTCGTGCCACAGGTAGCCGGCTCCCAGGGCTGCACGGTAGGCGAGCTCGAGCGCTGGTCGCCCGGCGACCGCCTCCAGCATGAGGAGGTGCGAGGCCTCGGGCTCGTGCCAGCCGGTGAGCAGCCCGTCCACCGATCGCACCGGGTGCTCCGGGGTGACGACGAGCTCGGTCCAGCCGTCGCCGGGATGGGTGGTGCCCCCGGCATCGGTCACGGTCTCGAGGGCTCGGACCACCGTCGTCCCCACGGCGACGACCCGGCCGCCCAAACCACGGGTGGCGTTGACTAGGGCTGCCGTGGCCGGGGGCACACGGTAGCGCTCGGGGTAGGGCGCCTCGTCCCCCTCGAGGGATGACACGCCGGTGTGCAGCACAAGCGGTGCCACGGTCACCCCGGCTCGGACGAGGGCGGTGACCAGGTCAGCCGTGAAGGGCCGCGCCGCGCTCGGCATCTCCGCACTCCCCGGCTCGCGGGCGAAGACCGTCTGGTAGGCGTCGATGGGCCAGTCCTGGGGCACATAGGCGTAGCGGATGGGCCGGCCGTGGTGGGCCAGGTGGTCGGCCAACCCGCCCGCGGTCGCCCCGCCGACGCCTGCCGCCGGCTCCACGACGCCTACCCCGGGGTCGACGACGCTTGCCCGGCGGTCGACGACGAGGGCGATGGTTGCCACCCACAGGCGCCGCGAGGCCCCGAAGGGGGCCAGGAGGTCGACGACGCCGCCAGCTCCGGCGACGAGGTGCACTGTCTGCGCCCCCTCGAGGGGGAAGGGGACGGTGGCGCCCGCCGCGGGGCGGCGCACCTCGACGAGCCACAGCCCGCCGGGCAGCGTGGTGGAGACGTGCACGACCACCGGCTCTCCGTCGCCGAGGCGGCCGTCGAGGGCGGCGGGGACCGTGCCCGAGGTGTTCACCACCAGCAGGTCGCCCGGCCCGACGAAGCCCGGCAGGTCGGTGAAGTGCGCGTGCACGGGATCGTCGGTGCCCACCGAGACCAGCAGCCGCACGCCGTCGCGGGCCACGCCGCGTGCCTCCGGGGGTTCGTGGGCCTCGTGGGCCGCGTCGAGGGTGAAGCCCTCGAACAGCGGGGGAACGGCGAGGGCGGCCATCACCGTGGCCCCCCAGGCACTGGTGCCGGCCCCGAACCTGACGCCGGCAGGGCGCGGGCCTCGTAGCGGCCGCTCGGCTGGCCTCCCTCGATGAGGGCGACGAGGCCGGGCACGCTCGACTGGGGCAGCGGCCGGTCGCCGATGTCCTCCCCGGGGAACGCGTCCTGGTGCATCTCGGTGCGCATGTCACCGGGGTCGACCACCAGCACCCGCCACTCGGGGTGCTCCACGGCCAGCACCCGGCTCGCCTGCTCGAGGGCCGCCTTGGACGAGCCGTACCCGCCCCAGCCCTCGTACGCCTCGACGGCGGCGTCCGAGGTGATGTTCACCACGGCGCCGCCCGGCTCCAGCGCGCCCACGAACGTCTGCACGAGCGCCAGGGGGGCCACCAGGTTGACCTCGTAGGTGCGGCGCAGCACGTCGAGGTCGACACGGTCGAGCGGGGGGAGCGGGCTCGCCCCCAAGGTGCTGGCGTTGTTCACCAGCAGCTCCATCCGGCCGAGCTTCCGGGCCGCCCCGAGCAGCGCCTGGCGGTGGGTGGCCTCGGTGACGTCCCCGGCGATGGCCTCCACCGTGGTGCGCTCGTGGAGGGCGCCGGCCGCCCGGTCGAGCCGATCGGCGCGGCGGGCGTCCAGCACCAGCCGCCAACCACGGCTGGCCAGCTCCTCGGCCAGGGCGAAGCCCAGCCCCTGGGAAGCGCCGGTGATGACGGCGACCCTCTCCTCGACCTGTCCGTCTCGTTCGGTCATGGCCACCCTCCTCCTTCGCGTGTGGCTATAAGAACAAGTGAAGACTTGTTTTATGCCGCACGCGAGGCAGGGATGCCACGCCGCGAGCTGATCGTCAGGGCCCGATGACCATGGGGAGGGTGCGCGGCCCCCGCACCTGGCCGCCGGTCCACTCGACGTGACCCCCCTCCACCAGGGAGAACTCGGGGATGGCAGCCAGCCACTCCTCGAGAGCGACCCGCAGCTCCATGCGCGCCAGGTTCGAGCCCAGGCAGCGGTGGATGCCGATGCCGAAGGCGAAGTGGCGGTTGCGCTCGCGGTCGAGGCGCACGACGTCGGGCTCCTCGAACTGGGAGGCGTCGCGGTTGCCCGCCGGAAAGGGCAGCAGCACCCGCTCGCCCACGCAGACCCTCCGGTCGCCGACGAGGGTTTCGCCGACCACCTCGCGGGCCATCGTCACGGGCGCGTAGGCGCGCAACAACTCCTCGACGGCCGTGGGCACCAGCTCGGGCTCGGCCACCAGCCGCTCCCGGTCGGCGGGGTGGGCGGCCAGGTGCCACAGGCTCGCCCCGATCGAGCTCCACGTCGTGTCGATGCCGGCCAGCAGCAGCAGGAAGCAGCTCCCGAGGATGTGGCGCTCGCTGAGCGGCGCCCCGCCGAGGGTGGCGTCGAGCAGGTGGCTGATGACGTCCTCGCCCCGCTCCTCGCGCCGCAGCGCCACCTGCTCCCGGAAGAACTCCAGCACCTCTCGGGTGGCGGTGCGGCCGACCTCGTGGTCGGTCGGCCCGACCTGGAGCACCCGCACCGTCCAGTCGGTGAAGCGGGCCTCGTCCTCCTGGGGGATGCCGAGCATGTGGGCGATGACACGGGTCGGGATGTGCT
>WHTX01000245.1 GCA_009377505.1 Acidimicrobiia bacterium
AACCCTGCCGTCCTCCAGTTCCTGGGTGTCGAGGTCGACGGCGCCGTGCTCGACCCCGGGCTCGGCCTGCCGCCGGACTTCGCGTACCAGGTCGTATCCCAGGTCGGGAACTACGCGGAGATCTACGACGAGCACATCACGCCGCTCGGGCTCGAGCGTGCGGAGAACGAGCTGTGGACGAACGGCGGCCTGCTGTACGCACCGCCGTACCGCTGATCGCTCTCGCCCGTGGCCGACGGCTGATGACTGAGCGGTGCCCATGACCGTGCCCGGCGCGGGGCGAGCCGCTCCCAGCCGCCCGCCCCCGTGGCGGGACGTGCGCGTGCTTCGCTGGGCCTTCCAGCTCGTCGTGCTCGCGCTCGTCCTCGGGGCCCTCGGCGTGCTCCTGGCCAACGTCCGGGCCAACAGCGACAGGCTCGGCATCCCCACCGGGTTCGGCTACCTCGACAACCCGGCGCAGTTCCCCATCCCCGACAGCGACTTCCGCCAGACCCAGCCCGTGCAGGACGCCATCCTCCTCGGGCTCGGGAACACCTTGCGGGTGTCACTGCTGGGCATCGTCGCCGCCACCGTGCTCGGCACGCTCGTCGGGGTGGCGCGCCTGTCGGGCAACTGGCTGGTGCGCAACGCGGCGCGCCTCTACGTGGAGGCGTTGCGGAACATCCCGTTGCTGCTCCTCATCATCTTCAGCTACCTGAACCTCGCCCTGGTCGTGTTCCCCCGGGTCGAGGCGGCTTGGCAGCCCCTCGGCCTGGCCGTCGTCTCCAACCGGGGCGTCTCGGTGCCCTGGTTCGACGGCAGTGGCTGGCCGCTCGCGGCCGGCGCCGTCGTGGGCGTCCTCACCGCGTGGGCGCTCCTGCGCTGGCGGGGCCACGTCCACGACGAGACGGGCGTGCCGGCGCACTCCGCTCGATGGGCGCTGCCGGCCCTCGTGCTCGGGCCGGTGGCGGGCTGGCTCATCGGGGGGCTCTCCTTCACGGTCCCCGAGCTGGACGAGCGCATCGTCACCGGCGGCATCCGCATGAGCCCGGAGTACTTCGCCATCCTGTTCGCCCTGGTCATCTACACGGCGAGCCACATCGCGGAGATCGTGCGGGGCTCCATCCAGGCCGTCGACCGGGGCCAGACCGAAGCCGCCCGGGCGCTCGCCCTCTCCGGGCGCCAGCGGCTGTGGTTCGTCGTGCTCCCCCAGGCGTTCCGCATCGCCGTCCCGCCGCTCGGCAACCAGTACCTGAACCTGTTGAAGAACAGCACGCTCGGCGCCGTCGTCAGCTACTACGAGCTCTCCCAGGTGACGTCCATCGCCGTGGGCAACGGCGCACCGGCCGTGCCGTCGTACCTGCTAACGCTGGCCATCTTCATCGTCCTGTCCCTCGGCATCTCATTCGTGATGAACCTCGTGAACCGACGGCTCGCGCTGGTCGAACGGTGACACGGTGGCTGCGCAGGAACCTCTTCCGGGGGCCCGTCGACGCCGTCGTCAGCGCGACGGGCGTCGCGCTAGCGCTCTACGTGCTGTACCGGGCCGTGCGCTTCGTGGCGGTCACCGGGCGCTGGGACGTCGTGCGGCTGAACCTCAAGCTCCTCCTCGTCGGCCGCTACCCCGACACGCACCTCCCCCGGGTGGCTGTCAGCCTCGTCGTGGGGACCGGGGTCGCCGCCCTCGTCGCCGGCATCGTCCACCGGCGCCAGCGCGACGCCGGGACCTTCGCGCTGGCCGGGGCGGGCACCGGGCGGCGCATGGTCGACGTGTTCGAACGGCTGTGGCCTGTGCTGCTCGGCGCCGGCCTGCTCCTCGGGCTGAGCGGGTCGCCCGGGCCGTGGGTCACGGCCGCAGGGGTGGCCGGGGCCGCGGTCACCGGCCGCCTCCTCGGCGTGGCCGTGCCCCGCAAGCTGCACGCTCCGCTGGTCGCGGGGGCGATCGCCACGCCCTTCCTCCTCATCTGGTACCTCGCCGACGGCTCGGCCTGGGACTCGTGGGGCGGGCTCATGCTCAACGTGTTCATGGCCGTCGCCGCCATCCTGATGTGCTTCCCCCTCGGCGTGTTCGCCGCGCTGGGCCGCCAGTCCCAGCTGCCCCTCATCTCGGCGACGAGCACCGCTTACATCGAGCTGTTCCGCGGCGCGCCCCTCTTCGTCCTGCTGCTCATGGCCAACGTGGCCCTCGGGTTCTTCGTACCCGCGGGCACAGCCCCGGGCCGGGTCGTGCGGGCCATCGTCGTCTTCTCCCTCTTCACCGGGGCCTACGTGGCCGAGATCGTCCGCGGCGGCCTGCAATCGCTGCCGCAGGGCCAGACCGAGGCGGGCCGGGCGCTCGGCCTGTCCGCCACGCGCATCACCTTCCTCATCGTGCTGCCCCAGGCCCTGCGCAACGTGATCCCCGCCCAGGTCGGCCAGTTCATCAGCCTCTTCAAGGACACGACGCTCGCCGGCGCGGCGATGGGCCTCTTCGAGCTGCTCCAGGTCGGCCAGGCCGTCACCCGCCAGGGCCCCTTCGCCGGCCAGGGGCTGCTCCCCGAATCGCTCGCCTTCGTCGGCCTGCTCTTCTGGCTGGGCTCGTACACCATGTCCCGTGAGAGCCAACGCATCGAAGCCAAGCTGGGGGTGGGGACACGTTGAGCGTGCCGAGCACGGGGACGGGCGACGGGAACGGTGCCAGTGCGGGAGAGGAGCCGCGCGAGCTGTACTCCGACGCCACCAAGCCCGTCCACGGCGAGGTCATCATCGAGCTGGAGCACGTCGACAAGTTCTTCGGCCCCTTCCAGGCACTGCAGGACGTCAGCCTGCGGGTCGGCCGGCAGGAGGTCGTGGTGGTGATGGGCCCGTCAGGCTCGGGCAAGTCGACCATGATCCGCTGCATCAATCGGCTGGAGACCCACGACGCCGGGCGCATCCTGGTCGACGGGACCGAGCTCAGCGACGACCTGCGCAACATCCAGGCCATCCGCCGGGAGACGGGCATGGTCTTCCAGCAGTTCAACCTGTTCCCCCACCTGACCGTGCTCGACAACATCACGCTCGCGCCACGTCAGGTGCGCAAGGTGCCCCGCCGCGAGGCTGAGACCCTCGCCATGGAGCTCCTCGAGCGGGTGCGCATCCCCGAGCAGGCGAAGAAGTACCCGAGCCAGCTCTCGGGCGGCCAGCAGCAGCGGGTCGCCATCGCCCGGGCCCTGGCCATGCGGCCCAAGGTGATGCTCTTCGACGAGCCGACCTCGGCGCTCGACCCCGAGATGATCAGCGAGGTGCTCGACACGATCAAGGACCTCGCCCGGGAGGGCCGGACGATGGTCGTCGTGACCCACGAGATGGGCTTCGCCCGCGAGGTGGCGGACCGCGTCGTGTTCATGGCCGACGGCCAGATCGTCGAGGTGGGCACGCCCGAGCACTTCTTCAGCGACCCGCGGGAGGAGCGGACGAAGCTCTTCCTCTCCCAGATCCTGTAGCGGGGGCCCGGTGCATCGTCCGCCGGGTGCGTAGGCGTTTCCCCGGTGACGAAACAGAGCACCTGCGTTTCGTCACCGGGGAATCGCCCATGGCCGAGCACCTGTGCCGCCTGGGAGTCAGCGCCGATGAGACGCCGCGCTGCGCAGGGCGTCCTCAGTGCTGGACGACGGTGCCGCCGTCCACGTTGTAGGACTGGCCGGTGATCCACGCGCCCTCGTCCGAGCACAGGAACGTCGTCATGTGGGCGATGTCCTCGCCGGCACCGGCCCGGCCGAGGGGCACGCGACTGTCGATGAACTTCTCCCACTGCGGGCCTCGGGGGATGTCGTCCATCCGGTAGGTGTCGATGATGCCCGGGCAGATGGCGTTGACCCGCACCCCTTGGCGCCCCACTTCCTGGGACATGACCGCGGTGAGGGCCTGGATGCCCGCCTTCGACGCCGCGTAGGCCGCGGTGTTCGGGGAGAAGAGCTTGCCGGCGATGGAGGAGATGTTGACGATGCTGCCCCCGCGGCCCGACTCGGCGAGGTGGCGGCCGAAGACCTTCGACATGAGGAACGTGCCGGTGAGGTTCACGTCGATGACCGTGCGCCAGTCGCTGATCTCGAGGTCGACCACGGGCTTGCGGTCCTCACCACGGGCGGCGCCGGCGTTGTTGACCACGATGTCCGCTCGGCCGAACTCGCCGATCACCTCGCCGAGAAGGACCTCGACGGCCTCCGGGTCGGCCACGTCGGAGACGAGCGGCAGCGCCCTGCGGCCCTCGGCCCGCACCTCGTCGGCCACCGACTCGATGTCCCGCCAGCCGGCGGCCTTCTCGTCCTCGGGGTAGCGCTCGGGGGCGCGGCCCGTCCCCGTCAGCACCACGTCACAGCCGGCCCGGGCCAGCTCCACGGCGATGGGCCGCCCGATCGACCGCATCCGCCCGGCGCCGGTCACCACCGCCACCTTGCCCTCGAGGCCCGAGTACCTGGTCACCACGTCTCCTCCGTTCGCGCCTTCGCCCCTACCACTACCCCTGCCCCCGGCACCGCGCTCACAGCAACGACGCCGGGATGTCGGCGTACTTGGCCCGCAGGTACTCGCCGAAGCCCTTGGCCTGGCCGTCCTGGCGGGACGAGGCCGCCACCCCTTCCTCCAGCAACCCCTTGACCACGAAGTTGACGGACCACAGGTTGGGCAAGGGGAAGCGTTCGACCTCGAAGGGCTGCGTGTCCTCGAGCAGCTGCTGGAACCGCTCGACGGTCAGGAACCGGTCGAGCCAGGCGTAGGCCTCGGCGGACCGCGCGAACACGCCCAGGTTGGCGTTACCGCCCTTGTCCCCGGACCGGGCGCCGAGGATGCGCCCGAGGGGCGCGTGCTCGGTGGGGCCATCGGGGGCAGGGGGGACCTCGGCTGCGGCCGGGGAGACGTCGTCACCCGACAGGCCTGGAGCCGTGTTGTCGACGACGGTCGGGCCCTCCCCGAGCAAGGTCACCGTCTGGGGAACGAGCTCGGAGGGCACGAGCGTCGGCCAGTAGACGCCGTAGGGGGCGCCGGGGCCGGGGCCGCCCGACACACCGAAGAAGCCGGGGATGGAGGCGAGGCCGATCTCCACGCCGGCGTTGGCGAAAGCGCGCCCGACCTTGCGCTCGTCGCGGTCCTTGACGGTGACCTTGTAGAGCGCCACCGCCTCCTCGTTGGCGCCGGGGTCCACCTTGTCGGTGCGAATGAGCTGGGTGCGGACCTGCTCGAAGTGGTCGCGCCCACCGGGGAACGCGGCCCAGAGCTGGCGCTCGAGGAGGGCAGCCTTGTCCTCGATGTCGAGCCCGGTGAGGGCGAAGGTGAAGCCGTTGCGCCACCCGCCCTGGTAGTTCATGGCCACCTTGAGCGTGGGCGGGGCGGGCTCGCCCCTGGTCCCCGAGATGCGCACCCGGTCCTCGCCGGCCGGCGCGAGCCGGATGGTGTCGAAGCGGGCCACGACGTCCGGGTTGGCGTAGCGAGGCCCGCCGATCTCGTAGAGCAGCTGCGAGGTGACGGTGCCGATGGACACCTGGCCGCCCGTGCCCTCGTGCTTGGTGATCACGCAGGACCCGTCCGCGGCCACCTCGGCGATGGGGAAACCGGCGTGGCCGAGGTCGGCGATCTCGGTGAAGAAGGCGTAGTTGCCCCCCGTCGCCTGGGCGCCGCACTCGATCACGTGGCCGGCCACGCACGCGCCGGCCAGGCGGTCCCAGTCGTCGCGCTTCCAGCCGAAGGCCCAGGCGGGCGGGCCCATGACCACGGCGGCGTCGGTCACGCGCCCGGTGACGACGATGTCGGCGCCGCGCTCGAGGGCCTCGACGATGCCCCAGCAGCCGAGGTAGGCGTTGGCGGTGATGACCTCGACGCCGAGGTCGGCGAGGCGCTGGCCGGTGTCGAGGTTGCGCAGCTCCTGCCCCGCGGACTCGAGCTCGCCCAGCCGGGGCAGCAGGTCGTCGCCCTCGACGTAGGCGATCCTGGGTGAGAGCCCGAGCTTGTCGGCCACCTGGGCGACCGCCTCGGCGCAGGCCCGGGGGTTGAGCCCGCCGGCGTTGGACACGACCTTGATGCCCCGGTCGAGGCAGGTGCCCATGACCTGGTCCATCTGGGTCACGAAGGTTCGGGCGTAGCCGGCCGAGGGGGTCTTGGCCTGGCTCCGGCTGAGGATGTACATGGTCAGCTCGGCCAGCCAGTCGCCGGTCAGGAAGTCGATCGGGCCGCCCTCGACCATCTCCTCGGCCGCCGCCACCCGGTCGCCGTAGAACCCGCTGCAGTTCGCCACCCGGATGGCCCCGTCGGCTGTCGGCATCGACCGTCTCCCCTCGACTCGCCGGTGGGCGCCGCCCCGGCCCCGGGAGCGGACCTTAGCCACGAGCGGCCGGCTCTGGTCATCCGGTGCCTGCCCAGGTCAGGTCGAGGTGCCCCGACGTCCCCGGCCGGCGAGCGCCCAGGGTCGGGCGGGCGGGTGCTCGTGGCCGGGGTTGTCCGCCAGCACGGCGCCGAGGAGGGCCTCGGCGCGGGCGACGACGTCGGGCGGTGGGGGCCGGCCCGAGAAGGCGGCGGCATCGGCGATGGCCACCACGTCGTGGAGGCGCTCGTCGGGCAGCGGGCCGGCCACGAGCGCCCCGGCGTACTCCCGCAGGGTCTCGTCGGGGCCGCGGGGCCGGCCCCGACGGGCGCCCTCGGCCCCGAGCCGCTCGGCCATGGCCCTCGGCCAGGGCAGCTGGCGCTGCGCCCGGCGCCGCCCGAGGACCAGCGCGGCCGCGCCGACGAGGAGCACGAGCGCCGCCGCGCCGAGGACCACGAGCCGCCAGTCGAGCGGCCCGGCGCTGTCCTCGCCTGACAGCGGCACCTCGGCCGTGGGGTCGAAGCCCTGCCAGCCCAAGCCGGGGAACCAGACCTCCACCCAGGCGTGGGCGTCGCTGGCCCGCACCACCCACTCCCCCGTCACCCGGTCCCGCTCGCCGGGCACGTAGCCGGTGGCGACCCGGGCGGGGATGCCCAGCGAGCGGGCCATGACGGCGAGGCTGGCGGCGATCTGGTTGCAGAAGCCCCGCCGGTCGACGAAGAGGAACTGCTCGACGCCGTCGGCCCCCTCGGGCAGGGGCGGGATGTCGAGGGTGTAGGTGGTGTTCTCGCCCAGCCAGCCCTCGAGGGCCACGATGGCGTCGTAGGCCGTGGGCGCCCGGCCGGCCACCTCTTCGGCCAGGGCGACGACACGGTCGGGCACGTCCCCCGGCAACTGGAGGAAGGGGGCGAGGCGGCCATCTGCGCCGCCGGCCCCGGGCGCGGAGGGGTCGTGGGAGCGCAGCAGGTCGTCCGTGACCGTGGGCCGGTCGCTCTCGACGACGTAGCGGTCCCCCGGCGCCAGGCCGGGCACGGCCCGGATGGACTCGTCGGGGCCGGGACGGGCCGACACCCGCTCGGGCAGTCGCACGCGCAGTGGCCGGTAGGCCGCCACCACCAGGTCGGTCCAGGCCTCGACCCTCACCTCCTGCACGAAGGGGGCGCGGTCCCCGGTCGTGGCCGGTGGCCTCGGTCCGCTCTCGCCCGAGGCCGCCCACGTCCGCCCGTCCCACTCGTCGTAGGTCTGGGCGCGCCAGAAGTCGGGGGCGTCAGCCCGCACCCGGAGCACGATCGTGTCGCCGGGCAGGTTGCGGTTGGCCGTGTCGAGCTGGCGGTCGAACAGCAGGGCGCCGTCACCGCCGCGGTCGCCCGGCCCGGAGAACCGGTCGAAGCGGTCGGGGGAGAGCCGGCCGATCCCCTGTCGGGAGAGCCACGGCAGCATGACGAGCACGAGGAGCAGGGCGACGCCGACGACGACCAGGCCGTCCCGGCGGGCCCGTGCCGCGCTCGCTGCGGCTGCGGGCGCCGAAGGTGCCTGGACGCTGAGGGGCGTCGGGGCCTGGCGGGCGGCGACGAGGACCACGGCGGCGGCCACGGCCCAGACGGCGAGCGGGGCGACCAGGGTCTCGCCGGTGCCGCCCGTGGTGCTGAAGGCGAGGGCGACCTGGCCGAGGGAGAAGGCGAGACCGCTGCGCGCCCGGCGCGGCTGGGACCAGCGCGGCGTGTCGGCGAGGACCATGGCGGCGAGGGCGCTGGCCGCGAGGCCGAGATCGGCATCGCGGCCCCTCACCAGCTCGCCGTCGGCGGCGGCCCACGCCAGGCAGGCGACGATGGCGCCGACGCAGAGGACGGCCCAGGCCCAGCCGAGCGGGCGGCTGGGCTCGCGCCGGCCGAGCACCAGCCCGCCGAAGACGGCGAGGACGGTGAAGGTGGCCAGGGTGCGCGTGTCGGCCAGGCCCGCCCGGTAGAGGGCCAGCTGGGCGGCGACCACGGCCACGAGGGCGGCGACCGTCGTGGCCGACGCCAGGGGCCCGGCGGTGCGGGCCC
>WHTX01000246.1 GCA_009377505.1 Acidimicrobiia bacterium
CGTTCGGCGTGCACTCGGCCCCGGCCCTGCCCTCGCCGACGGTTCGGCAAGTCGGGCCGATGCGGGGTCCGGGCCGGTCACAGGCTCGACGGTCAGCCCGGGGCACCCCGCGTCCGCCGGCGCCGGGGCCGGCGAGCCCCTCGACGCCGTGGCCAGCGCCATCAGCGAGTACCTGCGGAAGCTGCAGGACGCGGGACGGGTGGTCTTGCGGGTCGAGGGCGACGCCATCGAGCTCCGCCTCGACGCCTCCAGCGACAGCCTCAACTGACCGTCCTGGCTGGGGCTACAGCGGTGCAAGGTGGGCGATGTCGCCGCCCCGATGGCCGCCGTCTCGCACCAGGACACGGGACCTCGCGCTGTCCTTGGACGTTGGGCCCGAGGACCCCACCCTTCGAGGAGTGCTCCAGCCGACCCCACCTAGCTCGACCAACGAGCGCACTTCGCGGTCCTGCGTTGCCTTGGCGACACCGCCGATAGCATGCGGTGACGAATTGCTGACGGTTTGCGGACGGTTGTGACGAAACGAGCGGGTCACAGCCACGCCGTCGAGGCGTGCTCCAGGGCCGTCGGCCGTTCGTGTTGTCCCTGGTCTGGACGTGGTCTCCGACGGCGCCAGGCCGCAGAGGCGGGGGGCACCGGCGGGAGGCATGATGAAACTGAAGGTCGCTGGGCGGGCACGCGTAGATCGCGCACCGCACGAGGCCGCGTCCGTCGATCGTCTGACGGCGGTCATCGAGGGAACCGACGGCCCCGCCTGCGTGGTGAACGCACGGGGGTCGATCGTGGCCGCCAACGCGGCCTTCGAGGACCTCCTCGGCCTCGAGGCCAATGGTCATTCCGGCCGGCTGCTCGGCTCGTTGGCGGATGGGTCCGCCGGCAAGCCCTTCCACCGCGAGGCCTTGCGAGCCCTCTTCAGCGATGGTCGCGAGCGCCACCGCGTCGCCGGGCGCTGCGTCCGCCCGGACACCGGTGAGACTGTGTGGGGGGACTGGGACTTCTCCCTCATCCGCGATCGCCGTGGCCGGGCAGAGCTGGCGGTGGCCTACGTGACGGACGACACCGACGCCCGGCGCGCCGACCGCCACGTCCGCATCCTCGAATACCTGATCTCCACCGCCAGCCGGGCCGAGGACGCGAATGCCCTGTTGCGGGACACCGTGCAGGTGATCTGCCACTTCACCGGGTGCGGCCTCGGCCAGGTTTGGACGCCCCAGGACGAGGTGCTCACCTGCCACCCCACCACCTTCTCCCAGCAGGCCGGCGCCGAGCGCCTGCGCCGGGCCAGCCTCGGCTACCGCTACCAGCGGGGCGAAGGGGTCCCCGGCCGGGCCTGGGTGAGCGAGGGCGCCGTCGTCGAGCGGGTCCAGTCCGAGGAGGGGTTCGACCGCGAGTTCGCCGCCTCGCGTGCCGGCGCGCACACGGTGATCGCCGTGCCGGTGCGCACCTCGACCGGCGTCGCCGTGGTGCTCGAGCTCTTCGTCACCACGGACCGGGCCGACAGCACGCGCCAGGATCTCGTCGAGAAGGTCGCCAGCGAGCTCGGCGAGCTGCTGGAGCGCAGGGCGCTGCACGACCAGATCCGCCTGTCGGAGGAGCGGTTCCGCTCCGTGGCCAACTCGGCCGTGGACGCCATCATGTCCGCCGACGCCGAGGGCCGCATCCTCACCTGGAACCAGGGCGCCGAGCAGATGTTCGGCTGGCGGGCCGACGAGGTCGTCGGCCAGCCGCTCACCGTGATCGTCCCCGAGCGGTTCCGCGCCGCGCATCGCCAGGGCGTCGAGCGCGTGGCCACCACAGGCCACTCCACGCTCGCCGGGCAGGTCATCGAGCTCGCCGCCATCCGCAAGGACGGCGGCGAGATGCCCATCGAGCTGTCCATCGGCACCTGGGAGTCGGCCGAGGGCCGCTTCTTCTCGGGCGTCATCCGCGACGTGACCGAGCGGCGCCGGTCCGAGGACGCCCTCCGGGTCTCCGAGGAGCGGTTCCGCTCGGTGGCCGACTCGGGGGTCGACGCCATCGTCTCCGCCGACACCGACGGACGCGTCCTCACGTGGAACCGCGGCGCCGAGCAGATGTTCGGCTGGCGAGCCGAGGAGGTGCTCGGCGAGCTGCTCACCGTCATCATCCCCGAGCGCTTCCGCGCCGCGCACCTCCAGGGCATCGAACGAGTGGCGAGGAGCGGGCACTCGACGCTGGCGGGCCAGGTCGTCGAGCTCGCCGGGTTGCGCAAGGACGGCAGCAAGTTCCCCATCGAGCTGGCCATCGGCACCTGGGAGTCGGCCGCGGGACGCTCCTTCTCCGGCGTCATCCGCGACATCACCGAGCGCAAGCGCGCCGAGGAGGCGCTGGCCCAGGCGGCCCGGGAGGTCGAGCGGACGAACTCCGAGCTCGAGACGCTGATCTACGCGGCCTCGCACGACCTCAAGAGCCCGATGATCTCGGTCCTCGGCTACCTCGACTACCTCAAGGTCGACTACGGCGACGTCCTCGGGGACGAGGGCGGGCGCTACCTCGAGCGGATGACCGACTGCACGCTGTACATGCAGCGCCTCATCCACGACCTCATCAAGCTGTCCCGGGTGGGGCGCATCGACGAGGCCCCCGTCGACGTGGACCTCGAGGACCTCGTCGCCACGATCGTGGACGAGATCACCCCGGCGCACCCTGACGCCCGCTTCTACGCCAGCCGGCTGCCCTTCCTGCTCGGTGACCCGGTGGCCTTCCGCCAGCTCATGACGAACCTGCTCGAGAACGCCGCCCAGCACGGCGGCCGGCCCGACCTCACGGTGGTGGTCACGGCGACCGCCCTCGAGGGCGGCGGGGTGGAGCTCTCGGTGCGCGACAACGGCCGGGGCATCCCCGTCGAGTACCGCGAGCTCGTCTTCGGCGTGTTCGAGCGCCTGGACACGGCGTCGGACGCCGGACGCGCCGGCACGGGCATGGGCCTGGCCATCTGCCGCAAGATCGTTGAGCAGGTCGGCGGCACCATCGCCATCGTGGGCAGCGGCGGCACCGACGTGCGTATCACCTTGCCGCCGGAGTGCACCGGCCGGTGGCGGCCCGAACCGGCCTTCGAGCCCGGCCAGCCGGCGATGGCCAACGGCGCCGACGTCTGGGATGGGTGAGCCTCGAGGGTGGCGGCGGCTGGGGCTGACGGCCAGGTGTCAGGGCAGACGTGGACCGAGCGAACGGGAGTCGAGATGGGTGACCTGAGGGTGTTGCTGTTGGAGGACGACGAGGACCACGTGTTCCTCATCCGCCGGGCCCTGCGCGACCTCGATGGCCTCGAGGTGACCGTGGACGTGGCGGCCAATGGCGACGACGCCTTGCGCTACCTGGCCTCGGCCCAGAAGGGCGCGGCCGACGGCCGGCCCCAGCTCGCGCTGCTCGACCTGAAGGTGCCCAAGATCAGCGGGCTCGACGTCCTCGAGCACATTCGCTCGAGCCCGATGTTCGCCGCCCTCCCCGCCGTGATGCTGACCTCGTCCGAGCGGATGGAGGACCGGGAGCGGGCGCAGGAGCTCGGCGCGAGCGGTTACCTCTGCAAGCCCCTGGACGGCGCCCAGCTGCGGGCCGATGTACAGGCGACCGCCCGCTGGTGGGCAGACCGGGTGGGCAGCAGCACCTGAGCCCTCGCTCGAGGGCCGCTGCCCGTCCCGGTCCACGCCTCAGAAGACGATCGCCTGCGGTGCCTGGTAGTACACGTCGAGGGGGGTGGCGCTGGCCTCCTCGACGGCCGCGACGACCGAGTCCCACAGCCGGGCCCGGGCGCCCAACGCGGTGAGCGCCGCCCCTTCGACGGCCTGCCAGGCGTGAGGGTCATCCCCGGCGAGGTGCTCCACCAGCCGTCGGGCCAACGGCCCGTGCTCGTCCTCGTCGAGGTCGATGTGGCGGCGCAGGTACTCCGAGAGCAGCCGCCCGTAGGTGCCGTCGAGGAGGTGCTCGAACATCTCGGGGATGAGCTGCTCACGCCCGAGGGCGAAGGCGGCAGCGACCTCGACGGTCGACGCCCGGCCGACCAGCTCGAAGGTGGAGGCCACGAAGGCCACCGCGCCGGGCGGCGCGCCACAGCGCGACGCCAGGTGGGCGAGGGAGGCCCCGTCGACCGGCGAGGGACTCCTGGCGAGGGCCTCGATGGCACGGTTGGCCGGTCCCGTGTCGGCGCCCACCTCCTCCATGGCGGCGAGGTAGAGGTCGAAGTGCGAGGTCCAGCCGCCGTCGGGGTGCACGTCGGACTCCTCGCCGAGCTTGATCTCGTTGACGAAGCGCTGCAGAGCGGGGTCGACGGGCCGTGGCGCCCACGGGAGGGTCACGCAGGTGAGGTCGCGCTGGAGCCGTGTCAGCAGGCTCATGAAGTCCCACACCGCCCAGACGTGGTGCTCCATGAAGAGGTGCAGCGCCCGCAGGTCGCGCACCGAGCGGTACACCTCGTGCTCGAGGACCGCCTGGTTCCTCGGTTCTATCGCTGTGCGGACGCGCGCGAAGCGCTCGCCGTCGATCATGGTCGCCTCCGTTAGACGTGAAGATCTCGTCCGGCCTGGAACTGCCGATGGGTAGTTGCCCCAGTTCCTTCCGTGATCGCCGTTCTCTTCGGAGAAGCCAGCAGCCACCATGTAGGTGGACATCGTAGAGACGATGATCAAACCAAGAGCTGATCTGCTCTTTTCTGCTGCTGGCCGTCATATTAGAAGGCAAGTACCGCAGGGACAACCGCCGTGAGTGTCTAGGATATCACGACAAGTGGGAGCTCCACCCGGGTCGTTGGCCGAACAGGCCATCTACAACCCTCGGGCTCGACGAGTGCATGGCTCGGCCAGAGAGTCGTCATAGTTATGTGTCACGCCGCGATATGACGTATTACTTCTTGTCGAACAGTGCTCGGCTCCACGGGGGTCGCACTCTGCCCACGAGTGCGGGGACGCGACGAAGCCGCGGGCGCCGCCGAGGGAGCAGCACGGCGGCGCGGCGTACCCGCTCCTCGGGCCTACGTGGTGTCGAGCTCGGCGACGGGGTGGGGGGCGGCGCCCGCCGCCGGCGGGGCTTCCGGCTGGCTCGCGTAGATGGGCAGGAGCCGCCCGTTGCGGCGCTCCCACCAGAACAGGAGCCCGGCGAGCGCCGTCGCCAGCGCAGCGAGGAAGAGGGAGCGGGGGAAGGCGACGACCTTGTCCACGACGGAGGAGATGCCGAGGTCGGCGTCGAAGAGCCGTTCGATCATCCAGCCCAGCGCCACCACGGCCAGGCCGACGGAGGAGAGCACGAACAAGGGGCGGTAGAACCGTGTGCGCCGTAGGAGGTAGAGCGCGGGGAAGGCCATGAGGACGACGATCGCCTGGCCCAGTTCGATGCCGATGTTCCTGCCGAGGAGCGAGACCAACTGAGTGGTGCGGGAGACGTCGAGCGCGGAGACGAGCGAGGCGAACCCGAGGCCGTGGAACAACCCGAACCCGAAGGCCAGGAGCCACTCGCGATTCGGGGCGACCGGCCACAGGTTGTGCAGGGCCGCAGCCGCGATCGAGGCGGCGATCACGGTCTCGACCAGCTTGGACGGGGGGAGCGGGAGGAGGTCCAGCCCGGCCAGGGTGAACGTGATCGAGTGGGCGAGGGTGAACATCGTCGCGATCTTCAGGACGCGCCACAGACCAGCGCCGAAGGACCGGCCGGGCGCCCACGACCCGCCTCCACCGGCCGGCAGGTCGCGAACCACGTAGACGAGCACCGCCGGTAGGAGCAGGACGAACACGAAGGAGACGTGGTCCGGCCCGGTCCGTATGTGGTCGACGCCGATCTCGACGCTGGCCCCGAGGTTCCTCCACCACGAGCGGTCGCCCAGGTCGATGGTCTGGAACCGGCTCCCTGCGTCGAAGGTGACCAGTGCCTCGTCCGCGTTCTCGACGACGCCGGCGTTCCAGTCGTTGCCGATGAGGAGCAAGGCGTCCCGCCCGTCGATCTCGTCGAAGAAGGGGTCGAAGCGCACCTCGAGCGTGCGCGGCGGCGGGGCACCGGCCGTGTCGGCCACGAAGGGCAGGACGGCGTACTGGGCCCAGGCCTCTTCGCTGTCGAGGGCGGCCACGTCCTCGAAGACCAGCGGCCAGACGGTGCCAGCGGTCCCGATCTGGAGGTGCTCGGTTGCGTACTGCTGGAGGAGCTCCTCGTTCCTCGCCAGCTCAGCCTGGACGTCCTCCTCCGAGCCGGTGAGGGACAGGCCGAGCACGGCCCGTAGGTCGGCGTACGGGAGCTCGACCCGTCCACCCAGGTCGTCCTCCGTCATGTCCAAGTAGACGTAGGACTGGTCGTTCGTGTGCGCCCCCGCCGTAGGGCACAGCCAGCTGAACAGGGCGCCGCACACGGCGACGACACCGAGAACCACGACCGCCAGGCCACGAAACCTCATGCTCAGTCCCTCGCTTCCGCCGGTTCGCCCCCGTCACGGGGCGCGGCGGGCCGACGCACCGACCGGCGCGACAGGCTGGACCTCGCCGTGCCCGAGTACGAGAGCCCCCACCGCATCTCTCAGCCCCACCTCGAACGCCGCCCCGCCCGGTGCCCCCCTCGGCCCGCGCAATCGAGTGGCGTGACGGCCAAGGTTACCGCCCCATCGGCGGTGTGCCTCGGCTCGGCCAGCAGCCCGAGCGGGCCGGCGCAAGGCGCCGATAGCATCGGCCGGGTCGGCGGCTGCGGGACGCGGCGAGGTGGGCACACCGCGCCCGGGCGCCGTCACCTCAGGTGGTTGGGGGCAGGGTGGAGGGCCCGGTGGCCGGTGTCGGGGCGTTTCCGGTGGACGTGAGCGGGCGGGGGCGCGCACGGCGGGAACCGGTCGCGGCCCCCCACGTGAAAGCGCTCTTCGACATCCCCGTCGCGGCGTTCGAGCTCGCCGGGCCCGGGGACGAGAGCACCTTGGCACCGCCCGAGGCCGCTGCCGTTGCCGCTGCCGGGCCTCGGCGACGGGGCGAGTTCGCCGCCGGCCGCCAATGCGCCCACGCAGCCCTGGCCAGTTGGGGCATGGCGCCTGCGCCGCTCCTCGCCCGACACGACCGGGCGCCGGCCTGGCCCGCCGGGGTCTTCGGCTCGATCACCCACACCGAGAACTACGCCCTCGCCGTGGTCGCTCGCCCGCTCGACGCCGGACGACGGGCCGGAGGAGGGGCCGAGGAGGACCGTGTAGGGACCGCTGTAGGCGTCGGGGTCGACGCCGAACGAACCGGCCGTCTCTCGCCGGACCTCTACCCGGTCGTCTTCACCGCTGCGGAACGATCCTGGCTCGGGCGCACGACGGCCGCCCGACGGGCCGAGGCCGCCACGGCGGCCTTCAGCGCAAAGGAGGCGTTCTACAAGGCCCAGCACCCGTGGACGGGGAGCTGGGTGGGCTTCGCCGACGTGGAGGCGCGTCCGGCGAGCGGCGCGCTCGAGCTCGTGCCCGCGTCCTCCCTGAGCGTCCTGCACCACTGGAGCTGGCCAGTCGCTGTGCGCTGGACGGCGTCCGCCGATCTCGTCCTCGTCGGGGTGACAGTGCACCGTGCCCGGCGGTCCCCGCGCACGAGGCGGGGATGACGGGCCCGGGGGCGACAGGCGCGGGGGCGGCGGGCCAGATGGCGTTGGGCGACCGCCTCATCGACGCCGTCCAGGCAGGCGCGCTCCCCACCGCCTTGGACGAGCTCCGCGCGACGGGGCCGGTGCCCACCGAGGCAGGGGAACGGGGACTCCTCGAGGCGGCGACCGACGCGGTGAGGGGCATCGGGCGGGACGCGGTCGCCGCCTACGGCGCGTTGTCGGCGGGGCTGGCCGACGCCGGCGTCGAGCACCGGCCGCTCGGGCCGATCGCTGGCGCGTTGGGCGCCCCCGTATCCGAGCTGCAGCGGATCGCCATCGACGTGGCCGTGGGCGACAGGGACGCCGCCAGTGCCGTGGCCTTGGCGAGCGACCTCGGCTACCGACCGTGGTACCAGCTGGACCGGGCCGCCTGGCTGGCCTACCGACGCCTCTTCCCGGCACTGCCGCTGGTGGCGGAGACGCCGGGGGGCCACCCGATCCTGCTGCGGGTCCTGTGGCGGCCCCTCGGCGTCGACGGCTCCGATCGGTCGGGCCTACGGGCCCGCGTCGAGGACCTCTCCTGGCTCGGCCGGCTCCGGCCGACGCCCCGCGACCTCGGGGCCGTCGCCCTGCCCCCCTCCCTGTGGCTCGGGCACGTGGCCCTGCGCCCGCTGCGGCTCGCCCGTGACCGGGCTCTGCGCCGGCCCACGCCGACCGACCTCGGGCCCTACCTGCCCACGCCGACCAGCCTCATCGACGCGCTACTCGACGTGGCCGGCGTCGGGCCCGACGACGTCGTGG
>WHTX01000247.1 GCA_009377505.1 Acidimicrobiia bacterium
GCACCCCGGGCGACGATGCGGCGCAACCGGGCGTGGCGCGGGTCGTCCATGGCGATCATCGAGTTGAAGTACTCGGCGACCTCGGGGCGCGTCTCGGGGATCCCGATGCCCTCACCGGAGCAGAAGTCCTCGGGCCGCCGGCTCACCTCGATCACGTCGGCGTAGCGGGTGATGGCCCAGAACCCGGTGGGCTTGGGCTCCCCGGCGACGGAGCGCTCGTGGAAGAACGCCAGGTCAGGTGCCTCTCGCAGAGAGCGGAACGCCGCAGCCCGCTCCTGCATGGGCCTGGTCCAGAAGTTCAGGTCGTCGAGCTCGATCTCGCTGGTCTGCATGTCGTCGCCCCCGCTCGTGCCCGGCTGGCCCGCCCAGCGTAGGAGACGGCGCCCGCGGTCGCGGCCGGGGTGCAGCTCAGCGGCCGGTAGCGTCCACCCTCATGCGCCGTCGGCCTCGGGCGCCACCTCGACAGGCGCGGCCTCGGGCGCGCCCTCGGCTGGCGTCGTGCCGACGGGGAGCACGACCCTGAACCGCGTCCTGCCCGGGGCGGAGTCCACGCCGAGCTCGCCCCCGTGCTGGCGCACGACGATGTTGTAGCTGATGTTCATGCCGAGGCCCGTCCCGCTGCCGGGCGGCTTCGTCGTGAAGAAGGGGTCGAACACCCGCGCCGCCACCTCGGGGGCCATGCCCGGCCCGTCGTCCTCGAGGTCGACCACGACGCGCCCGTCCACCATCGAGGTGCGCAGCACGAGCGTTCCCGTCCCCCCGGTGGCGTCGATGGCGTTGTCGATGATGTTCGTCCACACCTGGTTCAGCTCGTTGCCCCGCACGGCGATGCGGGGCAGGTCGGGGGCGTAGTCCCGCTCGACGGTCATCTCGTGCAGCTTGGCCCGCAGCAGCACGAGCGTGCTCTCGATGCCCTCGGTCACGTCCACGACCTGCACGGCGCCCCGGTCGAGGTAGGAGTAGCTGCGCAGCGCGGAGACGATGTCGCTGATGCGCTGCGCCCCCTCCCTGATGGCGCCCGCCAGGCCCGTGGCGGCCTGGCCCTGTGCCACGAGGGTCACCACGGCGGCGACGTCGCCGCCGTCGAGGCCGTCCACGAGCTCGGCCAGGTCGGCCGGGCCGTGGCCCGTCGACACGAGGGCGGGGGCCAGCTCCCAGGGCTCGGCGACCCCAAGGTCCTCCAGCCAGTCCTCGAGCTCCTGCTCCCGCCGGGACTGCTCGAGGGGGCTGAGGGGCACGCCCAGGGGGGCGGCGGCCGCCACGGCCGGCCCCGTGGCGAGGGCGGACGCAGGCCCGGCCCGGCTGGCGGAGAGCTGCAGGCCGCTGCGGTGGACGGCCTCGACGCTGGCGCCCAACTGCTCGGCCGCACGTCGCACGGCGGCCGCGGGGTTGTTCAGCTCGTGGGCCACGCCCGCGGCCAGGGTGCCGAGGGTGGCCAGCTTCTCCCGCTCGCGAAGCATCACCGTCTGCTCGAGGTAGGCGAGCTGGAGGCTGCGCAAGCTGTCGCGGGCGCTGACGAAGGAGACGAGGATCCCGAACACGATCCCGGAGGGGACGGCCACGTTCATGACGAAGAACACCGTGACCAGCCACGACGGCAGCGGGTCGGCGTCGAGGAACGGTTCCACGAAGCCGGCCACGAGCACGGCGGCCACGAACACCCCGAACCACACGACCGCCTCGCGGCCCGAGGTGAAGAGCACGGCGTAGAGCGGGCACAGGATCGACCAGACCACGACGGCGCTGCCCGAGACGAAACCGCCGAGGGCGATCTGCAACACGAAGGGCAGGGCGAGGATGAACGCCAGCTCGCTGACCTGGAAGCGACGGAACCGCCGCGTCCGCCTGAGGAGCACGATGTTCGCCCCGGTGAGCACCGAGTAGGACAAGGGGGCCAAGGCGGCGGCCACTGCTCCGGCCGCCACGTAGATCACCGCCCAGACGAGGCCGGCGGGGATGATGGCCGTCATGGCCAGGGTGAACTGCGCCTTGCGCGCCCGGGCCTCGTCGCCGTCGCCGGGCTCGCAGCTCAGCGGCTCGAACGCCGCCACCAGGCGGTGGAACCATCGCTTCGGTGACATGCGACCGTCGGGCTAAAGCCCGAGGTACTGGTGCACGTAGTGCACGGCGATCGAGCCGTCGCCGACAGCGGAGGCGACCCGCTTGAGGGAGTGGGCGCGTACGTCGCCGGCGGCGAACACGCCAGGCAGGCTCGTCTCGAGGGAGAAGGGCTCGCGCCGCTCCTTCCAGGACCGGCCCCGCACGAGGTCGGGCCCGGCGAGGACGAAGCCGCCGGCGTCGCGGGCGACGGCCTCGTCGAGCCAGCCGGTGCAGGGCTCGGCGCCGATGAAGATGAACAGGCCCGAGGCCGGGAGGCGCTCGTGGGCGCCGTGGCCGTCGACGACCTCCACCTCGTCGAGGCTGGCGGCGCCGTGGACGGCGACAGCCTGGGTCTGGAGGCGCACGACGATGTTCGGGGTCGCCTCGATCTGGTCGACGAGGTAGGTCGACATGCGGGCGGTGAGCGACGCGGCGCGCACGAGCATCGTCACCGTGGCGGCGAAGCGGGCGAAGTGCAGCGCCGCCTGGCCGGCGGAGTTGGCCGCCCCGATGATCACCACCTGCTCGCCCTCGTACGCTCTCGCCTCGTGCGAGGCCGCCCCGTAGAACACCCCCGCGTCGCGCAGCGCCTGCGCGCCCTCGATGTCGAGGGTCCGGTAGGCGACGCCGGTGGCAACGATCACCGCGCTTGCCGCCAGGACGCCCCCGCCGTCGAGCTCGATGAGGCGGTAGGGGCCCGAGCGCCCCAGCTTCGCGGCGCTCGTGGCCGAGAGCACCTCGGCGCCGAGCCGCTTGGCCTGGTCGAGGGCGCGGCGGGCGAGGTCGGCGCCGGAGAGGCCGTTGGGGAACCCGAGGTAGTTCTCGATGCGCGAGCTGGAGCCCGCCTGGCCGCCGGGGGCCTCCCGCTCGAGAACGGCCGTGCGCAGGCCCTCCGACGCCCCGTAGACAGCGGCGGCCAAGCCTGCCGGCCCGGCACCGATCACCACCAGGTCGAAGGACTCGGTCTCGGTGGTGGCGTGGAGGCCCACGGCCTGGGCCACGGACCGGTTCGAGGGCGCCACCTCGTGGCTCCCGTCGGCGAGCACCACGAGGGGCAGCTCGCTCGTCTGGGCCGCGTCACGGAGGCGCTGGGCCTCCTCGGCGTCGCGCTCCACGTCGATCCAGCGGAAGGGCACGAGGTTGCGCGAGAGGAAGTCCCGAAGCCGGTGGGCGTCGGGCGACCACCGGTGCCCGACGAGGCGGATGCCCTCGAAGGGCGGGTGGAAGTCAGCCTCCCACTCATCGAGCAGCTCGTCGATGAAGGGGAAGAGCCGCTCCTCGGGCGGGTCCCAGGGCTTGAGGATGTAGTGGTCGAGGCGGACGTCGTTGATGGCCGTGATGGCGGCGTCGGTGTCGGCGTAGGCGGTGAGCAGCACCGTACGGGTGTCGGGGTGCAGGGCCTTGGCCTTGGCCAGCAACTCGACACCGCTCAGGCCGGGCATCCGCTGGTCGGCGACGATGAGAGCCACGGGCTCGGCCGACAGGGCCAGCTCCTCGAGGGCGCCGAGGGCGGTCTCCCCGTCGGGGGCGCGCACGATGCGGAACCTCGCCCCGTACTGTCGGCGCAGGTCCCGGGCGACGGCGGCGAGGACCTGGGGGTCGTCGTCCACGGTGAGGATGACCGGCTTGCGCGCCCGGGGGCCGTCGGGCTCCCGCACCTCCGTGCTGTCGCTCAGCGCGCGTCCCGATACCTCACCCATCGTCCCCTCCCACCCCGCATCGGGCGGGGGCCGCCCGTCGGGAACCGCGTCACTGTAGCCACCGGCCTTCGGCGCTCACCGTCGCCCGGACGGGCCGGAACAGCGCGTCAGGGTGCGGCCGGAGACCGCCTCCTCAGGCGGTCCGGGCCGCCAACCGGCGCAGGGGCGGCATGGTCGGCGGGGGCTGCTGGCGGGGCGGCAGCTCGCCCAGCAACGCCGTCGTCGCCTCGGTCACCGCCCGCACGGCGGCCTCGACGGCGGCGGAGGTGCGGGCCGAGGTCGCCTGAACCCCGCTGACCTTCCGCACGTACTGACGGGCCGCGGCCTCGATCTCTTCGGCCGTCGCCGGGGGCTCGAGGCCCCGCAAGGTGGTGATGTTGCGGCACATGGCCGCGAGCCTACTTAGGGCCCATGCCGTGGCCGGGCGGCTCTGGCCCCGAGGGGCACGCCCAGCTCAGCCTCGGCGTTCCTCGTGCACGTGCTCGGCGTCGGCCGGGGTGGCCACGTCGCCCTCCGGTGCGGGCTCCTCGGACCCGAGGTCGCCGTGCGCCCGCTTGACTGCCAGCTCGGCGTCCTCCTCGCTCACCTCGTCCCCGGCGGCTTCGGCGAGCGCCTCGGCCTCGGCGTCACGGTCACCGGTGGCCCAGTGCAGCAGCTGGCGAGCTGTGGGCGCGTCCTCGGCGCCTCCACCCTGCTCGCGGCGTCGGTCACGCTTCTTGCCTGGCATGTCGACTCGGCTACCCGATCCCGACAGGGGGCAACCCGCCGCCTGCTAGCCCCAATCTTTCATTCGAGCTCGCTCGAGCTGGTCAGCCAGTTGCCCGCATGGCTTGCCCGACCAGCTGCCGTCCTGGTCAGGGGCCTGGCCGCGAGCCTCATGAAAGATCAGGGCTAGTGCCGTGTCCACCATCGTTGGCGATGCTCAGGCCGAGTCAGCCTCGTCGCTCGGAAGGAGGATGACGCAGCCCGGGCGTCCCCTGGCGAGGAGGACGACGCGGCGAGCGGCGGGCGTGGCCGGCGTGAACGCGGCGAACGTTGGTGGTCATGGCACCAGTCGCTCCCGCGCGACGCCCGGCCCGTCCGGCGCCCCCCTTCGTATCCTCGACGCCGTGCCCGGCCAGGAGCTCGACCGATCCCGACCCGACGACCGCAGGTGGTGCGCCGAGGCCATCCGCCGGGTCGAGGCCGACGCCAACCGATCGGCGGACACCCACCTGCACATCTTCCCCCTACCCGGGGACTGGCACATCGAGCTGTACCTCAAGGACGAGTCGACCCACCCGACCGGCTCGCTCAAGCACCGCCTCGCCCGGTCGCTGTTCCTCTACGCCCTGGCCAGCGGCTGGGTGCACGAGAACACGACGGTGGTGGAGGCGTCGTCGGGCTCGACCGCCGTCTCCGAGGCCTACTTCGCCAAGCTCCTGGGCCTGCCCTTCGTCGCCGTCATGCCCCGCTCCACGAGCCGGGAGAAGGTGGAGCTCATCGAGCGCCAGGGCGGGCGCTGCCACTTCGTCGAGCGCGGCCCCGACGTGTACGACGCGGCCCAGCGCCTGGCCGAGGGCTGTGACGGCCACTACATGGACCAGTTCACCTACGCCGAGCGGGCCACCGACTGGCGGGGCAACAACAACATCGCCGAGTCCATCTTCGACCAGCTCGGCCACGAGCCCCACCCGGTGCCGAGCTGGATCGTGGTCGGGGCGGGGACGGGCGGCACGTCGGCGACCATCGGCCGCTACGTGCGCTACCGCCGCCACCCGACCCGCCTGGCCGTGGTCGACCCGGAGGGCTCGGCGTTCTTCCCGGGATGGCAGGCGGGCGCCGTCGACTACACGACCGGCCTGGCGTCGCGCATCGAGGGCATCGGCCGGCCCCGCGTCGAGGCGTCCTTCGTGCCCACGGTCGTCGACCGCATGATCCAGGTGCCCGACGCCGCCTCGATCGCCGCCATGCGCCTGGCCCGGCAGGCCACGGGCCGCTGGGTCGGTGGCTCGACGGGCACGAACCTGTGGGGCGCGCTCCAGATCGTCGCCCAGATGCGGGCCGCGGGCGAGCAGGGCTCGGTGGTCACCCTCATCTGCGACGGTGGCGAGCGGTACGGCCGCACCTACGAGGACGACGCCTGGGTCGCGGTCGAGGGCCTCGAGCTGGCTCCCCACCTCGAGGCCATCGGTGCCTTCCTCGCCGGCAGCGGGTGGTACGGGCCTTGACCGGGGCGCGGCCCACTCAACCCGCGGCGGCATCGGCGAGGACGGCGGTGAGCAGCTCCGTGTCCAGGTACGCGGTCACCTCGACCACACGTCCGGCTGCCAGGCGCATCACCCAGCAGTATGTCTGTACATAAGGGCGGCCGGTGCGTGAGCTGGAGCGCCCGACCCAGCGGACGGCCACCTCGTCGCCGTCGGCGAGAACGCCGAGCACCTCGGCCCGAAGGGGCGTGGCCAAGGCCTTGCCCATCGGGGCGATGGCGCCGTCGAGGAAGGCGCGCTTGCCCTCGAAGGTGCCCGAGATGGTCGTAGAGCCGATCACGGTCCAGGTCACGTCGTCGTGCACGAGGGCGAAGAACGGGCGGCTGTCGCCCTCTGCCCAGGCGGCGAAGGCCTCGGTGATCAGTTGTCGGTTGTCGCTCATGCCACTTCCCTCCGGTCGCCGCCCATCTTGGCCCACGGCCTCGCCTACGCTGGCCCGCAGGCACGACCTGAGGGGGACTCGTGGCTGAACCGACGACCCGACCACCGGTACAGGACTGGGCCACCGACTTCGACCATTTCGACCCGGAGTTCGTGGCCGACCCGTACCCGATCTTCGACGACCTGCGGGCACGCTGCCCGGTCGCCCACACCGACCGGTACGGCGGCATGGAGGTGCTCACCACCTGGGCGGACGTCGCCGAGGCCGCGCACGACCCGGCGACGTTCAGCAGCCGGCGCATCCTCGTGAACGAGGTGCCGACCTCCGAGCGGGGCTTCCCGCTGCCACCCATCAACAACGACCCGCCCGACCACACGGGACCGCGCCGGGCCATGCTGCCCTTCTTCAACCCGGTGGCCACCAAGCGCTGGGAGCAGCCCATCCGGGACATCTGCGCCCGCCTGCTCGACGGGCTCGAAGGCCGCGTCGAGTGCGACCTCGCCGTCGACTACGCCCAGTGCGTCCCGGGCGAGATCACCGCGCTCATGCTGGGCGTCCCCGCGGAGGACGCACCGACGTTCCGCGCCTGGATGCACGACCTCCTCGAAGTCGGCCCGACGGACACCGAGGTGCTACGGGAGACCACCCACGTCATGGTGGACTACATGCGTGGGCTCGTCGCCACCCGGCGGGCCGGCGGCGGGCGCAGCGACGGTGATGGTCCCGGCGTCGGGGGCGGTCCCGAGGACCTGGTCACGTTCCTGCTCGGCCAAGAGGTCGACGGCGTCCTCCTCGACGACGAAGAGCTGGTCAGCATGCTGTTCCTGCTGCTCATCGCCGGGATCGACACCACCTGGTCGGCCATCGGCTCGTCGCTGCTGCACCTCGCCGCCCACCCCGAGGACCGCCGGCGCCTGGCCGCTGACCCCTCGCTCATCCCCACCGCCACCGAGGAGCTCCTGCGGGCCTACGCGCCGGTCTTCGTCGCTCGGGTGGCGGCCCAGGACACGGAGCTCGGCGGCTGTCCCGTCGATGCGGGCGCCTGGGTGATGCTGGCCTTCAACGCCGCCAACCGCGACCCCGCCGTGTTCGAGGACGCCGAGGTCGTGCGCATCGACCGGGAGCAGAACCGCCACGCCGCCTTCGGCCTGGGGGTGCACCGGTGCCTGGGCTCGAACCTGGCCCGCCTGGAGATGAACGTCGCCATCGAGGCCTGGCTGGCCCGCTTCCCCGAGTTCAGCCTCGCCGACCCCGAGGCCGTGACCTTCTCCGCCGGCCAGGTGCGCGGCCCGCGGCGCATCCCCGCCCGCCTGGGCTGAGACGCGTCGGCGGAGCTGGGCGCGGCCGCACCCGCGGTGAGGATGGGCCAGCGGGCAAACGGTGTCGGCAGCCGAGCGCGCTTCCTGCGATGCTGAGCCCATGACGGGGCTCTACATCGTCGTCGCCGTGACCATGGCCGGCGTCAGCTCGGTCTTCGCGCTCCTCGCCGAGCTGGAGGAGCGCTACGGCCTGCCGACGGCGAGCCTGGGCTGGATCGCCGGGTCCGCCTTCGCCGCGGCCCTCGTGACCCAGCTGTCCCTCGCCCGCTACGCGGACCGGGGCTACAGCACCCTGCTGCTGCGCGGCGGGGTCGCCGTCTCGGCCGTGGGGCTGCTGTGGTTCGCCCTCGCCACCGACTTGTGGCAGTTCGTGGCGGCGCGGTCGCTGCTCGGTGCCGGGGTGGGCATGATCCTGCCCCCGGCTCGGCGGGCGATCCTGCTCACCTCGGAGGGCAACCAGGGCGAGCGCCTCGGGGTCCTCTACGCCGCGTACCTATCGGGGTTCGTCTTCGGCCCGCCCATCTCCGGCCTGCTGACGACCCTCGGCGACGTCCGGCTGCCGTTCCTGCT
>WHTX01000248.1 GCA_009377505.1 Acidimicrobiia bacterium
CGGTTGGGTCGACGCCATGGAGGCGGACGGCCACTTCGACGGCCCCTGGGTCAGCGGGGTCACCTCCACCGGCGGCGAGGGGGGGGGACGGCGGGGTGCAGTTCTCCGCCGAGGTGACGATCACTCGCGCCAACCTCGTCCCCCGGACGCTGACCGAGGTGGCCGGACGATGAAGGCCAACGTCAGCCCCAAGCTGTTGGCGGCCCTGGTCCTGCTCGTCGTCGCGCTCGCCTACCTCGTGGTGCTACGGCCGCAGGGCGCGGCGCTGGGCGAGGCGCGCGACGAACGCCAGCGCCTCGAGCAGGAGCGCGCCCAGCTCGAACGGCGGCGGGAGCAGGAGGCTTCGGCGGCCACCCCGGCCGGCCCGGAGCTGGCGCTGCTCGGTCCGGCCGTCCCCGCCACGCCGGAGCTCTCCAACGTGTTCCGCCAGCTCAACACGATCGCGGCAGAGACCGGCATGCAGCAGACGAGCGTGACGCCTTCGGCGCTGGGCGGTACGGACTCAGCGCCGGGCGGGTCCATGCAGATCTCGCTCGCGGTCACCGGCCCCGCCAACGCCTCCTTCGCGTACCTGCAGCGCCTCGCCACCCTCGAGCGCCTCTTCCTCGTCGAACAGTTCAGTGTGCAGCGCGGTGCAGGCGGGGACGGGGGCAACGCCGTGCAGCTGCAACTCTCGGGCCGGGTGTTCACCACCGAGAGCCCGGCCGAGCCGCCCGACTGACGGGCGCGCTGACCTCAGCGGGGGCCCGTCGGCCGAGGCCGCATGAGGGCGTCGCGCTGGTGCTCGACCTGGTCCCGCACGTGGCAGCCCTCGAGGTGGTCGTTGGTGAGCCCCATGGCCTGCATGAAGGCGTACAGGGTGGTCGGCCCGACGAAGCTCCAGCCCCGGCGCCGCAGGTCCTTGCTGAGGGCCACCGAGGCCGGGCTCGTCGAGGGGATCGACAGCGGGGCCTCCGCCGCCCGGTGCGGCTCGGACGCCTCGTAGGACCACACGTAAGCGGCGAGGGACCCCCACTCATCGGCGAGCTCGAGGGCCCGGCGGGCGTTGTTGATCGTCGACTCGATCTTGCGCCGATGGCGCACGATGCCGGCGTCGCCCAGGAGGCGGTCGACGTCCTCGGGCCCGAAGCCCGCCACCACGGCCGGGTCGAAGCCGGCGAACGCCGCCCGGAAGTTGTCCCGCTTGCGCAGGATGGTCAGCCAGGACAGGCCCGACTGGAACCCTTCGAGGCAGAGCTTCTCGAACAGGCGGCGGTCGTCGGTGACGGGGCGGCCCCACTCCTCGTCGTGGTAGACGGCGTAGTCCGGGGTGGACGACCCCCACCAGCAGCGGGACACGCCGTCCTCTCCCACCGTCAGCTGCTCGGCCACGGCGCCATCCCAGCACGTCGCCGGTCCGCCGGGCGAGCCGGCTGTGCTAGCCATGGCTTTCCATGAGCCAAGCCAACCGCATCGAGATCGGTATCTCGCTGCACCGGGTCGACGACGTCGCCGCCTCGGCACGGGAGTTCGAGGACCTGGGCTACGACTACGTGTCCAGCGGTGAGCACGTGAGCTTCAACGTGCCCACCTCGAACTCGTTCATCTCGCTCGCCGTGGCCGCCGGGGCGACGACGCGCATCCGCGTGGTGAACAGCATCGCCCTCGTGCCGCTCTACCCCGCTGCGCTGCTCGCCAAGCTCGGCGCCGCCCTCGACGTGGCCTCGGGGGGCCGCTTCGAGCTGGGGGTGGGCATCGGCGGGGAGATCCCCCGCGAGTTCGAGGCCTGCGGCGTCCCCGTGAAGGAGCGGGGGCCGCGGACCAACGAGGCGCTCGAGGTGATCCGCCGGCTGTGGACCGAGCCGAGCGTGACCTTCGAGGGCCGCTTCAACCGCCTCACCGACGTCTCCATCGCCCCCCAGCCCGTGCAGCGCCCCCACCCCCGCATCTGGGTGTCAGGGCGTAAGGAGGCGGCCATGGCCCGCACCGCCCGCTACGGCGACGGCTGGCTGCCCTACATGTACACGCCGGAGATGTTGGCCTCCTCGGTGGCCCGCATCGCCGAGCTGCGCGCCGAGTCGGACCGGGCCGGCGACCCGGTGCGCGCCGGGCTCTTCGCCTTCTTCTGCGTCCACGAGGACCGGGACACGGCCAACCGCATGGCCGCCGAGCGGCTCTCCAAGCAGTACGCCCAGGACTTCTCCACCCTGGCCGGGCGCTACGCGCTCGTCGGCACGCCCGAGGACGTGCGCGTCCGGCTCGGCGAGTTCGTCGACGCCGGCGCCCGGACGGTCATCGTCTCCTCGGCCTGCGCCGCCGACTACGTCGACGAGAACCACCGGCTCTTCGCCAACGAGGTCCTGCCCGCCTTCCGCTGAGGCTCGAGGGGTCGCTCGGCGCCCGGCGGTGGCAGGAAGTGTGGGCACCACGTCGTTGACGCCACGCCGGTCGTGCCCCGAAGCTGGGGGCATGGCCACCCGACGCGTCGTCTTCGTCCTCTACGACGGCTTCCAGCCCCTCGACCTGACCGGGCCGCACGAGGTGTTCGCCGGCGCCAACGAGCTCGCCGACGTCGAGGAGCGGGCCGGGCCCCGCTACACGCTCGAGGTCGCCGCCCCCGTCGCCGGGCCGGTGCGCGCCCAGAGCGGGCTCGAGGTCCACGCCGGCACCGCCCTCGCCGAGGTGTCCGGCCCCCTCGACACGCTCCTCGTCGTCGGCGGACGGGGCATGGGGGCCGCCGGCGCGGACCGCGCCGTCGTCGAGGGCATCGCCCGCGCCGCCACCGAGGCCCAGCGGGTCGTGTCGGTGTGCACGGGGGCGTTCCTGTTGGCCGAAGCGGGCCTCCTCGAGGGGCGCCGGGCCACGACCCATTGGGCCTACGCCGCCCGCCTGGCCCGCGACCACCCCGGCGTCGACGTCGACCCCACGCCGCTCTTCGTCCGCGACGGGCACGTGTGGACGGCGGCAGGGGTGACGGCGGGCATCGACCTCGCCCTCAGCCTCGTCGAGGCCGACTGGGGCGTGGCCACCGCTCAGACCGTCGCCCGCCACCTGGTCATGTTCCTGCGCCGCCCCGGCGGCCAGAGCCAGTTCAGCGTGCCCCTGTGGTCGGCCCCGCCGGCCCACGAGCCCGTCCGCACCGCCTGCGAGCTCGTGCAGCGCGACCCGGGAGCCGACCTCAGCGTGGCCGCCCTCGCCGCCGCGGCCAGCATGTCTACCCGCCACTTCGTGCGGGTGTTCTCGCGCCAGGTCGGCCGGACGCCGGGCCGCTACGTCGAGGACGTCCGTCTCGAGGCCGCCCGCCGCGAGCTCGAGGTCGGGCTCGCCGGGGTGGATGCCGTGGCCCGGGCCTGCGGGTTCGGGACGGCCGAGACCCTACGGCGGATGTTCGTGCGCCGCCTCGGCGTGTCCCCGACCGACTACCGCAAGCGGTTCAGCCCGAGCTGCTCACCTTGAACTGGCCGACCTGCCGGCGTAGCTCCTCGGCCAGGTGGGAGAGCTGGCCGGCGGCGTCGAGGATGCTCGCCGCCCCCGAGGAGGTCTCCGTGGCCGCGCTGGCCACGCCGACCACGTTGGCGGCGATCTCCGTCGAGCCGGCGGCGGCCTCGGCCACGTTGCGGCTGATCTCGCGTGTCGTCGCCGACTGCTCGTCGACCGCCGCGGCGATCGTGCCCTGGAGCTCGTCGATCTGGGCGACGACGCCCGTGATCTCGCCGATGGCGCGGGTCGCCGCCTCGGCGTCGGCCTGGATGGCGGCGACCCGCCGCTCGATCTGCTCGGTGGCACCGGCCGTCTCCTTGGCCAGGTCCTTCACCTCGTTCGCCACCACGGCGAAGCCTTTGCCGAACTCGCCGGCCCGGGCCGCCTCGATGGTGGCGTTCAGCGCCAGCAGGTTCGTCTGCTCGGCGATGGAGGTGATGACCTTGACCACGTCGCCGATCTCGACCGAGCTCTCGCCGAGCTTGCCCACCGTGGCGCTCGTGCTCCCGGCCACCGAGGCGGCGAGGGACGCCACCCGGGCGGCCTCGCGGGCGTTGCCGGCCACCTCGTCGATCGAGGCGCCGACCTCCTCGGCGCCGGCGGCGACCGTGGTGACGTTGGCCGACACCTGCTCGGCCGCGACCGACGCGGCTGTGGCCTGGGCCGAGGTCTCCTCAGCGCTCGCCCCGAGCTGGTGGGACACGGCCGCCAGCTCCTCGGAGGAGGAGGCGAGCACGCTCGCCGACTCGTTGATGGCGGCCAAAGTGGCGGCCATGCGCTCGAGCGAGCGGTCGAGGGCCCTGGACATCCGGCCCACCTCGTCGGCCGAGCTCACGCCCACCCGACCGGTGAGGTCGCCCTCGGCCACGCCTTCGAGGACCTCCACCGCTCGCCGTAGCGGCCTGGTGATGGCCCGGGAGACGACCCACCACAGCACGACGACGAGCGCCACGCCGGCGAGCAGAGCCGCCAGGGTGGCGAGGCGCACGGTGCGATCGACCGAGGCGGCGGCGTCGGCGGTGCGCACGAGGCCCTCGTCCACGAGCCCGTGGGCGGCGTCCACGGTGTCGTCGATGGCGTGGTTCCGCTCGGCGATCTCGCCCCGGTGCGCAGCGGCAGCGGCGGGGTCGGCGAGCGCCTCGGCAACGTAGCCCTCGATGAAGGCGGCGAAGGCGAGGGACGCCTCCTCGAGCTCGTCGAGGGCGCCCCGGACATCGGCGGGCACAGGCTGTGGGTTGATCTCGTCGGACCACACGTCCCGCACGGTCTGCACGTCGTCGACCACGTCCCCACTGACGTCCTCGCCCAGCAACGGCCGGTAGGCGTCCAGGTTCAGCTCGGACATGCGACCGTCGAGGTGGTTGAGGCCGACCTTGGCCATCGTCATCGCCACCCGCTCGTCGGCGCGTTGGCCGACACGGCTGAAGCCTCCGAGGCCGAGGCCTCCCACGGCCAGCGCGACGACGAGGCCGGTGGCGCTGAGGGTGGCCAGCTTCGAACCGGTCGACAGGTTGGCGATGGACCGATGCACAGCGGGGCTCCCCGGGCTCGTCCCCCACCCGCCGGCGGGGATGCCGATGGCCTGAGGACGTCGAGCGTCACCCCGGCAGCGTCGGCAGCCTCGAAGGCCGACTTGAGTGGCGGCGGCCCGGTCGCCACGAATCTGAGCGGGCCGGCCGCCTCAGGCGGCGCCGGCGACGGCGACCCGCTGCGCGATCCGTTCGGGCGGGCAGCCCTCGTCCCGGGCCTGGTAGCGCCACGCCGCCGCCAGCACGAAGGCGGCGGCGACGGCCGTCGCCACCTCACCGTGGAGGGCGACGCAGCGCTCGACGAGCCGGCACTCGAGGTCGGCCCGCCCCCCGGCGGACATCGCCGCCGCGTAACAGGCCAGGGCCGAGGGGCTCTCCCGGCCGACGAGCCCGGCGTAGCTGTCGGCGATGCCGGCCACCACGTCCTCGGGCGCGGCCCCGTCCCGGGCGGCCACCGTGGCCAGGGCGACGGCGCTCAGCTCCACCGCGGCCAGCGTGACGGCCGACGCGCTGCACCGGCGGGGGTTCGACGGGTCGACCAGGTCGGCGAGCACGACGGCCAGCTCCTCGTGCTGGTCGCGCAGGTGGCATGCCGCGAGAGCCGCGGCCCCGGCGACGGCCACCGGGGCCCTGGGCCCGTGCCCGTCGTCCCCGCCGCCCGCCGCTGCCGTCATCGGCGCAGTGTGGCCACGGCGCCCGCGCTTGTCGAGCGCCGCGGGCCCGGTCGGGGCGAAGTGGCGCGGCCCCTCAGGGAGCGCAGCGTTGCTCGACCCAGCAGCGATGGGCGTCGCTGGCGGGGTAGGCGGCCCGCCGACAGGCGAAGACCAGGTCACGGCCGAGCTGGCCGGGGGCGGTCAGGGCGCGGGAGCGGGTGCCGGTGAGCTCGAAGCCGAGCCGGCGCGGGACGCGGGCCGACACGCTGTTGGCGGCGTCACAATGGACCTCGACCCGCGAGACGCCGGGCAGCTGGAACGCCACCCAGGTGAGGGCGACGGCGCCGAGGGTGGCGTAGCCCCGGTTGCACGCGGACTCGACGGTCCAGTAGCCGAGCGTGAAGGCGCTGGGCGCGTCGGGCATTAGGTGCAGGCCCACGGAGCCCACGAGCGCGCCCGCGTCGTCGTAGCCGGCGTAGACAAAGCGGTGCCCGACCTCCCAGCCCCCTGGCGGCACAGGTCGAACCAGGCCCGGGTCGCCGTGGGGGTGGCCGGGGCCTGCGCCCAACCTTCGAAGCGCGCCAGGTGGTCGTGGCTGGCGAGCTGTACCTCCGTGTACAGCGCCTCGTCCGCCTCCCACACCGGCGCGAGCCTCAGGGCGCCGATCGCAAGCTCCCGCGGTGGTCGCGCCTGGCTCATACCGGCCCCCTCTGCGGGCGAGACGATAGTGCGCCGACCCCTCGGGCGAGTCGCCGCGACGGGGCAAGGTAGGTACGCCGAGTGCGGGCTCCTGGCCGACTGGCCTGATGGCCAGCGGGGCAGAACTAGGGTGCGCAGCCAGCAGAGGTCAGGGAGGTCCAGGCGTTGGGGCAGGAGGCGAGGACCGGGGAGCCCGGCGGCCGAGACGGGCGCCGGGTGGCGGCCCAGGAGGCGATCGCCGCGGTGGGCAACGGCGATCGGGTGTTCTTCAGCGGCACCTGCGCCACGCCGACCACACTGCTCGACGAGCTGGTCGCCCAGCGCCACCGCTTCGACCGGCTCGACCTGGTCTGCGGCTACCTGGTGGAGCCGCCCGCCTTCCTCGACCACGCCGCCGAGCCCTTCTACCTCACCGCCACCCAGGCCACGCCGGCCATGCGGGCGGCAGCCGAGCGGGGCGCGCTGCGGGTCCTGCCCGCCCGGTACTCCGACTACGTCGCCCTGCTCGCCCCCGACGGCCCCCTGCCCGTCGACGTGGCCCTCCTCCATGTCAGCGAGCCCGGGCCCGACGGGCGCTTCAGCCTGGGCGTGGCCACGGGGACCGCCTGGCACGTGGCCGCCCAGGCTCGCTTGGTCATCGCCCAGGTGAACCCCCGGATGCCCTACTGCTTCGGCGACGCCGAGGTGGGCCGAGACGCCTTTGACCTGCTCGTCGACGTGGACGAGCCACTCGTCGAGCTCCACTCGCCCCGGGCGGGCGCCACCCTCGCCGCCGTCGCGTCCGCCGCCGCCGACCTCGTGCCCGACGGCGCCACCCTGCAGTTCGGCATCGGCGCGCTGCCCGATGCCGTGCTCACCGCGCTCGGCGATCGTCGCCACCTCGGCATCCACTCGGGCATGTTCAGCCAGGCCTGCGTCGACCTCGTGGAGGGCGGCGCGGTCACGAACACCCGCAAGGGCGTGGACGTGGGCATCTCGGTAGCCGCCGAGGTCATCGGGGACCAGGCCCTCTTCGACTGGGTGCACCGCAACCCCCGTTGCCACCTCGTCCGGGCCGAGGAGAGCCACGGCGCCGCCTCCCTCGCCCGGCTGGCCCGCTTCACGGCCATCAACGGCGCCATCGAGGTGGCCCTCGACGGCTCGCTGAACAGCGAGGTCATCGCGGGCAAGGTCGTGTCGGGCCCCGGTGGCCTGCCCGACTTCGCCTTCGCCGCCTCCCTCTGCGCAGCAGGCCGGTCGATCATCGCCCTGCCGTCGGTCGCCGGCCGGTCGGGCACGTCGCGGATCGTGGCCCGCATCGAGCCCCCGGCGCCCGTGACCCTGCCCGCCTACCTGGCCGACCGGGTGGTGACCGAGTACGGCACGGCCGAGCTGCGGGGCCTCGACCTCGCCGAGCGCGAGGTCGCCCTACGCGGGATCGCCCACCCGGACCACCGTGACGCGCTGGCCGCCTTCACGACGCGCCAGACGTAGCAGCAGCAGGCCGCCGGTGGCGGCCAGGCCGGCCATCACGCCGAAGCCCAGGCCAAAGCCGCCCCAGTCGACGAGCTGGCCCATGCCGTAGCCGCCGATGGGCGCGCCCACGTCGAAGAACACGTTGAACGAGCTCATGGCCGTCCCCCGCTCGCGCGGCGGGGCCCGGTCGACGACGAGGGCCAGGAGGGCGGGGAAGAGCCCCGAGAACCCGGCCCCGAAGGCGATGAGCCCGAGGCAGGCGGCCACCGGTTGCTGGAAGGCAGCCAGGGTGGCCAGGCCGAGAGCGACAGCTACGGACCCGGGCAGGGCCACGGCGATGCGCCCCACCCGGTCCGCCAGGTTGCCGGCCACCGCCCGGGTGGCGAGGACCGCGGCCGACAGCACGAGGAAGAGGCCCTGGCTGCCGGCGAGGCCGATCTCACGGGCATAGATGGCGAGGAAGGCCGAGACCGCGGTCCAGCCGACGCCCACGCAGAAGAACACGGTGCCGGGGCCGACGG
>WHTX01000249.1 GCA_009377505.1 Acidimicrobiia bacterium
CAGATGAGCTGGGCCCGTACCCCGCCCGGGCCCCGGGGCCGCACCGGCCGGCGCCGGCCGGCCTCGCCGCGCCTGGCAACGGGCGCAGGCCCGGGCGTCCCGCGGGGCCCGGCCCGGCCCGCCCTCCCCGCCCGGTCGCGCACGAGCCCGCTCCGGGGCCGTCGTCGCGACGGTCGGATGGTGCGCCACCGGCCGAACCAGGGGCGCCTCGTGACCCTGCTCCTGGTGTTCGTCGTCCTCTTCGGCGGCCTGACCGTCAAGCTCACCCAGCTGCAGGCCGTGAGCCCCGACCGGTACGTCGAGCTCGCCCGCGAGCAGCGGACCCGTGAGCAGATCCTGCCCGCGTCGCGGGGGGCGCTCCTCGACCGCAACGGCCTGCCCCTCGTCACCTCGGTCGAACGAAAGACCATCTGGGCGGACAGCCGCTTGGTGGAGGACCCCTTGGGCGCGGCCACCGCCCTCGCGCCCCTGCTCGGGCTCGACGCCGAGGCCCTCCAGCGCCAACTGGTCTCCGGCGACCGCTTCATCTACCTGGCCCGGCTCGTGGACGACGCCGTCGCCAACCAGGTCGCCAGCCTCGACCTCGCGGGCATCAACCTGGTCGACGAGCCGACCCGGTTCGCTCCCTCGGGCGACCTCGCCCGCTCGGTGCTCGGTCTCGTCGACATCGACAACGTGGGCACGGCGGGCCTCGAGCTGCAGTACGACGAGCTGCTCCAGGGCCAGCCCGGCCAGCTCGTCGAGGAGGAGAGCAACGACGGCCACTCGATCCCTGCCGGGGTGCGGACCTACCTGCCGGCCCAGGCGGGCAGCGACTTGGTGCTGACCCTCGACCGCGACCTCCAGCACAGCGTCGAGGAGGCGGTCAAGGCCCAGGTGGCCGAGACGCAGGCCGCGCACGGCGCAGCCGTGGTGCTCGACCCCGACACGGGCGAGGTGTACGCGCTGGCCAGCGTGGCCGGTGGCGGGGACGGGCCGCCCACGTCGACCGCGCAGAACCTCGCCACCAGCTTCACCTACGAACCGGGCTCCGTCCTCAAGTCCATGACCGTGGCCGCCGCCCTCGAGCGGGGCGGCGTCACCGCCGAGACGCAGCGCACCGTCCCGCTCAGCGTGGAGATCTACGACGAGACCTTCTGGGCCGAGCACCGCGCCGGCGAGGAGCAGATGACGGTGCGGGAGATCCTCGCCCTGTCCGACAACGTGGGGACCATCACCCTGGCCCAGAGCGTCGGCGAGGAGGTCCTCGACGAGTACCTGCGCCGCTTCGGCTTCGGCAGCACCACCGGCGTGGGCACCCCCCGCGAGGAGCCCGGCCTGCTCCCCGCTCTGGCCGACTGGTCGGGTACGTCGCTGCCCACGCTCGCCATCGGCCAGGGGATCTCGGTGACGGCCATGCAGCTCGCCACGGCATACGGCGCCATCGCCAACGGCGGCGAGCGGGTGACGCCGACGCTCGTGCGGTCGAGCGTCGAGGCCGACGGGGACCAGGTGCCGACGGGCACCCCAGCGCGGCAGCGCATCATCGAGGAGTCGACCGCTGCCCAGCTTCGCGACATGCTGCGAGCCGTGGTCGACGACGGCACCGGGGCCGCGGCCGCGCTCGCCGGCCACGAAGTCGCCGGCAAGACCGGCACAGCCTGGAAGGCCTATGACGGTGGCTACTTCCAGGATGGCCAACGGGCCTACGTCGCCTCCTTCGCCGGCTTCGTGCCCGCGGAGGACCCCGAGCTGGTGATCGTGGTCATGATCGATGAGCCCCGTGGCGCCCACTACTCCGGGGGCGACGCCGCCGCGCCGGTGTTCTCCGCCATCGCCGGCCCGGCCCTCGTACGCATGGGCGTCGCTCCGAACGGTGGGGTGGGGGAGCAGACGGACGACGGCCGCGTCCGGGCGACGGCCGCCGAACCGGCCCCCACGACCACCACCGCCCCGCCCCCGACCGTCCCCGCCGATCCCGCTGCCCAGCAGCCGGTGGCCCCCGGGCCGGGCGCCGCACCTGCGGGGGCCGACGCCCCCCCGACGACCGCCGCCCCCCCGACGACCGTCGTCGCGTCCGGGCCGGCCGAGGTCACCCCAGCCCAGCCGGCCGACGACAGCGGGACCGATGGCTGAGCGGTCGCGCCGCCTGGCAGAGCTCGCCGCCGCCGCGCCCGGCGGCCAGCTCGAGGGCGAGGGCGAGACACTCGTCTCCGACGTCGCCTTCGACTCGCGTGCCGTCGTCCCGGGGGCGTTGTTCTGCTGCGTGCCCGGCCAGCAGGTCGACGGCCACGCTTTTGCCGCGGAAGCGCTGCGAGCCGGTGCCGTGGCCCTCCTCGTCCAGCACCGCCTCGACGTCGACGTGCCCCAGCTCCTCGTGCCCGACGCCCGGGCGTCCCTCGGCCCGGTCGCCGCCGAGTTCTGGGGCCACCCTTCCCAGCGGCTGGCCGTCCTCGGGGTCACGGGCACGAACGGCAAGACCACGGTCACCCACCTGCTCAGGGACCTCTTCCTCACCGCCGGCCGGCGGACCGAGGTGCTGGGGACGCTCTCGGGCAGCCGCACCACCCCCGAGGCGCCCGAGCTGCAGGCCCGACTGGCCGCCTGGGTGGCGGAGGACGTCGAGGTCGTCGCCATGGAGGTCTCGTCCCACGCCCTCGACCTGCGGCGCGTGGACGCCACCCGCTTCACCACGGCCGTCTTCACCAACCTCGGCCACGACCACCTCGACCACCACGGCACGATGGCGGCGTACTTCCAGGCCAAGGCGCGCCTCTTCGAGCCGGCCATGGCCGACCGCGCCGTGGTCGACCTCGACGACCCCCACGGCCGGCTGCTCGCCGACGCCGCCCAGGTCCCGACCACCGGCTACTCCCTCGATGACGCCGAGGTGGTAGAGCGCGGGCCGGCGGGCACGACGTTCCGCTGGCGGGGGCGCGAGCTGCACGTGCACCTGGCCGGGCGCCACAACCTCTCGAACGCCCTCGCCGCCGCCACCGTGGGCGCGGACCTCGGTCTCGGGCTCGACGACGTCGCCGCCGGGCTGGCCGCCGCCCGCCCCGTGCCCGGGCGCTTCGAGGCCGTCGAAGCCGGCCAGCCCTTCGCCGTGGTCGTCGACTACGCCCACACCCCCGATGCCCTCGCCGCCGCCCTCGACGCCGCTCGTGAGGTGGTCGCGGGCGCAGGGGGCGGGGGGAGGGTGCACGTCGTCTTCGGCTGTGGCGGCGACCGCGACCCCGCCAAGCGCGCCCCCATGGGCGAGGTCGCCGCCCGCCTCGCCGATCGGGTCGTGCTCACCTCGGACAACCCGCGGTGGGAGGACGCCGCAGCCATCATCGACCAGATCAGGGAAGGCGCCAGCCGCGGTGGTGGCCCGGCTGGGCCGGGGGGGGCAGACGTGGCGGTGGAGCCCGACCGCCGCGCCGCCATCGCCCTCGCCATCGAGTCGGCCGTGCCCGGCGACGTGGTCGTCGTGGCCGGCAAGGGCCACGAGCGGGCCCAGACCATCCGCGGCGTGGAGCACCCCTTCGACGACCGCGCCGTCGCCCGTGAGCTGCTGGGCGCGCTCGGGACGGGCCGCGGCCGATGATCCGCCTCCTCATCGCCGGGGCCGTGTCGCTGCTCGTGTCCCTCGTGGGCACGCGGTACCTGGTGCGGGCGCTGACGGCTCGGCGCATCGGCCAGCCCATCAGGGCCGAGGGCCCCCAGGGCCACCAGGCCAAGGCGGGCACGCCGACCATGGGCGGCCTGGCCATCGTGGTCGGCGCCGTCGCCGGCTACGTGGTCTCGAACCTCTACCGCGGCATCTACACCCGTACCGGCCTGGCCGTGATGGCCACCATCGTGGGGGCGGGCGCAGTTGGCCTGCTCGACGACTGGACCAAGGTCACCCGCGCCCGCAACCTCGGCCTCACCACCCGAACGAAGCTGATCGGCCAGCTCGTGGTGGCCTTGTTCTTCGTGGTGGCGGCCATCCGGTACTTCGGGAACTCCACGACGCTGAGCTTCACGCGGTGGAGCAACCCGGGCTGGGACGTCGGGCCCTACGTGTGGGCCGTGCTCGCCGTCCTCTGGATCCTGGGCTCGACGAACGCCGTCAACCTCACCGACGGGCTCGACGGGCTGGCCGCCGGGTCCTCGGCCCTCGGCTTCGCCGCCTACGTCATCATCGGCTTCTGGCAGTTCCGCCACTACGACATCTACCTCGAGGCCCACGCCCTCGACCTCGCGGTCATCGCCGCGGCCATGGCCGGGGGCTGCGTGGGGTTCCTGTGGTGGAACGCGCCGCCCGCCTCGATCTTCATGGGCGACGCCGGCTCGCTGGCCCTCGGCGCCGCCTTCGCCACACTCGCCCTGACAACGGACACGATGCTGTTACTGCCCATCCTGGGGGGCCTCTTCGTGATGGAGACGTCGTCGGTCATCATCCAGGTCACCAGCTTCAAGATGCGCCGCAAGCGGGTGTTCCGCATGGCGCCCATCCACCACCACTTCGAGCTCGGCGGCTGGCCGGAGACGACGGTGATCATCCGCTTCTGGATCATCGCCGGCCTGTGCACGGCCGTCGGGCTCGGGCTGTACTACGCCGACTTCCTCACCACGGGGGCTGCGGACTGATGGCTGACGAGCACCGGCCGCACGCGACCCCCGCGGGGCGCCGCCACCTCGTGAGCACCCCGACGCTCGAGCGCCCCCGGGCGCAACGCCCACAGCCCTCGCCCGCTCGGCCGGGGGGGCGTCAGGCGCCGAGCCCGGCGCCCTCGGCCGGGGTGGCGGCCACCCGCCGGCGCCGGCGCCGGCCCTCGGGCCGCTCGACACCTGCCTTCATGGCGCTGCTCGGGGTCATCGTCGCCCTCAACCTCATCGGCCTCGTGATGGTGCTCTCCGCGTCCTCCTACACCTCCCAGGACGAGTTCGGCTCTCCCTGGTACTACGTGCGCCGACAGGCCATGTGGTCGGCCCTCGGGGCCGTCGTGCTCCTCGCCGTGCTGCGGGTCGACTATCACCGCTGGCGACGCCTCGGCGGGTTCGCCCTCGTCGTCACGCTCGGCCTGCTCGTCCTCGTCCTCGTCCCCGGCATCGGGGTGGGCGCCAACGGGGCGACCCGCTGGATCGGCTGGGGCCCTGTCACCGTGCAGCCCTCGGAGCTGGCCAAGCTGGCTGTGCTGCTCTTCGCCGCGGACCTCTTGGCCCGCCGCATCCACCGCATCCACGACACCCGTTGCACCGTGCGACCTGTCCTCGTCGTCACCGCGGCGGTGGCCCTGCTGATCATGGCCCAGCCCAACCTGGGGACGACCCTGGTGATCGGCGCCATCGTCGTGGCCCTCCTGTTCGTGGCCGGCTCCCCCCTCGGCCGCCTGGCCGGGCTCGCCGCCTTCGGCGTCGGCCTGGCCACGGTGGCGGCCCTGGCCGCCCCCTACCGGCGCGCCCGGGTGCTCGCCTTCCTAGACCCCTGGGCCGACCCTCTCAACACCGGCTACCAGACCATCCAGGCCTGGGCGGCCATCGCCGAGGGCGGCATCTCCGGAGTGGGAGTCGGCGCGGGCCGGGCGAAGTGGGGCTTCCTGCCCTTCGCCCACACCGACTTCATCTTCGCCGTCATCGGCGAGGAGCTGGGCCTCGTCGGGGCGCTCGTCGTGCTCGCCCTGTTCCTCGCCCTGGCCGTGCTCGGCGTGCGCACGGCGCTACGGGCACCGGACGCCTTCGGCACGTTGCTCGCCGGCGGGGTGACGGCCTGGTTCGTCATGCAGGCGTTCGTGAACATCGGCGCGGTGGTCGGGGTCCTGCCCATCACCGGCGTGCCGCTGCCCTTCGTGTCCGCGGGGGGGTCGTCGCTGCTCGCCAGCATGGCCGCGGCCGGCATGCTGGCGAACGTGGCCCGCCAGACGTCCTAGGACGTCGAGGCTGGCCGGGACCAGGACGGGGAAGGTCGGGTGGGTGCTCGGGCCCCCCGGTCTTGGGAATTGCTCCGGTGATGAAATGCCCGTGGGGGGACGAGGCGGCCGTGGGCGGCTCGGGCGGGGCCGGCCCCCGGCGAGCCCGGCCACGCCCCGGGGACACCACCCGACCAGCCCGCTCGCCGGCCGTTCGCCACCGGAGCAACGGCCAGGGACGGCGCGAGGTCCCGTGTCTCGTGCGAGGAGGCGGCGGGCCGTCGAGGCAGAGGCACCGCTCACCGTGCTTCGCTGTAGTTCCAGGCAGCACCATCAGCAGCACGGGGGGCTCCACCGCGCCGGCCCTTCGGTGTGGGAGAGTCGCTGGCGTGCAGGGAGACCGAGCGACGTCGACGCGCGCCTCCCTGGCCGGCACGGACGGTGATGGCACGGCGCGCTGCTGGGCGGTGATCGCCGGGGGCGGCACCATGGGCCACCTCGGCCCGGGGGTGGCCACGGCGCAGGAGCTCGTCGCCCGGGGCTGCCCACCCGAGGCCATACATTTCGTCGGCAGCGAACGCGGAGTCGAGGCCACCCGGGTGCCCAGGGCCGGCTTCGCGGTGACGCTGCTCCCCGGGCGGGGCATCCAACGCCGTCCCACCCTGGAGAACGTGGGCGCCGCCTGGGGCCTGGCCCGCGCCGAGGCCAAGGCCCTGGCCCTGCTGCGCCGGCTCCGGCCCGCGGTGGTGCTCGCCACCGGCGGCTACGCCTCGGTGCCCTGCGCCCTCGCCGCCGGGGCGCTACGCATCCCCCTCGTCGTGGCTGAGCAGAACGCCGTGCCCGGCGCCGCCAACCGGCTGGCGTCGCGCCTGGCCGCGGCCGCGGCCACGAGCTTCCCGGGCACGTCCCTGCGCGGCGCCGTGGTCACCGGCAACCCGGTGCGCCCCGAGGTGCTCGCCGTCGACGCCGCCGCCGACCGGGCCCCGGCGCGCGCCGCGCTCGGCGTCGGCGAGGACCGCTTCCTCGTCGTCGTCTTCGGTGGCTCGCTGGGCGCCCGCCGCCTCAACATGGCTGCGGCCGAGGCCCGCGAGCTGTGGCGCGACCGTCAGGACCTGGCGCTGCGCCACCTGGTCGGTGACCGCGACTGGCCCGAGTTCGAGGCGAGCCAGGCCGCGCCTGCGGGCGGGCGCCTCCAGTACGTGGCCGTGCCCTTCGAGGAGGACATGCCCCGGGCCCTGGTCGCCGCCGACCTGGTCGTCTGCCGCGCCGGCGCGTCGAGCGTGGCCGAGCTGTGCGCGGTGGGCGTGCCGGCCGTGCTCGTGCCCCTGCCCGGCGCGCCGGGGGACCACCAGACGGCCAACGCCCGAGTGCTCGCCGAGGCGGGTGCCGCCCTGCTCGTCCCCGACGCCGAGCTCGACGGGGCGCGTCTCGCCGCCGTGGTCGAGTCCCTCCTCTCCCGGCCCGGCCAGCTGGCCGCCATGCGGGCCGCCTCCGCCTCCCTCGGCCGCAGGGACGCTGCGTCCCGGGTGGCCGACCTGGTCGAGCGATCAGCCAGTCGACCCCGCCCCTGCGCTGGCGGCGCCGACCGCCCAACCTCCGGCGGCCCCGCCCCTGGCTCGAGCGCCGGAGCCCGCCCGACATGGACCTAGACCTGTCCCGGCCCCGGCGAGTTCACGTCGTGGGCATCGGCGGTGCGGGGATGAGCGCCATCGCCTCGGTGCTGGCGGCCATGGGCCACGAGGTGTCGGGCAGCGACCTCAAGGCTTCGCCCGGCCTCGAGCGCCTGGCCGCGCAGGGGGTCGCCGTGGCCGTCGGCCACTCGGCGGAGAACGTGCCGGCGGGAGCGGACGTCCTGGCCGTGTCCACCGCCGTGCCCGAACGGAACCCCGAGGTGCGCGCCGCCAGGGAGCGGGGCGTGCCCGTGGCCCGCCGCTCCGAGGTGCTGGCGGCCATCTGCGGCACTCGCCGTGCCCTCGCCGTCGCCGGCACGCACGGCAAGACCACCACGTCCTCGATGCTCGCCCTCATCCTCGTGGAGGCGGGCCTGCGCCCGAGCTTCCTCATCGGCGGGGACGTCAACGAGGTCGGCACCGGCGCCGTGTGGGACGGCGACGACCTCCTCGTCGTCGAGGCCGACGAGAGCGACGGCACCTTCCTCGAGCTGCCCGCCTGGGGCGGGCTGGTGACCAACGTGGAGGCCGACCACCTCGACCACTTCGGCTCCGCCGAGGCGCTGCGGGACGCCTTCGAGCGGTTCGTGGCCGGTCTCCCCGGGCCGCGGGTCGTGGGGGTGGACCTGGCCTGGGGGGCGGACCTCGCCCGGCGCAGCCGCGCCGCGGGCGTCGACGTGGCCACCGTCGGGGCGGTTGCGGACGCCGACTACCGCGTGCACGGCCTCGAGGTCGGCCGGGCGCGGGCCGCGTT
>WHTX01000250.1 GCA_009377505.1 Acidimicrobiia bacterium
CGGGGTGGAGCGCCAGCAGGTCCCCGCCGTTCGCTCGGCTGCCGTGGACGGCGAAGACGGCGACGGCGGCGCCCTCGCCGGCGGCGGCCACCACCCGGCCAACCGCCTCGTCCACCCCGCGGTAGACGGCCGCGAGTCGGGCTGCGGCCGCACGCGCGCCGGGGTGGCCGTGGAGGGGGTGGGCGGGGTCGACCCCGTGCCACAGGTGGTGGCCGGCGGAGTGGGGCTCGGAGAAGACGGTGATGGCCAAACGCCAATGGGGTTCTCGCGCCAGGAGCAGGGCCATCGCCTCGGCCCGCCGCCGGGCGCCCTCGAGCAGGGCCGCGGTCAGGGCGGTGAGGTACGGCTCGCTCCACCAGCCGGGCTGGCTGTCGGCGTCGAAGGCGGGGTGGGCGCCCACCTTACGGTCGAGCTCGTCGACCAGGCCCGCGGGCCGCGAAGCCCGCGGGTACTGCGGCGAGTGGGCGCCCCAGGCCGTGACCTGGATGCCATCGACGCGGGGCGAGAGCACGGCATGGGGCACGTCGAAGGCGACGACCGGGCCCCGGGCGAGCGCGTAGAAGGGGTCGGCCACGAAGGCGCCGGCCTCGGTCGCCGCGTAGGTGGCGGGGTCGTAGCGGACGGTGCCCCAGTACCCGTTGGCCGCCGCGTCGCGGCCGGTGAGAAACGCCGTCCACGGCAGCTCGGCCCGGTAGGGCCAGGGGTTCGCGACATCGGCCTTCGTCCCACGTTCGAAGAGCTTGCCGAGGTGCGGGAGCCGGCCCCTCATCGCCAGCTGCTCTACGAAGCCCAGGTCAGCGGCATCGAGACCGATCGCCAGCAGTCGCCTCATGGCTCAAAGCGTACGGTGGGCGCCCTCACCCGCCTTGCCAGCGGTCGGCCAGCCCCGTCGCCTGCAGCTTGTCCGCCATGCGCCAGGTGAACTCGCGCTCGGCCCCCTCGGCCACGACCGTGTCGGCGCCGTCGAGCAGCGCCTCCACCTGGGGGTCGCCGAGGGCGTTCCAGTGCACGAAGGTGACGTCGGCGAAGAACGGGGCGAGCAGGTCGAGGGCGGCGAGGCCGAACGAGTCGTAGATCACGACCGACCGGCCGTCGACCACGCCCGCCCCGGTCGAGCTCGACGTGTAGCGCAGGAGGGGGACCGCGCCCTGCACCGTGCGCTCCTCCCCGGCCGTGGTCGTCACCCCCGGCCGCACCGCCTGGAACTGGGGGATCTGGACGGTCTGGGGCAGACCGAGGAGCCGGGTCAGGTCGAGCTCGAAGGGCACGGTGCCCACCTGGCGCAGCTCGTCGTCCGGTTCGAGGTCGGGGTCGAGTGAGCGGACGACCTCCGCGACGAAGCGACTGGCGCCCACTGCGTTCCAGTGCGTGTCCCGCTGGTGGTACACCGGCTCGACGTGTCGGGCCTTGAGCTCGGCGAGGGGCTCGTACAGGTCGACGTACCAGGGCCGCGTCGGCTGGCCGAGCTCGCCGCGGAGCACGTCGACGGCCTCTCGACCGCACGCGGCGTCGTCGCGGAGCCGGTCGGTCAGGTGCTCGGGGTAGAGCGTGGACTTCTCCGGGACGAGCAGGTAGCGGAAGGTCGTGCCCTGGGACTCGAGGCCGGCGGCGAAGCGGTCCAGCACGCGGACGGCGTCTACCGGCGCGAGCGGCTCGGTGCAGAGCTGGGTCAGGGAGGGCGCGTAGTAGAGCCAGCCGTCCTCGCCACGGCGCACGTCGCCCCGATCGCCCTTCCACAACACGTCGTCGAGCTTGGCGTCGGCGCGGATGGCGAGGGCGCGCAGCGCGAACTGGTCACTCAGGTAGCGGTCGAGCTCCTGGTAGGTCTGCTCGTCGACGAGGCGCCGCGCCGACAAGGCGGGCAGGTCGCCGGCGGCGCGGTTGTCCGTCGCCCCCGGGCGCTGCCCGGCGAGGGTGAGCACGAGCGGCACGCAGATGAAGGCGAGGAAGCCGACGACGACGAGGAGGCGGGAGAGGGGGCGCATGGCTCAGAACTGGAAGTAGAGGAAGGGCGAGAACGTCCCGCTGATGACGATGACGGCGGTGTAGGGCAACGCGACCCCGACCAGTGCGATGCGGGCCGGGTCGACCCACTGCGCACGCGAGTACTCCACCAGGCGGCCGAAGGCGACGGTTCGCGGCAGGAAGAAGACGGCGGAGCCGAGGAGCAGGACGACCAGGTTGCGCCGGCCGAGCCCGAGGGTGACGAGGTCGGTGGAGGTGCCCGAGAACGGGTTCAGCATCGAGCGGTAGAAGTCGAGCGCGGTGTGCACGTCGGGCGCGCGGAAGAGCACCCACCCGACGGCGACGAGCAGCAGGGTGACGGCCCGGTTCAGCGCCGGGTGCGGTGCCCGGTCGATGAAGCGCCACCCGGTGACCCGCTCCACGAGCATGATGCCGCCGTGGTAGAGGCCCCAGATGACAAACGTCCAGTTGGCGCCGTGCCACAAGCCCGTCGCGAAGAAGACGATGAGGAGGTTCGCGTAGGTGCGGGCACCGCCGGCATTGCCGCCGAGCGGGATGTAGAGGTAGTCACGGAACCAGTTGGACAACGTGATGTGCCACCGGCGCCAGAAGTCGGTGATGGAGTACGAGGAGTACGGACGGTTGAAGTTCTCGGGGAAGCGGAAGCCGAACATCCTCGCCAAGCCGATGGCCATGTCCGAGTAGCCGGAGAAGTCGAAGTAGATCTGCAGCGTGTAGGCGAGCACGCCGAGCCATGCCGCCGCGAAGCTGCGCTCGCCGACGTCGAGGCCGAACGCGCCGTTGGCCACCTCGGCCACGGCATCGGCCACGACCACCTTCTTGGCCAGTCCCCAGATGAAGCGGCTGGCGCCGTCGGCTAGGTCGTCGAGGCTGTGGGTGCGGTGCCTGAACTGCTCCTGGATCTCGTGGTAGCGGACGATGGGGCCCGCCACGAGCTGGGGGAAGAGCGTCATGTAGAGGCCGAAGTCGACGAGGCTGCGCAGCGGCCGGCAGCGCCGGCGGTAGACGTCGACCGTGTAGCTCAGGCCGTGGAACGTGAAGAACGAGATGCCGATGGGCAGGGCGATCGAGCCCAGCTCGATCCTCGGTACCCCGACGGCGTCGAAGAGGTCGTCGATCTGGGCGACGAAGAAGTTGGCGTACTTGAAGTAGCCGAGGAGGGCGAGGTTGACGGTGATGTCGAGGCCGACGAGCAGCTTGGCCCGGGCCTGGTCCCCGCGATCCTGGGCCGCGCCCACGGCCAGCCCGAAGCCGTAGTTCACCAGGATCGAGCACAGCAGCAGGGCGACCAGCTCGCCCGCTCCCCAGAGGTAGAAGAGGAGGCTGGCGACGAGCAGGACGGCGTTGCGCGCCCGTTTGGGGCTGGCGAAGTAGACGCCTAGCACCACCGGAAGGAAGAAGAAGAGAAATTGGACCGAGGAGAAGACCATGTTGTCGCGTGGGTTGTCGCGTGGGACCCCGGATCAAGCCCGCCTGTGAAGGCCGCCAGCAGCGTCCTATCGGCGGAAGTGTAGCGGCGGGCCTACCCGGTCCCCTGCCCACCCCGCACCCTGATCAGCGTTCCATCTGGCATGGTCTTCTGCCATGCCGCGGCCGCCAACCCCGAGCGCGCCGAGCCATGACCGGCCGGCGGCACCGCTCCGCGCCCAGACCATCTGAATAACAGAATGCCCAATTCTCGTCACGAGATTGCGGTTTTGTTGCGAAACGACGACTCTGTGTCGTAACATGACGGCACCGGGTGAGACCGGCGAAGACCCCGAGCAACCGGCCGTGGCGTGCCGGACGTTGCGTTGCGGGTTTGGTCGCACCTGGCAAGCGTTGGTCCGATAGAGAAGGCGGGAACCATGATTCGCCGAATCAACGTCCTGCTGCTCCTGTTCCTCGTGGCGGTGACGATCCCGGTCGTCCACCGCTCGCGGACGGCGAGCAGCGAGTCCGGTTGGCCAGGGCCCGGGAACACGGGGGTGGGCGCGGGCGCAGCCCTCCAGCAGCTCCCGGGCGACGACTACTACGAGATCACCACGGACGGGACGGTGGTCGAAGGGGTCGACCTCCAGGGTTGCATCGTGGTGCGGGCGAACAACGTCGTGATCCGCGACTCCCGCATCACGTGCCCCGGGTCGATCCCGGCCGTGTGGCTCCGCGAGGGAGCCGGCCTCACCGTGAGCGGGAACACGATCCGCGGCACCGGCGGGTCGGCCGCCGCCGTGCAGGGCTCGAACATGCGGGTCGAGGGCAACGACATCGCCGGCACGGCGGACGGCCTCAAGGTCGGGTCCAACTCCGTCATCACCGGCAACTTCATCCACGACCTGTGGGACGGCATGACCCCGTCGGGGCCCACCCACAACGACGGGCTCCAGATGCAAGGCGGATCGAATGTGATCGTCGAGGGCAACACGATCACCTATTCCGGCCCGAATGCGAACTCTGCCGTCTTCTTCAAGTCGGACAGTGGCCCGATCAGCGACGTCAGCGTGATCAACAACCTTCTCGGCGGCTTCGGCTTCACCGCGCGTTGCATGAACGACGTCAGCGGCTGCCGCATCCTCGAGAACACGTTCGAGCGGGGCGGCTTGCGCTTCGGCCCGGCGCTCATCGACAGCGGTGCCCAGGGCGTCATCAAGTGCAACATCTGGGACGACGGCTCGCTCTTGAGCGAGAACACGCAGACCTGCGAGGTGCCTGGTGTCCTCGAGCCGGTGCCGACGACCACGGCCGCGCCGGCGGAGGAGCAGACCACGACCGAGGCACCGGCCACGACCGAGGCACCGGCCACGACCGAGGCGCCCACGACGACCGGGGCACCGGCCACGACCGAGGCGCCCACGACGACCGGGGCGCCCACGACGACAGCCGCCCCGACTTCGCCATCCACCTCGTCACCGTCACCCAGCACGTCGTCGCCGAGCACGACCGCATCGACGGCGCCCACGACGACCCCGAGCACCTCGCCGCCGCCCACCGCCGAGGTGCCGACCAGCACCACCGGCCCGGCCGGCCCGACGACGACCGTGCCCGCCACTGGGCAGGTCGACCTGTCCCAGGTCGACCTCTCCAAGGTGGACCTGGCCAAGCTCGACCTCTCCAAGCTCGACCTGTCGAAGCTGGACCTGACGGGCCTCGACCTGTCCAAGCTGGACCTCTCCACGCTCGACCTCTCGAAGCTCGACCTGAGCAGCTTGCAGGCCTGGCGTGACCCGAACGTCCTGCGCACGCTGCTGACCCTGCTGTGGCTCGACAGCCAGCAGGCAGGCGGTACGGCGGCCCCGGCCGGCTCGCCCGCCGAGGCGGGCAGCGCCTCGATGGGCGCGGCGTCGCTGCCCGAAGAGGGGGACCTCGCCACGGGGCCCACGCCCACGACAGGTGCAGGCACGGAAACGGGTGGGGGGCCAGGTGCGGCAGCCGCGCCGATCGTCCAGCCCGACGCCCAGGCGCCGGCGCTGCCTTCCGAGCCGGCGACCACCTCCGCCGCCCCCGTGGGCGCGACCGGCAGCCCGACACCGCAGGACCAGCTGCCGGTGCCCTCTGTGGGCAGCGACGAGCCCGTCTCCCAGGCCCTCGACCTCACGGACGGGGAGAGCCCGGCCCCCACTGGTCTCGCCCCCCGGGTCACCGGGACGAGCGTCGAGGAGGCGGCCGACCCAGCTCCCGCCACGGTCGCCCGCAGCGCGGCCGACGAGGCCGAGGCCCGGGTCTGGGTGGAAGAGGCACGAGCCGCCAGCACCCGCAGTGGCCAGGAGCTCGCCGGCAGCCCCTCCAACTGGATGGTGAGCATCCTCGTCGGCGGCTCCCTCGCCTCCGCCCTGTGGATGGTGCTCCTCTCCGGCGCCGCCATCGGCCGACGGGTACTCCGCACCCCGTCGAGCCGCCCGCGTCGCTGAGCCGGTCGGCGCCTGCTGCAGCCGGCGCCGACCCCCCGGCCCCCGGCGTGTCCGGGGGCCGGGCTCCCCTCTGCACCTGAGCAGCGGGCCCGGCCTGTACCGGCTGCGAGCTCAGGTGGCGACCCACCACGCCGGAGCCTGACCGCCCGGCGTGACCAGGCCCGCTCGGCCCCGGAGGTATCGGTCCGAGGGCCGACGGGCGACGCTCGCTCGCCCGAGGAGCGAGCAGCGCGCTCCGGACGAGCCCGATGGCCGGCCCGACGCGCCCCTGCGCCTCGGTCCCGCGGCGCTACCTCGAGAACCCGTGCGCCCGCCGCCCGGCGTGGTGCCTCCCAACCCCCGCGCTCGTGCGCCTCCGCCGACGCGCCCTCGAAAGGACTCCCCATGCGAACGACCCGATCCACGAGGTCCAGCCGCTCGACGCTCATGGCCCTGGCCCTCGCCGCCGGCCTCGCCGGCGCCGCCTGCACCGGTGCCCAGGACCCCCTCGCCCCCGTGCCCAGCTCGATGCCCGTGAGCCCGACGAGCACGGAGGCGCCCACCACCACCGAGGCGCCCACGACCACGGTGGCCCCCACGACCACCGACGCCCCGACGACCACCGAGCCCGCGCCCACCACGACCGAGCCGGGCCCGACGACCACAGAGCCCGCGCCCACCACCACGGCGCCCCAGGTGGAGGAGCCCTCAGCGCCGGCCGCCGTGGCTGACGACAGCACGACGGGCGTGCCCGCAGGCACCGCGCTGGCACCGTCGGGCTCCCTCACCATCAGCGAGGCGGGCACCGTCCTCGACGGCCTCGACATCGAGGGCTGTGTCACCGTCCTCGCCGACAACGTCGTCATCATCCGCAGCCGCATCACCTGCTCGGGCGGGGAGGCGGTGGTCAGCCAGAGCAGTGGGTCGGGCCTGCGTATCGAGGACAGCGAGCTGCGCGGCGGTGCCACCCGGGCCAACGCGGGCGTCTGGTCCTCGGGCCCCTACACGCTCCTGCGCAGCGACATCTCCAACGTGCGCGACGGCGCATTCGTGACCGGCGGCAGCGTCATCGAGGGCAACTGGATCCACGATCTGTCCCAGAGCTCCGGGGACCACAACGACCTGCTCCAGATGGTCGGCGGGAACGGCGTCGTGATCCGCGGCAACCGCCTCGAGCACGTCCGGGACCAGACGGCCGCCATCATGATCAAGTCCGACCTGGCCCCCATCGACGACGTGCTCATCGAAGGCAACCTGCTGGCCGGGGGCTCGTACTCGCTCTACGTCATGGCCGGCAACGCCGCCTTCGGCGGGTGCTGTGGTGCCCCCACCAACGTGCGGGTGGTGGGCAACACGATCAAAGCGGGCTCGTACCTCTACGGCCAGCTCATGGTGATGGGCTCGAACACCGTTTCCTGCAACCACCTCGACACCGGCGAGCCCGCCACCGTCGTGGACAGCGACAAGGGCACCAACCCCAAGCAGAACTCCTGCCCCTGACCCTGCCCCGGTGACCTGACCCAGGACGATGGCCGGCCGCGCGAACCGTGGCCGGCCATCGCCGCGCCGTCGTACCGCCCTGGTCGGCGCCCAGGCGCGCCGGCCGTGGGCACCTGCTGTGACGCTTTTCTGGACGAGGAGGGGCGCGGTGCGCCGACCGAGCAGCGAACCTGTGATGGTGCACGACGAGCCCACGCCCCCTGAGGCGACCGATGGCGCCGCCGCAGGGCCGAGCCTGAAGCGCCAGGTCGGGCGGAGCTTCGGCTGGGCGCTCGCCGGCCAGTTCGCCCAGCGCGGCACCACGTTCGCCGCCACCCTCCTCCTCGCCCGGATCCTCGACCGGGAGGACTTCGGGACCTACTCGATCGCCGTCACCATCACGATGTTCCTCCTGGCGGTGAACGACCTGGGCATGGCCCACGCCATCGCCCGCCACCGCGACGACGACAGCATCGGCGCGATGGCGGGCACGGGGGCCACGGTCGCCTTCGGCTCGAGCGTGGCGCTCTACCTCGTCGCCTTCTTCTCCGCACCGTTCCTGGTCAGCCTCTTCGACCCCGCGCCGGGCTCACCGGCGGTCGGGGTGGTGCGCCTGGCCACGCTCGCCGTGGTCATCGACGGGCGCATCGCGGCCAGCGCCGGCGTCATCACCCGCGCCCTGCAGGAGCGCACCCGCACGACCTCCGAGCTGGCCGGTACCGCCGCGTCGCTGACCGTGAACTTCGTCGTCGCCATGAACGGCGGCGGGCCCTGGTCCCTGGCCGCCGCCCAGGTCACCGGCTCAGCGGTGACGGCGACGCTGCTGATCATGCGCTCCCCCGTCAAGGTGCGCCTCGCCTGGCAGCCGGACATGGCCCGCCACCTCATCCGGTTCGGCGTGCC
>WHTX01000251.1 GCA_009377505.1 Acidimicrobiia bacterium
GCCGTCGGGCCCGCTGCCGACTCGGCCAGGATCCCGGCCAGCTTGCGGTCGTCGGGGCGCGGCACCAGGTCGTTCGGCCACTTCAGGCCGACGTCGACGCCGAAGAGCTCGCCGCAGGCCTCCGCCGCGCCCACCCCGAGGGCCATCGTGAGGCGGCCGAGCTGTGGGGGCCGCAGCCCCAGCGGGCCCGGCCGCACCAGCACCGACACCATCAGCGCCGCCGAGGGCTCGGTCACCCAGGTGCGGCCCCGGCGGCCCCGGCCGGCGTTCTGGAAGTCGGCGACGCGGACGGTGCCGTCCACCCCGGCCTCGTGGGCGCGGGCCATGAGGTCGGCGTTCGTGGAGCCCGTCTCGGAGACCCACTCGACCTGCCGGAAGCGCGTACGGCCCAACTGTGATCTGGCACGGTCCCCCGGTCGGCGACTAATCATTGGTCGTGTTCTCCAAGGTCTTGATCGCCAACCGGGGTGAGATCGCGGTGCGGGTCATCCGTGCCTGCCAGGAACTGGGCGTGCGCACTGTCGCGGTCTACTCCGAGCTCGACCGGGACGCGCTCCACGTGCGGCTGGCCGACGAAGCGTACGCGCTCGGCGGCAAGACGGCAGCCGAGAGCTACCTGAACACCGAAGCGATCCTCGACGCCGTCGACCGCTCCGGCGCCGAGGCCGTGCACCCCGGCTACGGCTTCTTCTCCGAGAACGCCGACTTCGCCCGGGCCATCACGGCCAAGGGGGTGACCTTCGTCGGCCCACCGCCCGAGGCGATCGAGGTGATGGGCGACAAGATCTCCGCCCGGCTGGCGGCCGAGAAGGTCGGGGTCCACGGGGTGCCAGGTACCACCGACCTCATCACCGACCCCGCCCAGGTGCGGGCCTTCGGCGCCGAGCACGGCTACCCGGTCGCTATCAAGGCCGCCTACGGCGGCGGTGGGCGGGGCATGAAGGTCGTCGAGGACGAGTCGGCGGTGGAGAGCGCCATCGAGTCGGCCCAGCGCGAGGCCAAGGCCTACTTCGGGCGCGACGAGATCTACATGGAGCGCTACCTCACCAGGCCCCGCCACGTCGAGGTGCAGGTGCTGGCAGACACCCACGGGAACTGCGTCTACCTGGGCACACGCGACTGCTCGGCCCAGCGGCGCCACCAGAAGCTCATCGAGGAGGCCCCGGCCGCCGGCATCCCGGGGGACACGCTGCAGGCCATGGGCGAGGCGGCCGTGCAGGTGGCCCGGGGCTGCGGCTACGTGAACGCGGGGACCGTCGAGTTCCTCTACGAGGACGGCGGCTTCCACTACCTCGAGATGAACACCCGCCTCCAGGTCGAGCACCCGGCCACCGAGCTCGTCACCGGCCTCGACCTGGTGGAGCTGCAGCTGCGGGTGGCCGCGGGCGAACCGCTCCCGCTCGGCCAGGACGAGGTGGAGATCAGGGGCCACGCCATCGAGGTGCGCGTCAACGCCGAGGACCCCTCCGGCGGTCGCTTCATGCCCTCGCCGGGCCGGCTCACCGAACTGGTCGTCGCACAGGGCTACGGCACGCGTTGGGACGGTGGCTACGAGGCGGGCGACGAGATCAGCCAGTTCTACGACAACCTGGTCGGCAAGCTCGTGTGCTGGGGCAAGGACCGCCCCACGGCCATCCGGCGCACGCTACGGGCGCTGCGTGAGATGACCGTGAAGGGGGTGGCCACGACCATCCCTGCCGACCTCGCCATCCTCGGCCACCCCGACTTCGCCGCCATCGAGCACTCCACGAAGTGGGTGGAGAACACGCTCGACCTGAGCGGCGTGAAGTCGGACAAGGGTGGGCCCGCCGACCCTGCCGCGGACGAGCCCAGGGTGCAGCGCGACGTCGACGTCGAGGTCAACGGCAAGCGCTTCGCCGTGAAGCTGTGGGTACCCGAGGCCCTCGCCGCCGCGGCGCCCACCTCGTCGGGCAAGGCCGCGGCCAGGCCCCGCCGCGCCGCCTCGGCGAGCGGTGCCGCCGCCGCCGGCTCGGGCAGCGTGGCCGTACCCATGCAGGGCACGATCGTGAAGGTGCTGGTGGCTGTGGGTGACGAGGTGACGGCCGGACAGGCTGTATGTGTCCTCGAGGCCATGAAGATGGAGAACCAGATCGCCGCGGAGAAGGCCGGCAAGGTGACCGAGGTGAAGGTGGAGCCGGGCCAGACGGTGGGCGCCGGCGACGTGGTCGTGGTCATCGCCTAGGCCTCTGGGGTCGAGCCCTCAGGCGGTACCAGCCCCGAAGGTTCCTGCACCGTGGCGGTGCAAGATCCTTCGCGGTTCCCAGCCGGGGCGACACCGCCGCCGCCCACCGCGGATCGCCCAGACCGACCCTCAGCCCGGGGAGGCGCGACGCCCCCGACCCCTTGGAACTACATCTAGAGCCGCGCTCTCCGCCTACGGCATAAGGTGCTACTTATGCCGCGATGACGCGGCGCCCAGGCAGACTGGGACCATGCGGGCGGGACGGATGCGGAAGTACTTCTTGGCGAGCGCAGCATCGCTGTGCATGGCCGTCGGTTCGCTGACGGCCACTGCTGGTGGTCAGACAGCGGCGGTACCCGAGCCATTGCAACGCACCGGCGGGACGATCGCCCCGGGCGGTGTGGTCGTCTATGAGACGTCGCTGCAGGCCAACGACCTGCTGACGGTGTGGGCGGCGAACTGGGGCGAGGCCGGCGCGCCCGAGCTGCGCGTGCGCCTCCAGCGCTGGGGCTTCTCCACGGTGCTCGCCGGCGCCGCCGCCATGGTCGACGTCGGCTCGATCACGGTGGCGGCGGGGGACGCCGTCCGGCTCGACCAGGTCGCCACCACCACGGCGCCCCACCTCGTCGTCATCGACGCCCCGGGCGCCGCCGTGGACGTCCCCTTCACCGTCGAGCCGGCCACCACGCCGGGCTCGGGCCTGGCCACCGAGCACCAGGGCCAGTCGCCCGGCGCCGTCCACCACGTCGTGGCCACGCCGCCGCACGGTCGCGACGTCCGCTACCTGTCCGAGCCCGCGGCTGGCCTCCACCGTTGGCGGGTCGACTTCGCCGCGGGCGACGTGCTCGCCGTGGAGGTCGACCACCTGGGCTTCGATCGGCCCAACGTCCCGCTCGTGGCCTGCCTCATCAGCCCAGCGGGCGCGGAGGTCGCCACCGCCACCGTGACCGGGGCTGGTGGCGTCCTGCGCTACACCGTGCCCCACCAGGGCCACTACATGATCGACATGGGCTGTCGCCCCGGCGCGCCGTCGTCGGGCTTCAGGCCCCACTTCACGCCCCGCCCGGGCCGGGTCCCCGCGGCAACGAGCTTCGTGGGCGCGCCCCGGCTCGTGCCGAAGGCCGGCACCCAGAACGGTGGCGCCCTCGACCGGTTCTGGCGCATCGACCTCGAGGCGGGCCAGCTGCTCGACATGTGGTACCTGGCGAACGACCCCGAGACGACCCAGGGCACGTTGTGCGTCGAAGGGCCGGTCCCCACGGGCGGCCTGGCTCCTGTCGCGGCGATGACCGTAGGCCGGGGCGTGTCCGACCACCTCGTGGTCACCGTCCCCTGGACGGGCCGCTACGTCATCAACGGCGCCTGCGCCCCGGGGAACGGCCTGTTCGAGATATTCGTGAACTGACCGTCGGCCCTGGGTGTTTGAGCCCCAGCTCCGGGCGCGGGCGGACGGCCCGGCCGGTGTAGCTGGTGGGTGGCCTGGCAGCCCACGGCGCGCAGAACTGCGTGCTTCGCTGCCAACGCCGGGGCAAGCCCGGTCGGTCGCCCGCGACTCGCAGCGCCAGGCGCGCAGAGCTGCTCCGCGCGGCCGGCATGAACGTGCTTCAGTCGGCTGCGTCGGCGAGGGCTTCTGCCACCGTGGGGTGCACGAGGAGCGAGTCGACGATGTCGCCGACGCGGAGGCCGGCGGTCACGGCGAGGGCGATCACGGAGATGAGCTCGGCGGCGTGGCGGCCGACGATCGAGCCGCCGAGCACCACGCCCGTGGCCGGGTCGGAGATGATCTTCACGAAGCCGCGGGTGTCGTCGTTGATCATGGCCTTGGGCGCGGCGGCGAAGGGCACCTTGGTGACGCGGATCTTGCGGCCCGACGCGAAGGCCTCGGCCTCGGCCATGCCCACGTCGGCGATCTCCGGTTCGGTGAAGATGGCCGAGGCCGCCTTCTCGTAGTCGAGGTGGCGGTGGTCGCGGGCGTGCAGGCCCATGATGTGCTCGGCGATCTTGCGGCCCTGCATCGCCGCCACCGAGGACAAGGGCAGCTTGCCCGAGACATCGCCAGCCACGTAGATGTGCTTCACGTTGGTCTGGAGGTGGTGGCCGACGGTGACGGGGAAGCCGCGCTGGTCGAAATGGACACCGGCCGCCTCGAGGCCGACGTCCTCGATGTTCGGGATGGAGCCGATGGCGAGCAGAGCATGGGACCCCTCCGCCACGCGGCCGTCGTCGCACAAGACGCGCACGCCGGCGCCGACGACCTCTATGCCCGTGGCCTTGGCGCCCTTGTAGAGGCGGACCCCCCGCTCGATGAAGTTCTCCTCCAGCGCGGCGGCGACCTCGGGGTCCTTGATGGGCAGCACCTGCTGGCGGCTCACGATCAGCGTCACCCGCGAGCCGAGCGAGGCGAACATGTGCACGAACTCCACGCCCGTGACGCCGGAGCCGATGATGACGAGGTGCCCGGGGATGTCGGGCGGGGGGTAGGCGTCGCGGGTGGTGAGCACTCGCACCCCGTCGGCGTTGGCCCAGTCGGGGATGCGGGGACGGCTCCCGGTAGAGACGAGGATGGCGTCGGCGGTGAGCTCCTCCACCCCGTCGGCCGTCTCGACGACCACCTCGTGGGGGCCCTTCAGGTGGCCGGTGCCCTTGATGAGGCGCACGCCCTGGCTGTCGAGCAACTCGCGGGTCGAACGCTCGAGCCGTCCGACGATGGTCGAGATGCGCTCCCTGAGGCTGGCCGTGTCGAGCTCGGGCTTGACCGTGTCGAGGCCCATGCCGTGCACCCGACCCAGGTAGGAGAGGGCACCGCCCGTGGCGATCATGGCCTTGGAGGGGATGCAGTCCCACAGGTGCGCAGCCCCGCCGAGGACATCGCGCTCGACGAGCGTCACCTGCGCTCCCAGCCGCGCCGCGTGGCTGGCAGCGGTGTGGCCGGCAGGGCCCCCGCCGACGATAACGAACCGGGTCGCCATGGAACGCGAGCGTAGCGAGCCGCCCGAGCGGCGAAGAGCGGACGGGCACAGCGCGTAGCGAGCCGCCCGAGCGGCGAAGAGCGGACGGGCACAGCGCGTAGCGAGCCGCCCGATCGGGGCGCGGCGGTCGCCAACTGGGGCGCGGGTAGCCTCGGGCGCCGATGCCCGCCGTCCTGCGTCGCCTGGCCCGAGCCCTGCCCGACCCGGTCCGCCGGCGCGTCGCCACCACGTTCGGACGTGCCCAGGCCCCGTCCCCGCCGGCCGAGCCCCGCTGGGCCGATGGCGCGCCCTCCCCTTGGGCGCCGGTCACGACGGCGGAGGCGACGGCCGCGGCGTGGTGCAACATCTGCCGCTGGACGGGCACTGGCTTCGACGGCCCTGCCCATTGCGAGGGCGCCCTATGCCCGCGCTGCGGCTCGATCGCACGGGACCGGTTCCTGTTCTGGTGCTTCACCCGGCGCACGCCGCTGCGGCGGGGCCTGCGGGTGCTCGAGACGAGCCCGCGCCTCGGCGCGGAGTACCGCCGGGCCATGGGCACCTGGTTCGACTACCGCAGCTCGGACTACGACGGGCGCGCCCACACCGCCTCGCTCCGCCTCGACCTGCAGTCCATCGACCTGCCCGACGCCTCGATCGACGTGCTCCTCACGCCTCACGTCTTGGAGCACGTCCCCGACACCGACCGGGCGCTCGAGGAGATCTGCCGGGTCCTCGCCCCGAAGGGCCGCATGTACCTCCAGGTGCCCGTGCTGCAAGGGCGCACGGCTCGCCCCGAGTCGCCCGAGTTCCACGGTGACGAGACGCCGGTCTTCTGGCGCTTCGGCTACGACCTCACGCCACGCCTGCGGGGGCACGGCTTCACGGCCACTGCGCTCGTGCCCGCGGCCTGGGCCGACCTCGTGCGCGGCGGGGCCGAGCGCTGGGACGGGGAGACCTCGCCCGAGTTCGACGTGGCCTCCATGCTGGCCGGGAGCATCGCCGAGGACCTCACCGTCGTCGCCGACGAGCAGGATGCAACGCGAATCGGTGCGCAGCCGGCATACATGCACATCACCTGGGAAGCGGTGAAAATTACCTGAATTCCTCGCTCGGGCATGGCCCGCCGGGGTACGTCGCTCGTCGTCGCGAGCCCGCGTCAGCCGACGTGACCCGCCCTGACGGTGAGCCCACCCTCGCCAGGTCAGCCTTCCACGACACCAGCGTGCGGTGAAGCCGGCGAGGACACCAGCTCGGCCACAAGGGCACGCAGCCGGTGGGCGAACGCCGGCCTCAGGAAGGCCTGGGCACGCTGCACGGCGGCGTCGGCCATGCGCTCGCGCCGGGCCGGGGAGGCGATGAGCTCGAGGCTGCGGCTGACGAGGTCCTCGATGCCGGCAACGTGGAAGCCGGCCTGCCCGTCCTCGAACAGCTCGAGCTGGCCGGCCTGGCCGAGCACCACGGGCACGACGCCGGCCGACATGGCCTCGACCGTGGTGATGCCGAAGTGCTCGAAGCGCTCGGGGTGGTCATCGGGGTCCTCGCCCAGCCCGGTGAGGTGCCAGAACACCGATGCCTTGCCGTACAGGCCCCGCACCGTGGCGCCACTGGCGTTGGCGTGCACATGGACGGGCAAGCCCTTGGCCTCGGCCCGCACCCGGGCGAGGTACGGCTCGCCCAGGCGGTCGCACCCCCCGACCAGGTGCAGCTCCCAGCCCTCCGCCCGGCCCGTGGCCCGCAACTGCCGGAAGGCCCGCACCAGCTCGACCTGGCGCTTGTTGTGGCCAGCGGCGGGGTCGAAGAAGCGGCCCACGCCCAGGAGCACCGGCTCCTTGGCGACGCGGGGCTGCGCCGTCACCGGGGGGTGGAGCACCCCGCTCTCCCGGCCCCACAGACGCCGCACCCACCCCTGGGTGAAGACCGAGTTGGCGACGACGCCCTGGTAGTCGGCGAGGAAGGCGGACGAGGCCGCCGGCACAGCGAGCAGCTGGTGGAGGGCCTGGAAGGGCAGGGCCGGCCAAGGGCCGGCGAGAGCAGCCACGATGGGCGCCCCCAACGTGCGGCCGTCGGCGGCGCCGGCGTCGGCGGGGCGGAAGGTGCTGCTGCGCACCACCAGCTCCACAGGCCCCTCCTCGGCCCCGAGGCGGGCACGGAGCGGGTGGAGAGGGGGGTCCTGGCGGCCTCGCCGGGGCCGGAGACGGGTGCCGGCGAGCTCTCGGCCATCGGCACGGGCGAGGACCACGTCGAGCTCGCCCGCCTCGGCGGGGTGGAATCGCCCGAGCACGACGAGCACCCGTCCCCCGCCGGGGACGAGCAGCCGCGCCTCGCCATCGGTCCAACGTGCAGGCCACGGGCCGATCTGTTCGGCCAGGTAGGCGCCGTCGCGAACCTGGACGGGCCGAGGGTCGACGTGCGCCAGGCGGGCCAGGCGGGCCGACACCGAGATGGCCAGCCGCCTGGCGCGGGGCGGGTCGAAGGGGGGCAGGGCCGGGAAGTGGACGACGTAGAGGTTGTGAGCTGCGGCGGCGCGGTCGTCGGAGGCGTAGGAGGCGTTGACGAACAGGTCGACCTGGGCGCTCGCCGCCGTCACCGCCTCGGGCGCGGGCCCGACGACGCGGACCGTGGTGCGGCCGAGGTCGAGCTGTAGCCGTTCGCCCAGCTCGGCTGGGTCGAAGGGGTCGTGGGCCACGAGCGTGACCTCGTGGTCCTCGGCCAGCACCTCGGCGATGCCGCCGGCGAAGCGCTCCCCACCTCCGGCCGTCGCCCAGTGCCGGTTGTAGACCGCGACCTTCATGGCCCCTGCTCAGAACGGGTGGCTGCTGCGAGGCTGCGCCCAGGTCAACAGCTCCTCGTCGGGGACGGTGCGGGCCGCCCGCAGGCGGCGACGCTCGGCGAGCGCCCAGGGCAGCAGCCCCAGGTAGGCGACCAGCGAGCGAAGACGACGGCGGGGCGCGACGAAGCGGGGCGCCCGCCGCGAGCGCACGGCGCGCAC
>WHTX01000252.1 GCA_009377505.1 Acidimicrobiia bacterium
CTCGACCCCCGGCCACGCCACCGAGGTCATGGACGGCGTGGAGCGCTTCGTCTGGTCGTTCCCCGAGGCCGAGGTCATCAGGTCGGCCCGTCATTGGCTCGAGCTCGAGGAGGACTGACATGGCCCGCAGGCGCAGCAGCGGCGGACGTCGCGAGTACCCCCGCACCGCACGGGTGAACGAGCTCGTCCGCGAGATCGTCGCCGAGGAGCTCGAGCGCATCGACGACACGCGCCTCGAGATGGTCAGCGTCACCGCCGTCGAGGTCGAACAGGAGCTCACCCAGGGCGTCGTGTACTTCTCTTCCCTCGCCGGGGAGGAGGCTGACGCCGAGGTGCTCGGCGCCCTCCACCAGCACCGGGCGCGGCTGCAGTCGGCCATCGGCCGACAGTCCCGCATGCGCAGGACCCCCGCCTTGCGCTTTGCCCCCGACGGCGGCGTGCGCGGCGGCAAGCGCATCGAGGAGCTGCTGGCGGAGCTCCAGCCGACGCTCACCTCCTCGGGCGAACAGGACGCGACCCCTACAGGCGCGGCCGCTCCAGGCGCGGCCGACCACGAGGGCGGCGGGCCGGCCGAGGCCTCGTCGTCCGGGGGCGGCGGGGGCGAGGACCGGCACGTGGAGGGTGATGGGCCGCGGCCGCAGTGACGGGCCCGACGGCCTGGCCGTGCTCGACAAGGCGGCGGGGTGGACGTCCCACGACGTGGTGGCCAAGGCCCGGGGCCTGCTCGGCACCCGCCGGGTGGGCCACGCCGGCACCCTCGACCCCGATGCCACCGGCGTGCTCCTGCTCGGCGCGGGCCGCGTCACCCGGCTCCTGCGCTTCCTGACCGCGCTCGGCAAGGCCTACGAGGGAGAGGTCGTGCTCGGCACGGCGACGTCGACCCTCGACGCTGCCGGCGAGGTCACCGGCACCTGGGACATGGGCCGGGTCACGGCGGCCGAGGTGGCCGCGGCCGCGGCCGGCTTCGTCGGCGAGATCGACCAGGTGCCGCCCATGGTCTCCGCCGTCAAGGTGGGCGGCCGCCGCCTGCACGAGCTCGCCCGCCAGGGGCTCGAGGTGGAGCGCGAGGCCCGCCGGGTGACCGTCGGGCGCTTCGAGCTGGCGCCGACAGGGGACCCCCTCGTCTACCGGGCCTCGGTCGAGTGCTCCTCGGGCACGTATGTGCGCTCCCTCGCCGCCGACCTGGGCGAGGCGCTCGGCGGGGGCGCCCACCTGCGCAACCTGCGCCGCCTGGCGGTCGGCTCCTTCGACGTGGCCGAGGCCCTGGGCATCGAGGGGCTCAGCCCCGAGTCGCTCCTGAGCCCCGCCGACGCGCTGCGCGACTACCCGGCCGTACAGGTCGGGCCTCAGTCGGCCCTGGCCCTCGGCCGCGGCCAGCGCCTCGATGCCGCGGCCTTCGAGCCGGGCGGCCCTGGGCAGGCCGATCAAGGGCCGTGGCGCGCCCTCGACGAGGAGGGCCGGCTCGTCGCCGTGGTCGAGCGATCGGGCGACGCGTTGCGGCCCGTGGTGGTGCTGGCCCCGGCGCCGGCGCGGTAGGTTCTGCGAACCGTGGACGTCATCATGGAGCCCGCCGCTTGCCCACCCGGCCTGGAGGGGTGCGCGGTCACGATCGGCGCCTACGACGGCGTGCACCGCGGCCACCGCGCCGTCATCGACCGCACCGAGCAGGAAGCCGCCCGCCGCGGGGCACGGACCGCGGTGGTGACCTTCGACCGCCACCCTGCGGCCGTCGTCCGCCCCGAGTCCGCCCCCCGCCTGCTGACATCGCTCGAGCACAAGCTCGAGTTGCTCGACGAGGCCGGCGTCGACGTGGCCTACGTGGTGCACTTCGACGACGACCGCGCCCATGAAGCGGCCGCCGACTTCGTGAAGGAGGTGCTGGTCGACTGCCTGCGCGCCCGCTGCGTCGTCGTCGGGGCCGACTTCCACTTCGGCCGGCACCGGGAGGGCACCGTGGCCATGCTCGCCGCCCTGGGGCGGGACTACGGCTTCGAGGCCGTGGGCATCGACCTGCTCGGCCAGGCCGAGGGCCCCACCGAGATCGTCTCCTCGACGAGCATCCGCGCCGCGGTGGCCTCGGGCGACGTGGAGAGCGCGGCGGCGCTGCTCGGGCGCTGGCACGAGCTTCGGGGGGTGGTCGGGACGGGGGACAAGCGCGGACGGGAGATCGGGTTCCCCACCGCCAACCTGACCATCGGGACGGACCTGGCGATCCCGGCCGACGGCATCTACGCCGGCTGGTACGTCCACCCTGACGGCAGCCGCCACGCCGCCGCCATCAACGTGGGGCGGCGGCCGACCTTCTACGAGGAGGGCGAGCTGCTCGTCGAGGCCTTCCTCCTGGACTTCGCCGGCGACCTCTACGGCCAGCGCGCCCGGGTGCAGTTCGTCGCCCGGCTCCGCCCCGAGGTGAAGTTCGACTCGGTCGACGAGCTCGTCGCCCAGATGCACCTCGACGTGGCCGAGGCGCGGCACCGGCTGTCCCCGGCGAGCTGACCCGGGGCCGAGGGGTGCTGCGCTTCTACTTCGGCACCATGGGCTCGGGGAAGAGCACCATGGCGCTCCAGATCCACCACAACCTGACCCAGGTCGGCCAGCACGGCCTGCTGCTCACCCAGCTCGACCGGCTCGAGGCCGCGGTGTCCTCCCGGCTCGGGGTGGCCCTTCCCGCCATCGAGGTCCACCCCGACCTCGACCTGTCCGAGCTCGCTCGCTCGGTGCGCGACGAGGTCGGGGTGCTGCACTTCATGGTCTGCGACGAGGCGCAGTTCTACCTGGCCGCCCAGGTCGACCAGCTCGCCGAGGTCGTCGACGAGCTGGACGTGGACGTGTGGGCCTTCGGGCTGCTCACCGACTTCCGCGGCAAGCTCTTCGACGCCACGGCGCGCTTCTTGGAGCTGGCGGACAGCCGCCAGGAGCTGCAGGTCGAGGCCCGGTGCTGGTGCAATCGACCGGCCACCCACAACGCCCGGGTGGTCGACGGGCACCAGGTGTACGAGGGCGACACGGTGCTCGTCGGCGACGTCGGGACAGGTCAGGTCAGCTACGAGCTGCTCTGCCGGCGGCACTGGACGGAGGGCAGGGCCCGTGCCGGCGCGAGCGCGGCAGGCGACGCCGAGGACCTGGCGGCGCGCGGCCCGGGGCACAGGGCCGCAGTGCACCGCCCCTCACCTGCTCGTCGGTGACACGGCGTCTCGACCTGCTACGATCTGTCGTCGGCCGACTGCTGTCGGCCACGGCCGGCGGAGCCGCGGGCGCCCTCGAAGGGCGGCACCGCATCTGATCGGCGGCTCACGGTGACGCCCAGCGCACCGTAGGCCGGGTAGGACACCCGAGCACAGAGGAACACATGCAGCCCAAGTCCGAGACGATCAGCGAGCATCGCCTCCACGCGACCGACACCGGTTCGCCCGAGGTGCAGATCGCCATCCTCACCCACCGCATCAACCACCTGACCGAGCACCTGAAGGTCCACAAGAAGGACCACCACAGTCGGCGGGGGCTGCTCATGCTGGTGGGACGGCGACGCCGCCTGCTGGCCTATGTCCAGCGGAACGACGTCCAGCGCTACCGAGACATCATCGCCCGGCTGGGCCTGCGCCGTTAGGAGACCTCGAGCGGCCCCCGTGGCCGCTCGTCGCTCGTCCGGGGCCGACACGCCCCGGTGGCCCCGGCTGACGAACGGCCGGGGCCGGCAAGTGCGAGGCGGCGGCAGAGGTCAGCTGCCAGCTCCCGGTGACCGAGCCCGTTTCGGCCCCCGAGACCTGGGAACTGGCCACCGCCCCGCCTCCATGGATGGGGCCGCCACGGCCCCCGAAAGGAGAGCGCGATGGCCAAGACCATCAGCGTGAGCGCCGAAGTACCGGGCGCACCGGACAAGACCATCACCTTGGAGACCGGCCGGCTCGCCGGGCAGGCCGACGGAGCAGTCGTCGTCCGCATGGGCGGGACCTACCTGCTCATGGCGGCCACGGCGGCCAAGTCGGTGCGGGAGGGGATCGACTTCTTCCCCCTCACCGTGGACATCGAGGAGCGCAGCTACGCAGCGGGCAAGATCCCGGGCTCGTTCTTCCGCCGGGAGGGCCGAGCGCCTGACTCGGCCATCCTGACCTGTCGGCTGATCGACCGGCCGCTGCGGCCGTCCTTCCCCGAGGGCTTCCGCAACGAGATCCACGTGGTCGGCACGGTCATGGGCGCCGACCAGAAGAACCCCTATGACGTGCTGGCCATCAACGCCGCCTCCGCGGCCCTGATGATCTCCGGCGTGCCCTTCGAGGGCCCCATCGGCGCCGTGCGCCTCGCCTTCTCGGCCGAGGGCGACTGGGTCGGTCACCCCACCTTCGAGGAGGGGGACGCCTCCAGCTTCGAGATGGTCGTCGCCGGCCGGGTGCTGCCCGACGGCGACGTGGCCGTGATGATGGTGGAGGCCGCCGGCACCGAGGCGGCGTGGGCGAACTACCAGGCCGACGCCCCCAAGGTCACCGAGGAGGAGATCGCCCGGGGCCTCGAGGCGGCCAAGCCCTACATCAAGGACCTGGTCAAGCTCCAGGAGGAGCTGGTCGAGTCGGCGGGCGGCCGCAAGGCGCCCATCGAGTTCGTCGAGCAGGTCGACTACAGCACCGCCGTCTACGACGCCGTGGTCGCGGCGGGTGAGGCCCGCCTCGGCGAGGTCCCGCAGATCGCCGACAAGAGCGAGCGGCTCGCCGCCGAGGCCGACGCCCGCAAGGCCATCCTCGACACCGTCCTGGCTCAGCTCGCCGGCGAGCCAACGGCCGAGAAGCAGGCCAAGAACGCCGTCCGCTCCCTGAGCAAGACCATCGTCCGCCGCCGCATCGTCAACGACGGCGTGCGCATCGACGGCCGGGGCACCGCCGACCTGCGCCCGCTCGCCGCCACGGTGGGCGTACTGCCCACGGCGCACGGCTCGGCCATCTTCGAGCGGGGCGAGACGCAGGTCTTCAACATCGCCACGCTGGGCATGACCCGCATGGACCAGATGATCGACGGGATCAGCCCGACGACCAAGAAGCGGTACCTGCACCACTACAACATGCCGCCGTACTCAACGGGCGAGACCGGCTTCATGCGCGGCCCCAAGCGCCGTGAGATCGGCCACGGCAACCTGGCCGAACGGGCAGTCTTCCCCCTCGTGCCGTCCCTCGAGGAGTTCCCCTACACGATCCGCGTCGTCTCCGAGGTGCTGTCCTCCAACGGCTCCACCTCCATGGCGTCCGTGTGCTCCTCCTCGCTGTCCCTCATGGACGCCGGCGTGCCCCTGCGGGCGGCGGTCGCCGGCATCGCCATGGGCCTGGTCTTCGCCGAGGGCAAGTACACCCCCCTCACCGACATCCTCGGTGTGGAGGACGCCTACGGCGACATGGACTTCAAGGTGGCCGGGACGAGCGAGTTCGTCACCGCCCTCCAGCTCGACACGAAGATCGACGGGATCCCCGCCGAGGTGCTGGCCCAGGCGCTCCAGCAGGCCCGCGACGCCCGCCTGCAGATCCTCGAGGTCATGAACGGGGCCATCCCGGCTCCCCGCGAGGACGTGCGGGAGACGGCGCCGAAGATCATCTCCTTCCAGATCCCCGTGGACAAGATCGGCGAGATCATCGGGCCCAAGGGCAAGGTCATCAACGCCATCCAGTCCGAGACCGGCGCCGACATCTCCGTCGACGACGACGGCACCGTGGGCACGGTGTCCATCGCCTCGGTGGACAGCAGCCGAGTGACCGAGGCCGAGCGCCAGATCCGCCTGATCCTCGAGCCGCCCACGGCCGAGCTCGGCAAGGTGTACGCGGGCAAGGTCGTCAACATCACCAAGTTCGGCGCTTTCGTGAACATCCTCCCGGGCCGGGACGGCCTCGTGCACATCTCCAAGCTCGGCGGTGGGCGGCGCATCGCCCAGGTCGAGGACGTCGTCCAGCTCGGCGAGGAGATCGAGGTCATCGTCGAGGACATCGACCCGAACGGGAAGATCTCGCTGCGGCCGGCGAACGCCCCCGAGCCCTCCAACGGCGACGGCGGGGACGGCCGTGAGCATCGCGAGGCCCGTGAGCCCCGGGGCGAGCGCGGCCGGCGCCCCCGCGAGGGTGGTGGCGACGCCGCCCCCGCCACCGGGGGGGCCGAGCGCGACTACGTGTCCTTCGAAGAGTCCTTCGAGGACGAGCTGCGAGGCGAGTTCGGCGACCTCGGCCCCTCCTCGGTCGCCGCGCCCGGTGGTGGGGGCGGCGGCGGGGGCGATCGTCGCCGCCCGCGGCGCCGCCGCTAGTCAGCCAGGTGGGACGCCGCGTCCGACGCACGGTCCTGCCGGGCGGTACACGAGTCGTCACCGAGCGGGTGCCCAACGCCCGCTCGGTGTCCCTCGGCATCTGGGTGGCGGTCGGGTCCCGGGACGAGCCCCCCGAACGGGCCGGCGTCTCGCACTTCCTCGAGCACCTGCTGTTCAAGGGCACGGCGAGCCGCGACGCCCGCCAGATCGCCGTCGCCGTCGACGCCCTCGGCGGCGAGATGAACGCCTACACGTCCAAGGAGCACACGGTCTTCTACCTGCGGGTCCCCACCGCGGGGGCGGGCGTCGCGCTCGACCTGCTCGTCGACCTCGTCGCCGAGCCGGCCCTGCGGGCCGAGGACGTGGCCGGTGAGCGTACGGTGATCCTCGAGGAGCTCGCCGCCTGCGAGGACAGCCCCGAGGACCGGGTCGACGACCTGCTGTGGCGGGCGCTGTTCCCCAGCCACCCCCTCGGCTGGGACGTCCTCGGCACCGAGGCGACAGTGGAGGCCATGGACCGCGAGGCCGTGGCCGAGTTCTTCGGGCGCTGGTACCGGCCCGGCAACCTCGTCGTGGCTGCCGCCGGCGCTGTCGATCACGCCGCCGTCGTCGAGGCGGCGGCGCGCCTCGACGTCCCCGGCCGCGGGGAGGTGCCGCTGCGGGCCGCGCCGGAGCGCCCCGTCAAGCGGGTCGCCATCCAACGACGGGCCACCGAGCAGGCCCACCTGGCCCTCGGCTGGCGGGGCCCCGGCTACCGCGACGGCGACCGGGTCGCCCTCGACGTGCTCGAACAGGTGCTGGGGGGCGGGCCGTCGAGCCGCCTCTTCCAGGAGGTGCGCGAACAGCGATCCCTGGCCTACACCGTCTACGCCAGCGCTGCGGAGTTCGTCGACGTCGGCGCGCTCGCCGTGTACGCCGGCGTCACCCCGGATCGGGCGAGGGAGGCCCTCGCCGTGATCGGGGACATCGTCGGGGACCTCGCGGCGCACGGGGTCACCGACGAGGAGCTGGCCGTGGCCAAGGGGTACCTCGAAGGCTCGATGTGGCTTTCCCTCGAGGACAACCCCTCGCGCATGAGCCGCATCGGCTGGTGGGAGGTCACCGAGGGCCGCGTGCCCCCGCCCGAGGAGTACCTCGCCGAGCTGGCCGCGTTGAGGGCGGCCGACGTGGCCAGGGTGGCGGCGCGGGTGCTCAGCGGCCCCCGGGTGCTGGCCGCAGTGGGGCCGTTCCGGGCCAGCGACCTCCAGTAGGCGACACGCGCCACTAGCTCGGGGGCTGCGCCCCCGACGGCGCCTTCGGCGCCTCCCCCATCCCCGGCGGGGACCCCAACCCCACCGGGCTCTGCTCGGTCCCAGAACTTGTCACAAGTGCACGAGTTGGGGGGACCGAGCAGATCTAGGCTCGGGCGCCGTGGCCATCCGCGTGGGCGTGATCGGGGCTCGGGGGAGGATGGGCGCGACCGTGTGCGAGGCGGTGGCTGCCGACCCCGAGCTGGCGCTCGTGGCTGCGGTCGACCCGAGCGCGACGGCCGGCGACGCCGTGGCCGGCGTGCGCCTGGCTGCGGTGCTCGGTGCGCTCGCCGAGGCCGAAGCCGACGTCGTCGTCGACTTCACCACGGCGCCCGCCGCCCGGGTGAACCTCAGCCAGGTGGCGGGCTGGGGGATGCACGCCGTCGTGGGCACCACCGGCCTGCTCGCCGAGGACCTCGACGGCCTGCGCGCCGCGTTCAGCGCGTCGAACTGCCTGGTGGCGCCGAACTTCGCCATCGGCGCCGTGCTGATGATGCGCTTCGCCGAGCTCGCTGCGCCGTTCTTCGCCTCCGCTGAGGTGATCGAGCTGCACCACGACCAGAAGGTGGACGCCCCCTCG
>WHTX01000253.1 GCA_009377505.1 Acidimicrobiia bacterium
CTGGCCATGCTGGGGGACAGCGCGGCGCAGCGGGGCCTCGCCGGGCGGGTGCGCGCCTTGGAAGCTGACCTCGACGACGGCCTGCCCGCCGAGCTGAGCGGGCCGTACGACGTGCTGTTGTGCCTCTGGTTCCGCTGGCCGCCGCTGGGCGACCTCGCCGCCGAGCTGCTGCGGCCCGGGGGCCTGGTGGTGGCCTCGGTGCTGTCGAGCGTGGGACGCGAGGCGGTCGCCCCCGGCGAGGGGGGTGGGCCGGACCCCCGCTTCCTGGCCGCGCCTGGTGAGCTGGTCGCCCGTTTGGCCGGCTTCGAGGTGCTGCACCACGAGGAGGGCGGCGGCGAGGCCGCCATCGTCGCCCGTCGGCCGGCCACTGGCGCCGGCTGAGGTCGCCGCCCCCTGCGTCACCGGCCGCACCCACGAGCGACGAGCCGCACCACCCGGCGGGCACGTCCCTTGGCTCGCCGCAGGTTGACGAGCGCGGTGCGCACCTCGGGCGGGCTGAGGGCGAGCGAGCCGCCGTGCCAGCTGTAGCGATGGTGCCGTTCCCAGCCGCGGCGCAGCGCCGTGAGCAGGTCGCGGCGAGTGTAGGGCTGGCCGACGGGGACCGTGTAGAGCCCGGCCGAGTCGCACTCGAGCGGGTAGGCCGACCACGCCGCGGCCTCGGCCCGGGTCGGCGCGTCGAGGAAGAGCCTGAAGGACTCGGCCGTCGCTGCCCGCACGTCCGTTCGGGGGTCGACGAGGTCCCCATCGAGGGGGAGCCCCTCGCAGAAGGCCGCCACCGTGGCCCGTACCACCGCCAGGCCCCACGTCGCCGCGGCCTCGTTCGAGGCGCGTGCCAGGACGGGCCGGACCACGTCACCGTCGTGCTCGTACCCGATGACCGGCCCGTGACCGCCGGTGCAGAAGACCTCGAGCATCGTGCGGTAGGCCTCGGGGAGGTCGTCGATCCCCACGCCGCGACGCCGGTCGAACAGGTACGCCTCTCGCCGTCCCGGCTCGTAGCCCGGGTCGATGGCAGGGTCGGCGCCGAGGTACAGACCGTGGACCTCGGCGGCGAGCCGTCGAGTCGTCAGCTGCTCGATGGCGTGCTGGGTGGTGCCCCGCCAGCCGAGGTCCACGAGCCCGATGCGGCCTGGTGCGAGGACCTCCTCCTGGTCGAGGTAGTCGAGCAGCGCCTGTCTCTGGCCGGCGGCGCGGTCGAGCACCCGTCGGCGCCGGCTCGGCTCGTGGCAGAGCGCGTCGGCCACGCGGGCACGCTCGACCGAGGTCAGCTCCGCGTCGTCGTCCCGGCCCGAGAGCCCCAGGTCACCCAGCGCGGCCCGCACGTCATCGTCGGCCAGGCCGAGCTGGTGGGCCATGCTGCGTGGCGAGTTCATCCCTTCGACGTCGGTCAGCCACGCCACGTCGCGGCCGGCGAGGTCGCCTGTCGAGGCCAGGTTGACGGCGTGGCGGCTGGCCAGCAGGTAGCGGAGCTCGGCCCGGGTGCCCACGGCGGGCGCGAAGTGTCGCGCCATGTCGAGCAGGACCTCGCCGTCTCGGGACAGGAAGTAGAGCCGGTCGAGCTCGAGCGCACGAGCCCGCTCCAGCACCCACATCACGAACCCGGTGAGGAGCGGCGCGGCCACGCTGGCGGTGACGTCCCGGAGGGCGACGTCTCGAGCCGCGCCGGCCGGCACCGTGAGCCGAGCCAGGCGGGAGACGCCGGCGAGGACCGAGGAGAGCCCCCCGGTGGCCCACGTGTGCCGCTCGAGGATCTCCTCGTAGCGGTTGAGGTTGCCGGCGGCGTGGTGCTCGGCGCGGATGCCGTGGCGCCGGGCAGGGGCCACGTCGGAGCCGCGGTGGTTGCCGAGGTGCTCCGCCTGCCCAGGTGCCACGCCTTCGGCCTCGAGCAGCGTCTCGAACAACTCGCCCGTCCACTTGGCCCGTCCGATCGCCGACGACGTGTACAGCCCGTCGCCCCGTTCGAGGGCGCCAGCCTCGCGCAGCAGGTCGGCCAGCTCAGACGGGGGGAGGTGCGTGTCGGACATGAACACGACCCGCGCCCCTCGCGCTCGTGCCCGCTGCACGGCCGCGACCACGCTCGGGGCGGGGCGGACGAGGCGCCGCTCGAGGCCCCACTCCAGAGCGACGAGCGTGGCGGCGTCCTCGTCGCTCAGGGCCAGGGCGTAGGCGAGCTCCTGGTAGATCGACTGGGTCGTCACCGCGGCACCGTGGCGGGCGATGCAGCGGTCCTCGGCCGCGACGCGTGCCCGGGCGAACACCTCGGGGCTCGCCCGGACGAGCCCCTCGGCGGCGGCGACCCGCCCCAGCACCAGGAACGCCGTGGCCGGCGACCCGACCACGCGGGCCAGCACGGTGTCGAAGACGTCGAAGGAGGCGATGGCGGCCACGGGCTGCCTATTCGCCGTGCAGCAGCACGCGGCCGGCGACCTCGACCCGCCGGGTCAGCCGGCGGGGCAGGCCACCCTCGGTGAGCTGGCCCAGCAGCTCGCGGCGCCGGTTCGGCCGCCAACCCGCCCAGGCGGTCCGGTCGAGCGCCTCGAACCACTCGTCCCTGTACGGGTGGGAACAGTTCGAGGCCCACGGCCGGCCGAGTGGGCTCGTGTTGAAGTGGACGACGACTGGGTCGGCGAGCGCCCGGTCGAGGGCGTCGGCGCTCTCCACCAGCCAGGCGGCGGACTCGTCCGCCAGGTAGTGACCGGCCTGGACGTTCCACGTCGCATCGAGCTGGAGGAGCGCGCCCCCGAGGGCGATGTTGATGGCGCACTGGTCGGCGTGGTTGAGGTCACGTCGCCGGACGAGCCCGAGGGCCTTGTCCGCCGTGCCGTCGGCCCGCCACCGGTCGAGGTCGACGAGCAGCACCCCGACGTTGAAGTACGGACAGGTCGGCTCCAGGCCGAGGGCGCGCCACGGGAGCGCTCCCGGGCTCCCCGCCCACGGGATGACGGCATCGCGCACGGCGCCGGTCGAGGCCCCGGCCAGGTCGGTCGACCACAGCGCGCCGAGTGGCGCTCGAACCAGGACGTCGGCATCGAGGTAGATGAACCGGTCGACGTGGGCTGGCAGCAGCGAGGGGAGGAGCAGGCGGAAGATCGACGCCGCGCCCAGGTAGGGCGGCACCTGGATGTCGGCGAGGACACGGGTGTCGACGTCGACCCAGGTGACCTCGGCCGAGGGCGCTCCCCATTCGACGTCACGTCGAAGCGCAGGATCGAACCCGTGGTTGAGGACGAAGACCCGCTGGTCCTCGTCCTGGGTCGAGCTGATGCTAGCGAGCGCGGCGCCCAGCTGCTTCGCGAAGCCGCTGTCGGCGGCGAGGGCCATGGTGATCATGTGGTGCGCGCCTCCGCGGGCCGCTCCCGTCCAGCGGCCGCCCCAGTGTCTGGGCGGAAGGGTACCGGAGCGGCCGCCGGGGCTGATGCGCCCACCTCGCCCCGGCTTGGTCCTGGCGCGCGCCCGTTAGGCTTCGGTTGTCGTGGTGGCTCCCTGCTCAGGGCCTGCGGGACACGGCCTCACCGGTTCGGTGTACCTCCGCGCTCGTCCTGCACCCCCTCCTCCTCGTCGACCGGCGGCGTGCGGCGGGTCGCGCCCACACGGCGGGTGACGAGGTGGGCCTGCCTCGGGTGCGCCAGGGCGAGGAGACCGCCAGCCAGCGCGTCCTCTGGGGCGGGATCTGGAACGCGGCCAGCCAGCTCCTGCCCATGGTCGTCACCACGGCCCTCTCGGTCGTCGCCGCGCGCGTGTTGGGGGCCGACGACCTGGGGCGGCAGAGCCTCATCTCCTTCGCCGAAGGCGCCTGCACCTCCCTGTTCGTGAACTCGATCACCGAGGCCACCATCCGGACCATCTCGGCCCAGCTGGGCGGGGGCGACGTCATCGGCGCCGCTCGGGTGCGCCGGTGGTCGATGCTGGCCCACTGCGTGAGCGGCGTGGGGGTCGGCGTCGTGCTCGTCGGTGTCGGGTTGACCCAGCCCGAGGACCGGGTCTCGTGGTTCATCGTCGCCGGCTCCGTCGTGCTGAACGCGCTGGGCTGGGCGGTCTCTGCCCAGGTCGTGCCCGAGCGGGGTTGGCGGCCGATCGCCATCAGGCGCCTGGTCACGCAGCTGGTCGGGCCGGCGTTGGGCATCGTCGCCGTGCTCGCCGGCTTCGGCATCGCCGGCATCTTCGCCGCCAACGTGCTGGCCGCCGCGGGGCTGCTGTGGTCCCTCGCCCCCCTCCGGCCGCCGTCGCGCCGGGTGCCGTGGGCGCCCGTGCCCCGACAGTTGATCTCCCTGTGGGCCGGCTTCGCCGCGTTCGAGGTGGTGACGCAGGTCGTCACCAAGCGGATCGAGTTCGCCTTCCTGGCTGCCTATTCGACGGCGACCGAGGTGGCGATGTACTCGATCCCCTTCATGGTCGTGTCAGCTGCTGCGGTGGCTCCCCTCGCCGTCGCCGCTGCGTCGATGCCGATCGTCGCCATGGCCATCGGGGCAGGCGACGTACCGAGGGCGGTCGAGCGCTTCTCATGGGCCCTGCGGATGTCGGCCCTCATCTCGCTGCCGCTCGCCGCCGCGCTCGCCGGTGCGGGCCCGGTGCTCGTGGAGCTCGTCTACGGCGCGGACTTCGCCCGGGCTGCCCGCCTGGTGCCGCTGGCGGCGCTCGTCATCGTGCTGGCGCCGGCCGGCCAGCTCTGCATCAGCTACTGGGTCGGCGTCGGCCGGCTGCCCCCCCTGCTGTGGACGGGCGGCGCCGGCGCGGCCATCGACCTCGCCGCCGCCTTCCTGCTCATCCCCCGTTACGGCGCCACGGGAGCCGTCCTCGCCAACCTGGCGGGGCAGTTGGCCACGTCGGGCATGCTCCTCACCGTCACCGTACGGAGCCTGGGCCGCGTGGACCTGCGCCTCGACCGGTGGGCGGTGGCCGCAGCCGCCTCGTCCGTCGCCTTCGTCGCCTTCGCGGCGACGCAGGCCCTCGTGCCCGGGCTGGCAGGCGCCGTGGCGTCGGCCCTCGTGGGCGTGGGCTGCTTCATGGCCGTCGCCGTGCCGATTGGCATCATCCGACCGGACGACGCCCAGCAGCTCACGGCGGCGCTGCCCGCGGGCCTGCACCCCGTCGTCCGCGTGGTGACGTGCCGATGACGGTCGAGCCCGGCTCGACGAGCGGGCGACGTGCCGGACGGGGGATGGCCCGACCACGAGCCCTCCTCACGCTCGCCGACGTACCGGTACCTGCAGACTCGGGCAAGCGCCTCCGTGCCGCTGCGACCCTCCAGGGGCTCTGCCGGGTCGCGGACGTGGACGTGCTCGTGTTGGCACCGGGCGCACCCGGGACGGGCCCGACCTTGCCCGAAGGCGCGTCGGCTGTGCGGTCCGCCCAGCTCGACGTGCCGCTGCGCCGCCGCATCGCCGCCGGCTCGACGGTCCTCGTGAAGCGGGTGCCGTGGCAGATGGCGGTGCGCGACTGGGCCGCGGCGCGCCGCCGGCTCCGGGACTGGTCTTCCCTCCGCTACGACCTGGTGTGGTTCGGTGCCATGGACCACGCCGTCTGCCTCGGCCCCCACGTCGCGGCAGGCCGGGTCGTCGTCGACGCCGACGACGTCGAGACGGCGAAGCTGGCCGGCTTCCTCGCCCTCCCGCCTGGGCCGGGGGTGGGCGTCCGGCTCGAGCGGCTGCAGCGTCGCGTGGAGTTGCCGTTGTGGCGCTCGATCCAAGCCGAGCTCGGGCGTCGTGCCGACGTCGTCGTCGTGTGCAGCGAGCTCGACCGCGCCCGCTTCGGCGGTCCCCGCACCGCCGTGGTGCCGAACACGTACCCAGACCTCGGCCCGGCGCGCCCCGCTCGCCGGCCGGCGGGCCCTGCGGTCCTGCTGGTGGTGGCGAACTTCGAGTATGAGCCCAACGCCGACGGTGCCAGGTTCGCGGCGAGGGACGTCTTCGGGCACGTCCGCCGCCGGCTCCCCACCGCGCAGCTGCGACTCGTCGGGCGCGGGGCGGAGCACCTCACCGAGCTGTCGGCGATCGACGGTGTACACGTCGTCGGCCACGTCGAGGACGTCGGCGACGAGCTGGCCCGGGCGTCCGTGGCGTTGGTGCCCGTCCGGTACGGCGGGGGGACGCGGCTCAAGGTGATCGAGGCGCTCGCCCGGGGGGTCCCGGTGGTGTCGACGACGCTCGGCGTCGAGGGCCTCGACGTGGTCCCCGGCACGCACCTCGAGGTCGCGGACGACCCGGAGGCCCTGGCACAGGCCTGCGCCGACCTCGCGGCGGGCCCGTCAGGGTGCGAGGCGATGGTGCTCGCCGGGCGAGCGCTCTACGAGCGCCGGTACCGCCCGGAGGTGGCGTGGGAGGCGATCGAGCGCATCGTGTGCCACGGGTCCGTCTGAAATATCCCGTTCGGACGAGATGAAATCGACGGCGAAACGGCGATACTGATGCCGATGCGTAAAGCGATCGCAATGTTAGCGACGTTCGCCCTCCTCGGGCTCGGTGCGGTGGTCCCCCGCACACAGGCGGCCCGCGGCGATGACGTCGACGTCGCGTTCTTCAGGCTGCGGGTGGAGTTCCTCACCGGCGCCGACTGGTCCACGCTGGAGGTGCAGGACCCGGAGCAGGTGCTGTCGCTGCGCCCCGTCAGCAGCACGGGTGAGATGTTGTGGTCCCAGGAGGACGTGGAGCGGTTGGCGCTCAACCAGACCTTGGAGAACGCGCTGGCCGGCACAAGGGTCGGCGCGGTGGTCGACTACGCGCTCGCACCGACCGCGGCGGCGACCGGTCTCGAGCTCCTCCTCGAGAAGGGCTCGGTCAACGAGTCCGTCGTGCGGGCGTCCGTCCTGGTCGACGATGGGGCCGGGGGGCTCGTCGAACGTCGGCTACCCGAGATCGTCGTGTCCGGGGGCTACAGCCCCGTCACCCTCGACCTGTCGTCCCTGGTGGACGACGAGCTGTCCCGGCGTGCGCTGGCCGCCGAGCCGCCGGAGAAGACGTTGTGGGCGCTGTACTACCCCTGGTACGGCACCGGGACCTGGTCGGAGCCGACGCTGCTCGACCACCCGCTCAGGACCTACGCCTCGAACGACCCCGCCGACGTGGCGGCCCAGGTGGCGCTGGCCCAGACCGCGGGCATCGACGCCTTCCTCTCGTCGTGGTGGGGGCCAGGCCACTTCACCGACCAGACGTTCCCGCTGATCCTCGAGGCCGGTGCGCAACAGGGGCTCTCAGCTGCGATCTTCCTCGAGACCGTGCCCGACGGGAGCCAACCCCTCGGCGAGGAGGAGCTCTACGAGTGGCTCGCCTTCGCGTTGGCCTCCTACGGCGACCACCCCGCCTACGCACGCCTCGACGGGCTGCCGGTGGTGGGCATCTGGGCAGCCGACCGGGTGCCGGAGGAGGTCTGGGAACGGGTCTTCGAACGGCTCCGTGCCGAGGGCCTCGACGCGGCCTACATGGCCGGCGGCGCCGACCTGGGCCAGCTCGAGGTGTTCGACGCCGGCTTCGACTACCTGCCCATCGAGGACACCCTCGCCGAGCGGTCCGAAGCCCTGGCGGTCGGCGCGGTCCGCCACTACCCGCTCCTTGCCGACGAGCCGCGGCAGAAGGCTGCCGTCATGACGCTCTCGGCCGGCTATGACGACACGCTCCTTCCCGGCAGGGTCGGGACCGTGATCGACCGAGAGGGCGGGGCGCGCTACCAGCGCCACATCGACGCGGCCCTCGCTGCAAACCCGAGCTGGGTGCTGATCACATCGTGGAACGAGTGGTACGAGAACACCCACATCGAGCCCAGCGAGCTGTACGGCGACCTGTTCGTGGACCTCACCGCCCAGTTCGCCGCGACGTGGAAGGCGATGCCGGGCCAGCCAGTGACCACCGGGCCCGCCCCCGTGGTCGCCGAGCCGACCCCGACCACCACGGCCGCGGCGCCGACCACCACGACCGCGCCGCCGACCACGACCGCGCCGCCGACCACGACCGCGCCGCCGACCACGGCCGCGGCGCCGACCCACCCCATGGCGGCGGCCGCGTCGACGGTGGGCCCGGCGGCGGTGGCCGAGCGCCGGCGCGGGCCCCGGCCCCACGCCATGCGCATCGAATGGGCCTGGGCGACCGGCCTGGTCAGGT
>WHTX01000254.1:0-2680 GCA_009377505.1 Acidimicrobiia bacterium
GCACGACGAACTCGAGCGGCAGCTGCTCGCCCCGCTGGCGATCGCGGCACCAGTGGGTGAGCAGGAAGGTCGGGAAGCTGGCGTCGCTGATGAACGAGACGTGGGCGCCGCCGTCGGAGAGCCCGGGCAGGGTGCGGTCCGACAGCAGCATCTCGCGGGCGGGGTCGAGGTTGAAGCCGCTGTAGTTCCCGAGCGGGAAGTAGAGCAGCTCCTTGCCGTCGCGCTCGAGCAGCAGGTCGTACACCAGGTCCATGGGGTCGCGCCCGATGCGTCGGGCCTCGGCCCCGATGGACGCCTCCGGCGCGGGCTCGTAGTCGGGCGGGTCGCCAAGGCGGAAGAGCTTGTCCGCCGAGCCCCCGGTCGCCTTGATGAAGCCGAAGCGAGCGGACACCGACTCCTCGAGCAGTCGCCGCTTGAGCTCGGGGTCGCGCATGCGGGCGGCCCGCTCGGCCAGGGGCAGGGCGGCGAGGGGCTTGTAGGAGGCGCAGCGCACGAAGGGGTGCATCGAGCCCTCGAGGCCGATCAGCAGCCCGACCGTGCGCGGCGCTACCTGCGCCTTCATGTCCACGCCGTCGGCGCTGGCCTTGTCGAGCCAGCTGATGACCTGGCGCCAGCGATCGGGCGCGGGGTCGGCTTGCACGAGCGAGACGGACAGGGGTCGGCCGGCGAGCTGGGCGGCGGCCTTCATGAGCCCGAGCTCGTAGTCGATGTCGCGGAAGTCCGAGACGAACTGCAGGACGCCCCGACCTGTGGCTCGCAGCGCCTCCGCGACCCCGAGGATCTCCTCGCTGCGGGCGGTGAGCGAGCCGATCTTCTGCCCGTCCCGGCTGCGGTGGTTGACCGTGCGCGACGTGGCGAAACCGAGCGCGCCGGCCTCGAGCGCCTCGGCGGTGATGCGGGCCATCTGCCCGATCTCGTCGGGGGTCGGGTCCTCCTCGTGATCGGCGCCGCGCTCTCCCATGACATAGGCACGCAGGGCGGCGTGGGGCACCTGAGCGCCGAGGTCGATGGCGTGGGGCCGGCTCGACACGGCCTCGAAGTACTGGGGCAGGCTCTCCCACTCCCAGGTCAGGCCCTCGTCGAGCGCGCTGCCGGGGATGTCCTCGACGCCCTCCATGAGGGCGATGAGGAACTCGTGCTCGTCCGTGCCCTTGCGAGCGGGCGCGAACCCGACCCCGCAGTTGCCCATGACGATCGACGTGACGCCGTGGATAGAGGAGGGTGCCAGCAGCGAGTCCCAGGTGGCCTGGCCGTCGTAATGGGTGTGGATGTCCACCCAACCGGGGGTGACGAGTCGGCCCTCGGCGTCGATCTCCCGACGGCCCTTCCCCTCGACCTCGCCGACGGCCGTCACCCGATCGCCGTCGACCGCCACGTCGCCCACCCTGGCCGGGCCACCGGTCCCGTCGACGATCTTTCCATCACGGATCACGAGGTCGTGCACGGCCTACCCCCTGGTTGCCAAGATGTGGCCACCCTACCGGTCGGGGCCGGGCGCGTGCCCGTCCCGGGTGCCCGGCCCCTGGTCCGCCGACCGTCGGTCGAGCCTGGGCGCGCTCGAGGCGCCACCGTGGCCCGTGATCACATGGCGATCGTGTGTCGAACGCGGTACGGCGCGAACCGGGAGGTATACAGGGCTGCATGCGGGTAGGTGTGGCGGAGCTCCTCATCCTTCTCGTCGCCCTGGCGGCGTTCGGGGCGGCGGTCGCCTTCTGCACCGTCGTGCTCGCCCGGGCCATGGCCCGGCACCGGGACCAGCAGCCCCTCGGGCCTGCCGTCGCCCCCTTGCGCCCGGCTGGGCACCGCCACGGCGGCCCAGGCGGCCGCCCCTGAGCCTGGCCCGGCCCCGCGCCTACTTCTGAGGCTTCAGAAGTAGGGGGCGTCCGCCGGCAGGCCCAGGGCCACACGGCCGCCCGCGGCGAGGTGGGTGTCGAGGCCGGCGGCGTGCTGGCTGGCCACGTGGACGTCGCGGAAGCGCCGCTCGACCTCGTGGCGGGTGAAGATCCCTGCCGTGCCCGCGACCGCGAACAGCATGTCGACGGCCCGCACCGCCTCCTGGATGCCGTGGGTGATGGCGAGGCGGGCACGGGCGACGACGAGGTCGAGCTCGGCGGGCTGGCGCTCCTCGGCCACGGCCGCCCAGGCGTCGCCCACGCTGGCCACGACGAAGGCACGGGCGGCTTCGGTGATCGCTTCGGCCCGGCCGACGGCGAGCTGCACCTCGGCCCGCTCTCGCAGGGGCACGGGCGAGCTGGCGGTGCGCCGGGCGGCCAGGTCACCGAAGGCGTCGAGCGCGCCGCGGGCCAGCCCGAGGGCGACTCCCACCGTGGGGGACCAGGTGACGATGCCGGTCAGGCGGGGGTGGTAGAGGCGCTCGGGCCGGGACCGGAGCCGGCGGACCGATCCCATCTGCGACTCGGGCACGAACAGGTCGACGAGCTCGAAATCGTGGCTGCCGCTGCCCCGCATCCCGATGACGTCCCAGGTGGGCACCACCCTCCCCGCCTCGACGGGGACGATGACAGGCCGGGCGCGGGGTGGGTCGGCACCGTCGGCGACGACGCAGGTGCCGGCGTACACCGTGGCGTGCAGGACGTTGCTGGCGAAGTCCCAGCGCCCCGAGACCTCGTAGCCGCCGGGCACCGGGACGGCGCGGCCGAGGGGTCGGGCCGAGCCGGCG
>WHTX01000254.1:2690-8089 GCA_009377505.1 Acidimicrobiia bacterium
GGCGGTTCGCCACCGAGGGCGGCGATGACGTCGGGCCCGAGCCAGGCGAGGTAGAGGGAGACGGCGGTGGAGATGCTCACGCACCAGGCCACCGAGCCGTCGGCCCGGGCCAGCGCCTCGGTGACCTCGAAGACGGTGAGCGGGCTCGCGCCGGGCCCGCCGTGGGCCTCGGGCAGGTAGAGCTGGAAGAGGCCCGCCGAGGTGAGCTCGTCGACCAGGGCGGAGGGCAGGCACCCGCCCGCCTCGATCTCGTTGGCCGCCTCGGCGGCGACCGAGGCCAGGCGCCGTGCCGCCTCGATCTCGGGACAGGGGGCGCGCTGCACGGTCGCCAGTATCGCGGGCCCGGCCCGCCCGAGCGGCGAAGAGCGGGCGAGCACCGCCCGAACGGCGGAGAGCGGGCGAGCACCGCGGCCGGGGGTTGCCGTCGGGCGTACGATGGCGCCATGGAGCTCCGGGGGGTCCACCACATCTCGCTCAACGTCGCTGACGCCGCCGCCACCGAGCGCTTCTACGTCGACGTGCTCGGCTTGAAGCCGCTCGACCGGCCTGACTTCGGGTTTCCCGGCGCCTGGCTCGCCTGCCAGGACGGCCGCCAGGTCCACCTCATCCAAGTCGACGACTGGGTGGCCCCGAAGGGCCAGCACTTCGCCTTCGCCGTCGAGGACATCGAGGGGGTGCGCGGCGAGCTGGCAGCCAAGGGGATCAAGGTCAGCGACACGTCCGTCGTGCCTGGCGCCGGTCGTCAGTGCTTCTTCAAGGACCCGGCGGGCAACCTGGTCGAGCTGAACCAGCCCGCAGGCGCCGGCGTGGCCTAGATGGGTGGGCGGGCCGCGGCGTCGCCCCGGCCAGCGAACTGCGAAGGATCTTGTACCGCCACGGTTGGACGAACCTTCGCGCTGGTCACGACCAAGTGCCATGTCCACCATCGTTGGACACGGCACTGGCGCTCCAGTCCGGGCCGCGCCTGGAGCGGCTGATAGATCACTGTTCGTGACCGTCGACCGGTCGACGGTGGACGGCTGGCTGTGGCGGGAGCAGCACGCAGGGCCACGATCGGTCGCGAGGTGCTACGACTGGAGGCGATGGCTGGGAAGAAGCGAGGTGGCGGGAGCACCACCCCGGGGAGCACGTCGACCGCCTCGCGACGCCGTGCCAACGGGGGTGGGCTCGTCCCCGGCTTCAGCAACGACGAGCAGCTCGCGCTCGGCCTGATCCACGCCCAGGTGCTGGGCGACGCGCGCCAGGACCTGCTCAGCGCGCCCGACGCCCTGTGCGCCGAGAGCTGGGCGTCGGCCACCTGGGGCCTCGCCTACGGCCGTGAGCTGGTCGGCAACGACCTCGAGGCCGTACTCGGCGGCGGGCTGGTGCAGTTCGCCAGCCACCAGCGCGCCCCCGAAGCCCTTGCCCTGCTGCGCTCGCTCGCTGCGGTAGCGCCCGACCCCTACGACGCCGAGGCCGCTCGCGCCGCCGATGCGCTCGCCGAGGCCGGCGTGGACGAAGTGGGCTGGGCCGGCTCCCTCGGCGTCGCCGTCGCCGGCCGGGCCGTCCTCGTGCGCGACCCGGTGGACGACGACGGCGTGTCCGTGTTCATCGGCTACGGCGGCGGCGCGGCGATGCCGCCCCACTCGGTCGGCGTCTACGTCGACCACAACCTGGGCGGCATCGCCAAGGACGCGTACCTCGGCCCCGAACTGGAGCAGGTCGAGTCGGCCTCCCGGGCTGACGGGACGCTCTGCGTCGACGCCGTGGCGCTCGGCGGCGCGGCAGCGCTCGTACGGGCCGCACTCGAGGCGACCGACCAGGCCTGGGACCCGCCCATCAGCGAGACCTTCCGGGCCACGCGAGCCCTCCTCCTCGCCCGCTTGCGGGCCCTGCCCGTCGACGCCGCCGTGCCGGCCAGCCGGGCGACCCTCGGCCCCGAGGAACGCGCCGGCCTCGTCGTCGAGTTCGCCGCCTCCCCCGAAGCCCGCAGCCTCGACCCGCTGCACGTCGAGCGCCTGGGTGGCCTCCCCCTCCAGTTCAGCTGCGAGCAGGTGGGCGGGGACCCGCTGCGCTTCAGCCCGACCATGGTGGAGCTGTTCTGCACGGAGTGGGCGCCCCGCCAGCTGGTCCTCGGGCCGGACGAGCTCGTCCGCCTGCCTGACGTGCTGCGGTCGTGGATCCGCTTCGCCAGCCGGCGCCGGCAGCTACCGGCGGCGCGGGTGGCGGCGGCTCTCGCCGCCGTCGACCAGTGGGGAGAGGGCCCGGCGGCGGACACGGCGGAGCCCTTCGGCTGGGGGCCCGCGCACGCCATCGTCGAGGAGCTCGAGCGACGCGGCATCGACCCCGCCGACGAGGAGGCGCTCGGCGACTTCCTCGACGAGCTCAACGCCGAGGGGGGACTCGAGGCCATCGACCCCGCGGCCGTGCTGCCCTTCCCTGGCGCGCCCGGCGACGAGGAGGACCTCGAGCGCTTCGCCGACGAGCTGGCCGAAGCCGAGGCTGAAGCCGCCGGCGAGCTGCGTGCCCAGCTCGCTGCCCACGTCGGGGCGCCTCCCCCCGCCGAGCTCGCCGTGGCCGCCGCGGCCCTGCGGGCCCAACTCCGTGCTCGCGACCCCTTCTCTCGCTCGATCCGGGCGGCGGCGGGCTTCCGCCGGCTACCCGGCCGCGACGACCGCCTGGTCGTGCGGGCCGCAGCCGCGTACCTGACGTTGGCGGACGTCCCCGAGAGCCTCGACGCCGACCAGCTGGCCCTGACGCTCGCCCTCGACCACGTGGACTGGCTGGTGCTGGCCACGGCGGCGCTCGACGGCGCCCGGCCGGTGCTCGACGAGCGCTGGGTGGCCAGGTCGCTCGGTGCGGCCGAACCGGGCCTCGACGCCGACGACACGGCCCTCGTGTGCGCCGCGTTCGGCGTGGTGTCATCGCCCTGGCAGGCGGCGGGGGTCGTCGATCAGGACGGCCGGCTCACCCGGCTCGGGCGATGGGTGCTGCCCCGCGCCCTCAGCTACGCCTGGGGCCACGACTTCGACGCCGGTCGCCCCGTGGCGCCCAGCTCGCGCCCCTGATCGCCCCGGAGCGCGCGCCCGCCTCACCGTCCCGCCCGGGAGCGACCGCCCAATTACCCTGCGGGGCGATGTTCTGGCGGAGACGGCGACCACCGGCCACCGAGGCGTTCGCCCCCAGGTGGCGCGACCTGCTCGAGGAGCGCATGGCGCTCTGGGCCCAGCTCGACCCGGGGGAGCGTCGCGACCTGGAGGCGACGGCCCTGTGGCTGCTGGCCACGAAGCGGTGGGAGGCGTCCCACGGCTTCACCCTCACCCAGGACATGCGCGTCACGATCGCCGCCCAGGCTTCGCTCGTCGTCCTCGGCCTCGGGCGGGACCCCTACCGGATCGTGTCGGCCATCGTCGTGCACCCGAGCACGGTGACCCTCCGCGGCGAGCGGGCCGGGCCAGTGCCGGGGACCGTCACCCAGGGCCCCCTCCCCATCCTCGGCCAGGCGAGCGACGAACGTGGCCCGATGCTCATCGCCTGGGACGCCGTCCTGCGGGACGGGGCCCACCCCGAGCGGGGCATGAACGTGGTCCACCACGAGTTCGCCCACAAGATCGACATGCTCGACGGTTACGCGGACGGTGTCCCACCGCTCGGCGACCGGGTGACGAGGCGTCGCTGGGACGAGGTGTGCGGCGCGACCTTCGCGTCGTTGCGCGCGGGCCGCGACCACCCCGTCCTGCGGTCCTACGGCGCCGTCAACCTCGCCGAGCACTTCGCCGTGGCCACCGAGGCGTTCTTCAACCGCCCCGTCGACCTCGTCGACCACGAGCCCGACCTCTACGGCGTACTGGCTGACGTCTACCTGCAGGACCCTGCCGCCCGTGCCCGCCGGTGGGAGGCCTCCCGTCCGCCCGCCGGGCCCTGAGCCAGGGCCCCTCGCCCAGGTTGGGGACGTGCGCCTGCATTGTTACGGAGACGACGGCTGCCCGGGACCAGCGGGCCTGGGGCCGGGAGGTGCCGAATGCCCGGCGGACAACGGCGTTCTCGTGGTAGGACTGCGCTCGCCGTCGCCGCCCTCCGATGGCGTCCCGAGGAGCACCTGTGGCCCTGGCCGCCGGGCAGGTGACGGACGGAACCAGGTCGCAAGCTTGGCCGAAGCGGACCGAGACAGGTCGAGGAGGCAACAGGACGATCGTCATGTGAGTCGCCCCCCGGGTCGCGCAACGTCGGCAAGGTCGCGGCCACGATCGGCCCGCTCGCCGTCAGGGCAGGTCACGGCTAGGGATGTGGGCGCTGAGGGACTCGAACCCCCGACCCCCTCCTTGTAAGGGATAACGGTCGTTGCGCCATGCTCACCAGGGTTTATGCAGGTCACGGCTCAACGAATCACGTCCAGTTAGGCGCACAGGAAACGGGCCGGATCAGCGCTCGACCATCCTCCTCCCGCTCGACCAGCAAGGCCACGACCAGGGCTCAGGGAACACTCGCCACGAGAGCCCGCTAGGAGCCTCGTAGAGCGCACGAACGCCCCGCCAGTCCTTCGCTCTGCCCGCCAGGGCTACGAGGGGCCGACAAGGGGCCTGTGTGGGAACCATCGAGCCTCGATGCCGCACCTGCTCGGTAGGGTGCTCGGTTGATGGGCTGGGAAGCTGCCACCGCACTCGCCGCCGTCGCCCAGACCGTGGCAGTCTTCGTTGCCCTTGGGATCGCTCGGGGCCAGTTGAACGAAGCCAAGACAGCCCGAGAGAAGCAAGCCGAAGGCGCTGCTCATGCAGAAGAGCTGCGCACCAGGCCATACGTTGTGGTCAGCTTCGACGTGCACACACGCTTTCCTTGGATTCTTCTTCTAATTGAGAACGTTGGCCAAACCGCAGCGTATGACGTCATGTTCGACGTTGAACCTAAGCTCACAAGTTCACTGGACGACGCTGACACCGGCGATATGGGCGATAGGCCGATCTTCAGAAGTGGCATTAGGACACTGGCACCCGGACAGCGTATTCCGATCTTCTTTGATATTAGCTTCTCACGCAAGGCGCCACACAGCGACCTTTATCATCTTAAAGCAACCTACGGTAGTGAGACCTCTAGTAAGCCTTATGTATCACGTTACGACTTAGACTTGTCGATCTATTGGGGACTCGAGGTTTCGCAACCCAAATCGTTGGACGACATACACAAAGTCCTAGACAACGTGGCCAAGACACTCAACAGCGTGAAGTCAGGCAACTCAGTGAAGGTCATCACTCAAACGATGGACCAGCGCCGTGAGGACGAGGTCGAGCAGCGTCGTTTACGTGAGCAGCGACGGAGGCTCAGAGACGAGGCTCGCCAAACTCCATCAACGCCAAACGAAGATGAGCCAACCGAGTAGATCGCTCGCCTACTCAGCGGCCAGCGAAGATGTGTACGGTCCAGAT
>WHTX01000255.1:0-1776 GCA_009377505.1 Acidimicrobiia bacterium
TGGGCGTCGTCGCCCCATTGGCGCATCTTCTCGACCCGGGCCTCGGCTGCCTCCCGCCCGCTGTAGGAGATCGGCTTGCCGGCAGCGAGCGGGGTGCCCACGAACCCCGGGCAGACGCAGTTGACGCGGATGGACTGCTCGGCCAGTTCGTTCGCCACCGAGCTGGTTAGGTGGATCACAGCCGCCTTGGCCACGTTGTACAGGTGGGCGCCGATGCCCGTGCGCAGCCCGGCCATCGAGGCGGTGGAGATGATGGACCCCGAGCCCTGGGCCTTGAGCACCGGGGCGGCGTGCTTCATCCCGAAGAACACACCCTTGAGGAGCACGTCGAAGGTGAGGTCGAAGTCGTCCTCCGTGATCGATTCGACCGGCCCGATGGCGCCGCCGAAGCCGGCGTTGTTGTAGATGCAGTCGAGGCGGCCGAAGCGGCTGACCGCCTCGTCGACCAGCGCCTTGACCTGGTCCTCCTTGGAAACGTCGCAGGGCAAGAAGCTGGCGCGCTCGCCCAGCGAGCCGGCGACCTCCTCCCCGACCTCGCCTTGGAGGTCGCCGATCACGACCCGTGCCCCCTCGGCGACGAACAGCTCGACGGTCGCCGCGCCGATGCCGCTCGCTCCCCCCGTGACCACCGCGACCTTGCCCTCGAGACGACCGGCCATCGCTACCCCCGTTCCGCCGCCCCCGAGGCGGCCGTTGTGCGCGAACGCCGGCCGACCGTAGTCAACGACCTGACCATGACCCAGCCCGGCCCCACCGTGGCGCAGGCGCCGCTTGCCGCTCGGAAACCCTGCCGAGCGCAGGGCATGGCCAGCGACGACATCCTCAACCCGCGCCGGCGATACTCGTCATGTGGCGCCTTGTCGAACAAGACATGACCCGTCACGCGCGACATGCGGGCGACATGTTCACAAGAGTCATGGCCGAGGTGAAGGACAAGGTGCACCCGTCGACACACGACGGGCCCTGCCGAGCCCGGGAAGCCCCTCACGCCGCATCCCTACCTGGCCTTGCGCCCCAGGTGGGGTGCTGAGCCCCAGGTAGAGTCCCCCCTCGAGCGTGTCCAACGTGCTCAGGGGCCTGGGATTTCAGTCCCGGCGAAGCTGTCGCACATTCGTAACAAGCGTACGGGAACTGTAAGACAGGGGTGTGTTTCTACCCATTCTCTTAGTAGGTCTTGAGTCCTAGCTTTGATCTCAAGCGGGTACGTGATCTGACAGAGAGAAGACGATCCCATGTGGAATGCTTCGGAGAAGCGACAGGTGCGGTTGACGGCCCACCTGGCCTCCGGCGTGGCCACCGTCGGGCTGGCGGTGGGCCTCCTGGCCGGGACGGCGGGCGCGGCGGGCCTCGACCCGGTGACCAACTACGCCTCCTACCCGAGCGCGCTGCCGGCAGGTTGCCCCGACGGGAGCGACGCCCTCCTCGGCGTCAGCTTCAGCAACGGTCGGGGGAACACGGCGAGCGACCTCCGCCAGCTCCCCCTACGGAGCGGCGACACCCTCACCATGGAGTGGGACGGCCCGGCCCCCGGCTGCGAGGGCGTGCAGATCACGCTCGCCGCCTACTCGACCCACGGTGAGCAGTTCGACCCCCACACCAACGAGGCCCTCCTCGACCACATGAGCTGGTCGGGGGGGCCGACGACGCTGAGCCTGGTGATCCCCTCGGCCGACGCGACGATCAGCTACCTGCAGGTCGACGCCATCCTCGGCCCGCCGCTGGCCGTCATCGGGCCTGACGGCGACTACTACAACTCGGTCATCCGCGTCGACGACG
>WHTX01000255.1:1786-8076 GCA_009377505.1 Acidimicrobiia bacterium
AACCTGGTGTCGGCGAAGAACTTCCCCGCCGAGCCGGTCGCAACCCCGGCGCCCGCTCCCCCGGCCCCGGCCCCGGCCCCGGCCCCCGAGCCCGCACCCGAGCCGGCGCCGGCACCCGACGTCGAGGTTGAGACCCCGACGCCGCCGGCGCCCGTCGAGAGCACGCCGACGCCGACCACGGCCGCTCCGGTCGTGCCCGCCCCCGTCGTGGCCGAGGTGCCCACCAGCGTGGCGCCCACCACGACTCCCGCGGTCGAGGTGCTCGGTGAGACGGTGAGCCGCCAGGCACCCTCCTCGTTGCCCCGCACGGGGGCAGCCACGGGGCTCCTCGCCCTCCTCGGCGCAGGGCTGCTCGCCGCCGGCCACACCGTGCGCCGGGCCGGCCGCAAGCTGCAGCACAGCTGAACCCGTTCCCCGGCGGGAACCCCTGGCACTCGACCCATCAGTGCCGAGCGACACGAAGCGGCCCCGGCTCCTGCCGGGGCCGCTTCGCGCGCCCTCACGCCCCTCCTCGTGTGGGGGAGGAGGAGGGGTCAGGCGCCCGCCATGGTCGCCGGCTGCCGGGGTACGGGGACCCGGCCCCCCACCAGGGCGGGGCCGGCGCCACGGGCGGCTTCGGCGTTCACGTCGAGGTGGCGGCCGACGGGCACGACCATGGGCGTCCCCGACACCGGGTCGGGCACGACCCGGGAGACGAGGTCGAACACCTCGGCGACGAGCGCCTCGGACACGATCTCCGAGGGCCGGCCCTCCGCCACGATCGCGCCCCCTTTCATGGCGACGAGGTGGTGGCTGTACCGGCACGCCTGGTTGAGGTCGTGCACGACGAGCACGATGGTGCGGCCCCGGGCCTGGTTGAGGTCGGTGAGCAGGTCGAGGACCTCCACCTGGTGGGCCAGGTCGAGGAACGTGGTGGGCTCGTCGAGGAGCAGGATGTCCGTGCCCTGGGCGAGCGCCATGGCGATCCACACCCGCTGGCGCTGGCCGCCCGAGAGCTCGTCGACGGGCCGGGTGGCGAGGTCCAGCGTGTTCGTAGCGAGAAGGGCCTCGGCCACGGCGACCTCGTCGCCCTCGGACCACTGCCGGAACCAGCGCTGGTGGGGGTAGCGGCCCCGGGCCACGAGGTCGGCGACGGTGATGCCCTCGGGGGAGACGGGCTGCTGGGGCAGGATGCCCAGCTGGGTCGCGACGTCCTTGGTCGACAGGCGGTGGATGTCCTCGCCGTCGAGGCGTACCACACCGCCCTTGGGCCTGAGGAGGCGGGCCAGGGCGCGCAGCAGGGTCGACTTCCCACAGGCGTTGGCCCCCACGATGGCGGTGATGCGCCCGGGCGGGATCCGCACCGACAGGTCGGCGATCACCTCGTGGTCGTCATAGGCGAGCCTGACGTGCTCGGCGCACAGGTCGTGGGGCACGACCCCCTCGGCGCAGTCGTGGGACACGACCCCCTCGGCGCAGTCGTGGGGCACGACGCCGTCCGTGCTGCGGTCGCTCATCGTCCTCTCCCTCTCGGTCACCCGCCCCGGCCGACGCGGTTCGCCCGGGCCAGGAGCCACAGCAGGTACGGCGCGCCGAGGATGCCGGTCACGATCCCGACGGGCAGCTCGGTGGGGGCCAGCGCGCGGCGAGCCAGCAGGTCAGCGGCCAGCAGCAGCAGGGCGCCGACGAGGGCCGCGGGCACCAGCGCCAGGCCGGGGGCCCGGGTCAGCCGGCGGGCGATGGGGGCCGACACGAAGGCCACGAACACCACGGGCCCGGCGGCGGCGGTGGCCACGGCGGCCAGCCCCACCCCGACGAGCAGCAACGCCGCCTTCGCCCCGTCGACCCGGGTTCCCAGGCCCGAGGCGGTCTCGTCACCGAGCTGCAGCGCCCGTAGGGGCCGGGCCAGCAGCAACACCAGCGGCACGAGCACGGCACCGGCGAGGAGCAGGGGGCGCACGTGCTCCCAGCCGCGCCCGTTGAGGCTCCCGGTGAGCCACACCATCGCCCGCTGGGCGTCGAAGATCTCCGCTCGGGTCAACAGGTACTGGGTGATGGCGAGCATCACCGCGCCAACGCCGATGCCCACGAGGACGATGCGGTAGCTCGAGACCCCCCGCTTGTAGGCGAGCACGTACACGGCGACCGCCGAGGCCAGCGCGCCGACGAAGGCGCTGAGGGACACCACCGTGTAGCCGGCGCCGAGGATGACGATGGCGAACACGGCCGCCGTCGTGGCCCCGGCTGTCACGCCGATGATGTCCGGGCTGGCCAGGGGGTTGCGGGCCAGGTTCTGGAAGATGGCGCCGGAGAGGCCGAACGAGCCGCCCACGAGGAGGCCCACAAGCGCCCGGGGCAGTCGCAGGGTGTGGACGATGAAGTGCGAGTCGGCGCCGCCGAAGCCGAACACGGCGGGCACGACGTCCTGGACGGGGATCGGGAAGTCGCCGACGCTGATCGAGGCGCAAAAGACGATGGCGATCAGCGACGCGAGGACGAGCGACACGGACACGGTGCGCGCCCGGTTGGCAGCGCGGCCACGCGCCACCTGGGCTCGGGCCGCTCCCAAGCGGGCATCGCCAGCGGGCGGGGGAGCCTCGACGAGGGCGGCCCCCATCAGATCTCCGCGAGCTTCCGCCGCCGGACGAGGAGGACGAAGAACGGGGCGCCGAGGACGGCGGTGACGATGCCGACCTGCAGCTCCCCGGGGCGGGCGACGACACGGCCGATGATGTCCGCGCCGAGCAGCAGGATCGGTGCCAGCACCATCGAGTACGGCAGGACCCAGCGGTAGTCGGGCCCGGTGATGGCCCGGGCAACGTGGGGAATGGTCAGCCCCACGAAGCCGATCGGGCCGGCGGCGGCGGTCGCCGCCCCGCACAACACGACCACGGAGAGCGCCAAGAACAGGCGTGCCCGGCCGACGTGTTGGCCGAGCGAGCGGGCCACGTCGTCACCGAGGGAGAGGGCGTTGAGCAGGCGCCCCGAGGCCAGGGCCAGCACTGCCCCGACGGCGACGAAGGGAGCGAGCTGGCGGACCACGCCGCCGCCCCTCCCGGCGAGGGAGCCCACGGACCAGAAGCGGAACTGGTCCAGGGTGGCCACGTCGAGGAGCAGGATGGCACTCGTGATCGACCCGAGCAGGGCGGTCACGGCCGCGCCGGCGAGCGCCAGCTTGACCGGGGTCGGGCCCTCTCGGCCGAGCGAGCCGAGCGCGTAGACGACGACGGCCGCCACCGCGGCGCCGGCGAAGGCGAACCACACGTAGCCCAACAGGCTGGCGAGGTCGAAGACGCGGATCCCGATCACCACCATGAGGGCGGCGCCGGCGTTCACCCCGAGGATCCCCGGGTCGGCCAGGGGGTTGCGGGCGACCCCCTGCATGACGGCGCCGGCCAGGCCCAGCGAGACGCCGACCATGAGCCCGATGAACGTGCGGGGCACGCGCAGGGAGTGGACGATGAGGTGGTCGTTCACCGTGGGGTCGTAGTGCGTGAGCGCGTCGAGCACCGTGGCCAGCGGCATGGGCTTCGAGCCGAAGGCCATGCTGGCCAGACAGAGGGCGCCGAGCAGGGCGAGGGCCACGACGAGCCCGGTCGAGCGCATGCCGGGCCGCACGAACAGCCCGCGGCGCGCCGGTCGTGCTGGGCCGTCGGCGAGGGGGCTCGGTGCCTTCCCCGCGCGGGTCGCGATCGCCACGACCGTCACATTAGGGCGGCCTAATAGGTGCTGTCAGGTCCTCGTATGACTGAGGAGAAGGATGCCACCGTCCGATGGCCCCGCCGCTGGGGCCGCCCCGACGTACGCCGTGCCGGGCTCAGCTGCCGGCCACGGGCGACCCGTGGTGGGCGACCAGCTGCCAGCCCTCGGGGCTGCGGACGAACACGTTGAGGGCGGCGACGGTGCTGCCGGCCGAGCCCGACAGGAGGTTCTCGGCCACGCTCACCATCGCCGCGTCGCCGAGCACCTCCACGACGGGGTCGGTGAGGATGAACTGGAGTCGCTGCGGGCCTCCGAAGATGGCGAACCACGAGGCGGCGACCTGCCCCCACCCCCGCAGCATGGGCCAGCCCGGGTGCGTGCACACCACCCGGTCGCCGTGCTCCCAGAGGGCGGACATGGCGTCGAGGTCGGCGGCCTCGAAGGCGTCGTAGAACGCCTGGTTGGCGGCGAGCACGTCCTCGGCGTCGGGGTTGCGCTCGGGCCGAGCGCCAGGGTTCGCGGCGCCGGGGCGTTGCTCGTCGGTCACGGACGTCCTCCGTCGGGTCCGCGCCAGGCTAACCACCGTGGGGGTTGGCCCTGGGCACGGCCAGCCACCATGATGACCACCGCCATGGACCGGGCCCTGTCGACCGACGGCGTCGTCGTCGCCGTGCACGAGCTCGGCGGCGACGGCGAACCCCTCCTGTTCGTGCACGCCACCATGTTGTGCGGTCGTATCTGGGAGCCGGTCACCGCCCACCTCGACGGGTTCCACGCCATTGCCCCCGACATGCGGGGCCACGGCCTCTCGACCCTGCCCGGGGGCGCCTCAGTCGACTGGCGGGACATCGCCTCGGACGTGCTCGCCGTCATCGACCACCTGGGCCTCGACCAGCCCCGCGCCGTGGGCCACTCCATGGGCGCCGCCTGCCTGCTGCTGGCCGAGCTCGCCCGCCCTGCCACGTTCGCCCAGCTCTGGCTGTACGACCCCGTGGTCCGGCCCGCCACCGCATCGATCGGGGCGCCCGACGGGCTGACCGACACCGAGCGCTACCTGGCCGGTGGCGCCCGCCGCCGCCGGGCCACCTTCCCCTCCCGTCAGGCCGCCTTCGAGAACTTCTCGGCCAAGCCGCCACTCGACCAGGTCACGGCCGAGGCGCGTCAGGCCTACGTCGAGCACGCCTTCGCCGCGCAGGAGGACGGCAGCGTAACGCTGCGCTGCCGGCCCGAGGTCGAGGCCGAGGTGTACGAGACGGGTGCCCGCCACGGCGCCTTCGAGCGCCTCGGCGAGGTCCGCTGCCCCACCGCCGTCGCCCACGGCTTCCCCGAGGAGGGCAGGCCCTCCAGCTACGCGCCCGAGGTGGCGTCGCGCCTGGCGGCCGGCCGGGAGGTCGTCTTCGAGCACCTCGGCCACTTCGGCCCCTTCGAGGCACCAGACCTCGTGGCCGCCTCCATCCGCGAGACGTTCGCATAGCCGGCCGTGCCCCTGCCCAACCCCGACGACCTCCCCGTCGTCCGTGCCTTCGACGAGGCGGTGGACGACGCGCTCGAGCGGGTGCGCGGGCACCGCGCCGCCGACCGGCTCGCCTACCTGGCCTCCGAGTCCGCCAACTTCAGCCTGGTCTGGCACGTGCTCGCCTGGCTACCGGTGCTGCGCTCCCGTCGGTCGCTCCCCCGGGCCGTCGGGACGAGCCTCGCTCTCGGGGCCGAGTCGGTCATCGTGAACGGGTGGGTGAAGTCCCACTTCCGCCGGGGACGGCCCGTGGCTACAGCCGTCCGGCCGCACCGCCTCCGGGTGCCCCGCACCACGAGCTTCCCCTCGGGCCACGCCAGCTCGGCCATGGTGGCCGCTTCCCTGCTCGGGCGCGACCCCCTGCTCGCCCCGGTGGTCTACCCCCTGGCCGCCGTGGTGGCATCCAGCCGGGCTTACGTGCGCATCCACCACGCCTCCGACGTGGTGGGGGGCCTCGTCATCGGCGCCGTCCTCGGGCGCCTCGCCCGCGCCCTCGTCCCCCGCTGAAACGCGGCGGTGGGCGCTCCCAGCGTGCCCGGCTGTGAGCGCGCCGCGTCCGGGGCGCTCGGGCGCGCCTCAGTTCTCCGGCGGGGCGGTGGTGGCCAGCAGCGCTCGGACGTCGAGGAGGATGTCGGCCATCTCGTTGGTCGACACGAGCTCACGCCTCACCAGGTCGGACAGGCTCCGGTCGATCAGGGCCAACGCCTCGGCGACGGATTCCGGTTCAACGGTCCTGGTCATCTGCTCCATCACCCTTCCCGCATCCGGGTCCCTCCGGATGGACGCCTACGGTAGCCACCCCCCTGGCCCACGACGGGGCGGTTCGCCCCTCCGCCCAGCTCACGAGCGAGCTCTTCACGCCGCGTTCATGGTACCGGCCGGCCGGCGGTCGGCCGGAAGCCGCCGCCGCGCCAGGCCGCCACCGGGGCGCCGGCAGCTGGCGCGGTAGGGTCACCCGCCATGTCCGACCTCCTCGGGGTGACCTTCGCCGGCTTCTCACCGCTCGGGCCCGTGGCGGCCACCGAGGTGGCGGTGCGGGCGCAGGAGCTGGGCTACCGCTCCTACTGGACGGCCGAGGCCAACGGCCCCGAGTCCT
>WHTX01000256.1 GCA_009377505.1 Acidimicrobiia bacterium
GCGGCGACGGCCGCCCGCACGGTGAGTCCCCCGGCCACGGCGAGCTGCAGCAGGGGGAGGGCTTCGGCGAGCTCGCCCACGAGGCCGGCGCGCTCGGCACTGCGCTGGCGGCGCTGCCGCGCCGCGCCGAGCGCCCAGACGGCAGCCGCGGCGAGCGGCGCGAGACGGGCCACGAACGGGAGCAGCGCGGCGCCGGCCAGCACGGCGGCCCCGGCCCGACGGTCGAGTGGGGGCGAGGGCGGCCCGCCCACGAGACGCCGCGCCGCCCGGCCGACGAGGCTGACCCCGGCGAGCGCAGCGTGCAGCCTCATCGTCCCACCCCGGAGACGAGGTGCAGCATGGCGCCGAAGGCAGCGAGGTCGAGGAGGAGGCCGACGACGAGGCAGACGACGCCCGCGGGCGTGCCCAGCAGGAAGCCCGTGGCCCCACCGCCGCTGAGGACCCCGAGGACCAGGAAGACGAGCGGCGCGGAGGCCAGCACCACTGCCGATGCCCGGGCCTGGGTGGCGAGGCCCCGAGCCTCGGCTCTGGCGTCGAGGCGCTGGCGCACCGAGGCGGACACGCTGTCGACGACCTCGGCGCGCAGGCCGCCCGTCTCGTGGCCGAGGGCGAGGGCGGCGGCTGCCGAGCGCACGGCCGCACGCGGCCGCTCGTCCGCCCAGCGGCGGAGCCCGTCGACCAGGGTGGAGCCCCGCTCCAGGCGGCCGAGCAACTGGTCGAGGTCCTCGCCCAGCGCGCCGCCAGTACCCGAAGCCGCCTCGGCGAGGGCGGCGTGCACCACAGCGCCCGAGCGCAGGGAGCGAGCGAAGCCGGAGAGGAAGGCGACCACGTCGGCGTCGTAGCGCTCGCGGCGACGTGCCCGCTGCAACGCCTGGCCGACCACCCCGCTGAGCGCGGTGGCGAGGGCCGCCAAGGTGGCCAGCACCGGCCCGCCGAGGAGCGCTCCACCGAGCGCGGCGGCGCCGGCCCGGGTGGCACGGTGCCCGAGGCCCAGCCGTCGGGGACGCGTCCCGGGCCCCAAGCGCGCCGTCACCGCCCCTCGGCGCCGGCGCTGCTGGACGAGGCGGGCCGTGCCCACGACCACGGCGGCACCGCCCGCTGTCACAGCCGCCTCAGGGAGCACGACGCCCTCCCTGGTCGTAGCGGCTGACGAGGCCAGTGCCCGAGGCCCAATCGGCATCCTCGCCCACCTCGACGATGCCGACGACCGCCCGCCTGCCGCCAGCGTCACGGCCGACGTGGACGAGCACGTCGACGGCGGCAGCGAGCTGGGCGCGCACGAAGCCCAAGGGCAGGTCGGCCTCGGCGAGCAGGGCCATGGCCTCGAGGCGTCGCAGGGCGTCGCGGGGCGAGTTGGCGTGGCAGGTCGACAACGAGCCCTCGTGGCCGGTGTTCATGGCTTGGGCCATGTCGAGCACCTCGGCGCCGCGCACTTCGCCGACGATGATGCGGTCGGGCCGCATGCGCAGGGCGTTCACCACCAGCCGCCGGACCGTCACCTCCCCCACCCCGTCGGCGTTGGCGCGGCGGGCCTCGAGCCCGACCACGTGGGGGTGGTCGAGGACCAGCTCGGCCGTGTCCTCGACGGTGACCACCCGCTCGCCGTGGGGCACGGCGCTCGCCATCGCGTTGAGCAGGGTCGTCTTGCCCGAGCTCGTCCCCCCGACGACGACGATGTCGCGGCGGCGGCGCACGGCGTCCTCGAGCAGCTCGGCGACCGGTCGGGAGCCGAAGTCGCCCAGCGTCGCCCGGCGGAGCACGAACCGGCGGATGGTCACGTGGGGGCCGCCGAGGGCGACGGGCGGCAGGACCACGTTGGCCCGGCTCCCGTCGGGCAGGCGCAGGTCGGCGAGGGGGCTGGCTCGGTCGACCCGCACCCCGCCGGCCGAGGCCAATCGGTCGACGAGGAGGCGGAGGTCGGCCTGGCCGAGGGTCAGCTCGGCGGGCTCGAGCCGCCCGGCGCGCTCGACCCACACCGGGCCTCCGTTCACCATCACCTCGCTGACATCGGGCTCGGCGAGCAACGCCTCGAGGCGGCCCAGCCCCCGGGAGGTGACCCCCAGCATCAGGCGGCCTCGGCGAGGGGGCGAAGGGCCCGGGACAGGCTGCGCGGCAGCCGGCTGGCGAGGAGGCCGGCGTCGACGGCCCGGGCCACGCCGGGCTCGACGGGGACCTCGCACAACACCGGCACGCCGAGCACGGCGGCGACGTCCCGAGCGGTCAGCGCCCGGCCCGGCTCGGCCAGCAGCACCACGCCCGCGGGCCGCAGCGGCGTCATCACCGCGTGGCGCAACGCCAGGAAGCAGGGCCGCAGCACGAGCAGGGAGCGCGATGCGCCGCCAGCGAGCTCGGCGGCGACCTCGGGGGGCGCTTCACCAGGCCCCAACGTGCCGCAGTCGACGACAACGGGCCGGCCGTCGGCCTCGAGCAGGGCGGCCAGCAGGGCGCCGTGGCGGCTGTCGAGGGCGCCGTGGCCGCGGGGGAGCAGCCGAACCCCTCCGCCCGCGTCGACCTCGGCCCGGCCCAGGCTGGTGGCGTCGGGAGCGGCAGGCGACGACAGCCACGCCGCCAGGCCGCCGCCCGCGGGCGGCGGGCAGCCGAGGACGGCGTCGGCGTCGCCGGCCAGGTCGGCGAGCAGCGAGCCGCCGGGCGAGGTGGTGGCCAGCGCACAGGCCAGGGCCGCGGCGACCACGGTCGTGCCCGAACCGCCCTTGGCGGACCAGCACGCGAGCATCATGAGCACCCTCCGACGTACACGCCCCACGGGGGCGGGGGCACACGGTCGGTCCCGGGTGCCGAGGTGTCGAAGGGGAAGCTCGACTGCCGATAAGCTACCTCAGACCATGAAAGGACGTCAAACGCGTTCAGCGATCAGCAGGCGAGATCGCGGGAAGTGGGAGGTGGCGTGAACTAGCGTTCCCTGCGGAGGTGTCCGGGTACCTGGTGGGCTCCCCCGCCTTCAAAGCGGGTGGGACGGGCGATCCCCGTCCGGCGGGTTCGATTCCCGTCCACCTCCGCCAAGCGCAAGACAGCCTTACCCGACGGGGACGGCGGCGCGAGCGTCCTCGGTGACGAGGTCGAGGTGATGGCTGCGGCGGCGCGCGCGAAGGCCGCCAGCCGCGGCGCCGATGACCTGTTCGCTGGGGCTGGCGACGTTACCTGCCACCCAGACGCGTGGCTCTACGTGGTGTCGGGACAGCTGCGGCTGGTGCTCGCCGACCACGACCTGGTGCTCGGGGCCGGCGAGGCAGCTGAGCTCGACACACGCGTCCCCCACGGCTGGGGCAACGCCGGCTCGACGCCCGTCGAGGTCCTCAGCCTGTTCGGGGCGCAGGGCGAGCGCATGCACGTCCGGGCCAAGTCGAGGGCCATCGCCAGCAGCGGAGCGCGCGCTGGTCGGCTCGGTAGCGTGGCAGGCGACCCACTCGGAGGATGACCGTGAACGGCGACGGCCCCGGCGACGGCCCTGTCCCCCCGGCCACGATCCACGGGCGCCTGCAGGAGGCGAGCCGGCGCCGCTTCGTGGGACGGAGCCGGGAAATCGAGCTGGTGCGCTCCGCGCTGGAGGCCGACGACCCGCCGCTCGCCGTCCTGTTCGTCCACGGCCCGGGCGGGATCGGCAAGACCGCGCTCCTGGGCGTACTCGCCTCGACGGCAGAGGCCGCCGGCGTGCGGTCCGTCCGGCTGGACATGCGCACGATCGAGCCGACCCCCACGGCGTTCCTCGCCCGCTTCGCCGCCGGCCTCGGCTGGGAGCGCGAGGAGGCGACGCCCGACGCCCTCGCCCGCTGCGGGCGGGTGGTGGTGCTCGTCGACGCCCTCGAGTCGGCCGGCCCCCTCGACGCCTGGCTACGGGAGCTGTTCGTCTCGAGCCTGCCCGCCGATGCGCTCGTCGTCGTGGCCGGTCGCCTCCCGCCGTCCCCCGAGTGGTCAGCCGACCCCGGGTGGCGCGAGCTGTTGCGCGTCGTCCCCCTCGGCGACCTGTCAGCGGACGAGGCCGGCAGGTACCTCGACCTGCGAGGCGTCGACCGCGCCTTGCACGGGGAGCTCTTCGAGCTGACGCACGGCCATCCCCTGGCGTTGTCCCTGGTGGCCGACGTGCTCGACCAGAGGGCGGGGGATCGACGAGGGGCCATCGACCTCGTCGAAGCCCCCGACGTCGTGCGGGCCCTGATCGAGCGGTTCGTCGACGAGATCCCGGGTCGGCGGCACCGGGAGGCGCTCGCCGTGTGCGCGCGGGCGAGGTCCACCACCGAGGACCTGCTCCGCGCTGCAATGGGGGGCGAAGACGCGCACGAGCTGCTGGCGTGGCTGCGGTCCCGGTCCTTCGTGGAGGAGGGCCGCTACGGGGTGTTCCCCCACGATCTCGCCCGTGACGTGCTCGACGCCGACTTCCGGTGGCGGGACCGCACCGCGTACGAGGACCTGCACCTCCGGGTGCGGGCGCACGTCCTCGGCCGGCTCCGCCGCGCCGAGGGCCTGGCCCAACAGCGAGCGGCGGCCGACCTCATCTACCTGCACCGCCTCAACCCGGTGATGCGCTCGTTCTTCGACTGGGCGCACCTGAGCGACGCCTACGCCGACCGCCTCGCCGACGGTGACCCGGCCCCCGTCCTGGCCATGGCCGAGCGCTACCACGGGCCGGCCGAGGCGAGCCTGGTCCGGCACTGGCTCGAACGCCAACCGCACGCCTTCGTGGTGTTCCGCCGCGCCGAAGGAGACGTGGCGGGCTTCGCTGCCCTGCTCCAACTGCACGAGGCGTCGCCCGAGGACATCGCGGGGGACCCCGGAGCCCGGGCGATGTGGGCCTACGCGACGGGCCACGACCCCCCTCGGCCCGGGGAGGCCGTGACCGCGGCCCGGTTCGTGGTGGACCGGGACAGCGACCAGAGCCCGTCCTCCCCGACGTGGACGGCGATGAGCGTCGCCCACATCCTCCATGCGCTGCGGGCGGACCGCCCGGCGTGGGACCTCGTCGGCGCCTTCTGCTCGCCCGACGTGGGGCCGATGTTCGCCCACCTCGACTTCCGCCGCGTGCCCGCCGCCGAGTTCGAGGTCGCGGGCCGGCACCACGTGGTGTTCGCCCATGACTGGCGCCGGCTCGGTCCGGAGGCGTGGCTCGACATGTTGGGCCGACGGGAGCTCGACGACGGGACCGAGCGCCTGTCGCCCCTTCCCCTGGCGGCCGACGCCCAGGCACCGGTGCTGTCCCACCCCGAGTTCGCCGACGCCGTGCGCCGTGCCCTGCGCGACCGGCACCGGCCCGACCGGCTCCGGCGCAACCCGCTCACCCGGTCCCGGGCACTGCGGGAACACCTCGGCGGGGACTCCGGCGCCAGCCCCGACGCGCTGGCGGACCTGCTCGACGACGCCGCCGGAGCCCTGGCCGCCGACCCCCGCGACGCCAAGGCCCACCGGGCCGTCGACCGCACCTTCCTGCGCCCCGCCGCGACGCAGGAGCGGGCGGCCGAGGCGCTCGGCCTGCCCTTCAGCACCTACCGACGCCACCTCAGGCGCGGCGTCGACCGGATCGTCGAGCAGCTCTGGGACGTCGAGTTCCACGGGAGCCGCTGAGCGCGTCGCTCACCACGCTGCTCACCAGGTCGTGAGCAACGATCGGCCCGCCATCGGCCTGGTGGGTGAGCAGCCCGCCGTCGCAACCTCGTCGAGATGACGAACGAGGAGGTGGCCGGGTGGCGAAGGAAGCGACCGGCCGTGGACCGGATGGCGCGGCCCTCGAGGGGATGCTCGCCGTCGCCCGGTTCCACCGCGAGCACGAACGGTTCCACTCGATGAACGGCCTCGAGCAGGCCGCCGAGATCCGCCGGGACTCGAACGCGCTGAAGGTGCTCGCCCAGCGGTGGCTCGAGGCGGCCGAGAGCGGGCGGTCGACGCTCGACTACGACGACCCCAGGTTCCAGGCCGCGGGCTGCGACGACCTGAACGACAAGGCCGCGGTGGCGACGACGGGGATCCTGTTCATGGAGGGCGAGTCCGAGCCTCCCGAGATCGGCCAGATGAAGACGAAGCTCTCGGGCATGGCCGCAGGCTTCGACCGTACCGCGGGCTGGCTGGCGCAGAAGATGGAGGCGGGGTGGGAGCGCGAGTCGGCCCTCCTCACCCCCGAGCTCGCCTCAGCGGCCCAGCCTCGATTCGCCGCGCTGGCCCGCACCACCCTCACCGGGCTCGGGCTCGGCGTCGTGTCCCGCCTGCTCGAGGCGGCGGTCACCGCCCTCTCGGCGCAGGTGCTCGTGCCCGCGGCCGTGCGCAAGGACCTGGTCGGCTCGGCGCAGCTCCTGCTGGCGGCCTCGTGGCTGCTGGACGAGGCCTCGTCGGTCCTCGCCGAGCAGGCGGCGGACATCGCCCGCTCCGACCCGTCCTGGACGGCCTACATCGAGGACCTTCAGGCTCGCGAGCCGACGGGCCCGCCGCCCGGGGCGACGCCACCCGAGCCTTTCGTCGTGACGGCCGGCCCCACCTGAGCAGCCAGGGCAGAGGCGGTCGTCAGGCTCGGGGCGAGGGCCCAGCGCGCGGCCCGGCCCGGCCCGTGAGGCTTCGCTTGCAGCGGTGGTCAGCGGCGAAGGCGCCGGCGAAGGCGAGCATCGCCAGGCACCACAACCCCGCTGACTGCGTCGCCAACCCTCCGGCGAGCAGCACGACGCACGCGGCCAACAGCACGATGACCAACACGAGCGTGGCGGTTTCGAGCCGCCCGAGCTTCTCGAAGCCCCGCACGAAGGCGGGGTCCTGGTCCTCGAGGTCGTGCTCGAGGTTCTGAACTGCGCGGCTCACCTCGTCGTTGGTCACGTCGCCCCCCAGCACTGTCACCGTCCGCACGGTCGCCTCCTGGGTACCCCCCGTTACGCCGCGTCAACCAGGTGGGCCTCCGTGGCGCGACCGCTGCCGGTCATCCTCCCTCAGCCGGGCGGCTCGGGCGCTCGGCCCCTCACCATGGCGACGGCCACGGCGTAGCTCCCCGGGCCGCCCTGCCCGCCCGGGGAGCTACAGGTCGCCAGTGTCTCGAAGCCTGGAAGTCCGGGCCCGAAGCGACACGTCTGGGTCTGGTGCAAGACCGACTGGATCCTCGACGCAGTCCTCTCCTTGACATCTTCAGCGAGGACGAGCTCCTCACCATGCGCGCCGTCCTCGAGGAATACGGCGGCATGACCGGTCGGGAGCTGTCAGAGATGTCCCATGAAGAGCCCGGCTGGCGGTACAGCCAGGACGGTGAGGACATCCCGCTCGCCACGGCGCTCATCGACCCGGAACCCGAGGTCACGGAACAGATGAGGGAAACGGCCCGATCCCTCGCGGCGACGGATTGCCTGCGGCCTCAGGGCAGCCGACGATCCGAACCGGCCGGCGCCGCGACCTGGGCAGTCGGCCGGGACCGGCGTGAGCGCAGCTGGAGCAGGCCGTAGCGCAACGCCAAGCCGGCGGAGACGCCGACGACCATGTAGGCGACGCCGAAGTGGAACCCGCAGATACCGAGGACCAGAGCAGCCACCTGCTGGTGCCGCGGCAACCCCGACACCAGGCGTAGGTGGGTAACGGCGACGACGCCGAGAAGGCCCGCCAGGAGGGGCAAGGGGAAGACCGAGATCCAAGCCACGACGTTCTGCCCGAACAGGACGCCGAGGCTGAGCATCGCCACGCCGATGATGACCGGCGCGCGCCACGTCCTGGCCCCGAAGACGTGGTGCGCGCTCACCCCGCCCGACCCGTGGCACATCGCCATCGCCCCCGTGAGGCCACCGACGAGGTTCGCGCCGCCGATGGTCTGGGCCAGGGCGCTGGGGCGCACCCGCCAGGCGCGCCTCCCGTAGTAGGCGTGCGCGGCATCGGCGGTGGCGATGCACGAGCTCGTCATGGTGAGGGGGAGCTGGGGCAGTACGAGCAGGAACAGCGCGTCCCGCCCCGGGAAGCGGAACCGCCCGAACGCGTAGCCGCCGAGGGTGGAGACCAGCAGAGTGAGCCCGACCGTCAGGCCGCTGACCACCACGC